>NZ_CP162006.1:0-318576 GCF_040822085.1 Rhodoferax sp. WC2427 | reverse complement strand
AAGTCGCCGGTGGCTTCGTCGCTGAAGAAATCTTCCAGGTTGGCCAGGTGCGCAGCCATCGAGTCGATGCGTGCCTGGGGAATCGCCTCGGTCTTGGACATGAAGGCATCGGCCAGCGTGTCACTGATGGTCTTGATGTGCGCCTCTTGGGCTGGCGTGTCCAGCCCCAGCAGGCCCATGCCCTGGCGCAGACGCTGCAGCAGGGTCGGCAAGCTCTGGATGACCTTGGCCCGATCGGCCCGGTTGGGCTTGGCGCTGGCCGACCAGACCAGCTCGGAGGCCGCCTTTTTCAAGGCAATGGTGTCAACGTGCTGCGGGCCGTTGCGCACCGCCGCCATGGCCAGCACCTCGGCCCAGACCTTGAACAGGTAGGCGCGGATCTCCTCACGTACCGGCATGTCCTTGAGCATGTTGCGCAGCTCAATGGTGTACTGGATGGCCAGGGTCTCTTTTTGCTCGACCTGTTGCGCCAGGCTGACCAGGCGCTGGGTGCTGCCTTTTTCGGTCAGGAACTTCGACAGGAACAGCACGAACTCGTCAAACACCAGCTGGAACACGCGCCGCCCGGTTTCCGGGTACTGCTCGATGACCTGCACCACGCGCCGGATCTCGGTCTCCAGGGCGCTGCCGTTGATGGCCCGGGCATCAAAGCCCATGACGCAGGAGCCCATGCGGTCGATCAGCTGGCGCGCCGGGTGGTCTACGGTGCTGAAAAACTCCGGCTCGGCCAGGGCCACGCGCAGCACCGGCAGTTGCAGGCGCGCAAACCACACCCGTACCGACGGCGGAATCCGCTCTTCGGCCAGGATGCTCTGGAACATCAACGCGACCACTTCGATGGTGGCTTTTTCAGCCTGCGTGGCCGCCTTTTGCTTGAGGACGTTGGAGCGCTCGCGCAGGGCCGACGCAGCATGGGACACATCGGCCACGCCGTATTCGTAGCGGTCGGTTTGCACCACCATGCCGTCGGACATGGGGTCGGTGTCACCGCCATCGCGTTTGCGGGCAATCGCCTGCGCCAGCGCGGGCGAGACCGGATGCTGCTCGGTACGGTCAAAATCGCTGACGTGGTCGTTCAGCATGCGCTTGAGGTGGCCCATGACCCCCTGGGCGCGCCGCCGGGCCCGGGCCAGGGGCGACACCGCCGTCATCATGCGGGTTTCATCGGCCGCATGGCGTGGCCCGAGGGCCGCAGGCGTGCTGCCACCGCCGCCATGCCCTTGCGCCTGCATCCCGTCCCCACCACCACTGCCTGCCGGGCCCGGCCGGCCGGTGGGCAGGTTGGATGGTTCAAAGCGGGTCGCGTTCCAATCGGTTTCCATGCCGCCAGGCCGGGTGGTGGCTCCATGGCCGGTGCGCGGCATGGCGGTAGAGGCCCCTGCCGCGTCGCTGCGCTTCACACGGGAACGCAAATCGACCGTGGGGATCACGCCGCGCGACAGCAGCAGCTCGTTGCAGGTCTCGAAGGCAAGCACAAAGTGCGCGGCCAGCTCACGCTGCAAGGCATCGCTGACCAGCGGCAGCATGTTGCGGGCCAGGCCCACCGCCGTCCACTGCTCGACCAAGGCCAGCATCAGCACCTCGGGGCGGATCGGATCGTGGCTGGCCAGCTCGCTGGTGGACTCCAGCAATTGGATGCGGGCGCACAGGTTGCCATAGGCCTCGCCCAGCTTGTCCAGAATGGCGACCGCCAGGCGCGAGGCCAGAATCTTGTTTTCAACGACTTCGTCGCCCATCAGCTCGAACTGCAGGCCAACGTCGCGCACCGCACCGCCATGGGTGCTGGGATGCAAGGCCTGGCGCCAAGCCGCTGCAGTGGCCTGCTCCCAGGCGTGGCTTTGGCGTTGAAAGGCGGTCCAGGCGTCCTGGCGTTCGTGCATTTCGCGGGTGCTGTGGGCTTCTTCGAGCAATACCGTCAAGCGAGCAGCGACCGCACGGCTGACATCCCCCAGCGCCTGCCCCACTTCCGTGACCAAGCTCTCGCGCGCGTTGCGAGCGAGTTGCAGGCCAGGGTGGGAGGGGGCGTTAGATGCCATATTTCAGGCGCAGGTCACACGGTTGCGCCTGCGTTGGGGTCGTTGGGGTCTTCGTCTTTCTTGTTGTTGGAGGCTTTAACCAGATCTTCGCGTTGGATTCCCAACCACATGGCAATGGCGGCAGCCACAAACACCGAAGAGTAAATGCCGAAACAGATACCGATAGTGAGGGCCAACGCAAAGTAATGCAAGGTCGGGCCACCAAATACCAGCATCGACAAAACCATGATCTGGGTGGAGCCATGCGTAATGATAGTGCGGCTGATGGTCGAGGTGATGGCGTTGTCAATCACCTGCATCGAGTTCATTTTGCGGAAACGCCGGAAGTTCTCCCGGATCCGGTCAAAGATCACCACCGACTCGTTCACCGAATAACCCAGCACCGCCAGCACCGCCGCCAGCACCGGCAGCGAAAACTCCCACTGGAAGAAAGCAAAGAAGCCCAGAATGATGACCACGTCGTGCAGGTTGGCGATGATGGCCGCCACGGCAAACTTCCATTCAAAGCGGATGGCCAGGTACAGCATGATGCCCGCCACCACAAAGGCCAGGGCTTTCAGGCCGTCCACCGCCAGCTCGTCGCCCACCTGCGGGCCGACGAATTCAGTGCGCTTGAGCTGCACCGACGCATCGGCGGTCTTCAAAGCGGCCAGCACCTGGTCGCTTTGCTGGGCCGACGTAACGCCTTTTTGCACCGGCATGCGGATCAGCACGTCTTGCGAGGTGCCGAAGTTCTGCACCTGCACGTCCTGCAGGCCCAGGCCCGCCACCACGGTGCGCACGCGGTTCAGGTCGGCGGGCTGCGAATAGCTCACCTCCATCAGGGTGCCGCCGGTGAATTCCACCGACAAATGCAGGCCGCGCGAGAACAAAAAGAACACGGCCGCCAAAAAGGTAACAAACGAAACAATGTTGAACACCAGGGCATTCCGCATGAACGGAATGTCGCGGTGGATCTTGAAAAACTCCATCTTGCGCGTCCTTACTTGGCTTTGGTTTCAATAGCGGCATCGGGCCGCCACACGGTGCCGATGGACACGGATTTGAGCTTCTTGGTGCGGCCATACCAGAGGTTGACCAAGCCGCGCGAGAAGAACACGCTCGAAAAAATACTGGTCGCAATACCCAGAACGTGCACCACGGCAAATCCGCGGACAGGGCCCGAGCCAAAAGCCAACAAAGCGATACCGACGATGGCGCTGGTGATGTTGGAGTCCAGAATGGTGGCCCAGGCGCGGTCGAAACCTGCGTGGATGGCCGCTTGCGGCGAGGCACCAGCGCGCAGCTCTTCGCGCACGCGCTCATTGATCAGCACGTTCGAGTCGATGGCCATACCCAGCACCAGGGCCATGGCGGCCATGCCGGGCAGGGTCAGGGTGGCCTGCAGCATGGACAGCACCGCCACCAGCAGCAGCAGATTGAAGGCCAGCGCAATGCTGGAGAACACGCCAAACAGCATGTAGTAGCAGCACATGAAGGCGGCCACGGTCAAGAAGCCCCACATCACGCTGTGGAAGCCCTTGGAGATGTTCTCGGCACCCAGGCTGGGGCCGATGGTGCGTTCTTCGATGATTTCCATGGGCGCGGCCAGTGACCCGGCGCGCAGCAGCAGCGAGGTGTCGTTGGCTTCCTGGGTGGTCATGCGGCCCGAGATCTGCACCCGGCCCCCGGCGATTTCGCTGCGGATCACCGGCGCGGTGACGACTTCGCCCTTGCCCTTTTCAAACAGGATGATGGCCATGCGCTTGCCGATGTTTTCGCGCGTGATGTCCTTGAAGATGCGCGAGCCCTTGGCATCCAGCGTCAGGTTGACGGTGGGCTCCTGGGTCTGGCTGTCGAAGCCGGGCTGGGCGTCGGTGAGGTTTTCACCGGTCAGCACCACCTGCTTCTTCACGATGACCGGCTGGCCACTGCGTTCCAGGTAGCGTTCGTCGCCAAACGGCACGGCACCGGCACCGGCCGCGGCGGCACCGGCTTCGGTGCTTTCGTCGACCAGGCGCACTTCCAGCGTGGCGGTGCGGCCCAGGATGTCCTTGGCCTTGGCGGTATCTTGCACGCCGGGCAGCTGCACCACGATGCGGTCCAGGCCCTGCTGCTGAATCACCGGCTCGGACACGCCGAGTTCGTTGATGCGGTTGTGCAGGGTGGTGATGTTTTGCTTCAGTGCCTGGTCTTGCACACGGCGGGCAGCCTCGGGGCGGATGCTGGCGGTGAGCTTGTACTCGGTGCCGTCGGGCGCGTCGGTGGTGACCAGGTCGGGGAACTGGTCCTGCACCACGGCCTTGGCCGCGGCCAGGGTGTCGCTGTCGCGCAAGCGCAGTTCAATCGTCTGGCCGTTGCGGGCGATGCCGCTGTGGCGCACGTTCTTGTCGCGCAGGCTGGTGCGCAGGTCACCCGCCAGGGACTCGGCCTTTTTGGTCAGCGCAGCCTGCATGTCGACCTGCAACATGAAGTGCACGCCACCGCGCAAGTCCAGCCCCAGGTACATGGGGAAGGCGTGCAAGGCGGTCAGCCAGGAGGGCGAGCGCGACAACAGGTTCAACGCCACCACGTAGCTGGCATCGTTGGCATCGGGCACCAAGGCCTTTTGCACCACATCCTTGGCCTTGAGCTGGTCATCGGTATTGCCAAAACGGGCCTTGACCGAGTTGCCTTCGATGCCGATCAGGTCGGGCGTGAGGTTGGCGGCCTGGAGTGCTTCTTGCACTTTGGCCCGCGTGGTGTCGTCGATCTTGACCGACGCGCGGGCGGCCGAGACCTGCACCGCCGGGGCTTCACCAAAGAAATTGGGCAGGGTGTAAATGGCCCCCACCAGTAGCGCGACCAGGAGGATCACGTACTTCCATACCGGGTATCGATTCATGGTCGCGCTTAATACTTTCTAGTTACTTGACGGTGCTGGAATTACTTGACGGTACCTTTAGGCATGACCTGGACGACGGCGCTGCGCTGCAGTTGCACTTCCACGCCATTGGCGATTTCCAGGCTCAGGAAGCCGTCACCGATCTTGGTGACCTTGCCGATCAGGCCGCCTGCAGTGGCGACTTCGTCGCCCTTGGCCAGCGCTTCAAGCATGGTGCGGTGCTCTTTTTGCTTCTTCATCTGGGGGCGGATCATCACGAAATACAGCACCACAAACATCAAAACCAGGGGCAGCATGCCGGTCAGCGACGACATCATGTCGCCACCGGAGGCAGCAGCAGCGGGGGCGGTCTGGGCAAAAGCAGAGGAAATGAACACAGGAGACTCCAACGACAAATGGCAAAAATAAACCCGCAGACACAGCACGGCAGGTGCCATGCGACTGGGCGGGGGTAGAACCAATTGTATGCCGCCCTGTTCGCCATCCGGAATCGGGGCTTGCCATAGGCTTGGCAACGCAGGGTTGCTACTTTTTATGTAGCTACCCATGCTGATTGAATAAGCGCTGGAGGCCTATTTTGTGCTGATCTCGAAAGCCGCCAAAGCACCGGTCCACTGCAGGCGCGCAGCCGCCAGGTGCCGCGCCTTGACGTGCCCGTAGCCACGGATGTGCTCCGGGATGCGCGCCACGTCGATGGCGGCCGCGTGGTTGGCCGGGGTGAGCCGGGGCAACAGCGCGGCGATGCTGTCCTGGTACTCGCCCACCAGCGCCCGCTCGGTGCGCCGCTCGGCCTGGTAGCCAAACGGGTCGAACGGCGTGCCGCGCAGGCCCTTGAGCCGGGCCAGCAGCTGGAATGCAAAGCGCACGCCCGGGCCAAACTTGCGCTTTTGCAGCTGGCCCTGGGCGTTCTTTTTGGCCAGCAGCGGCGGGGCCAGGTGGTAGTGCAACTGGAAGTCGCCCTCGAACTGGGCCTGGATGTCGGCCAGGAAGGCCGGGTCGGTGTGCAGCCGGGCCACCTCGTATTCGTCCTTGTAAGCCATCAGCTTGAACAGGTAGCGGGCCACCGCCTCGGTCAGCGGCAGGCGGGCGTCCAGCGGCTGCTCGGCCTGCCGCACCTGGGCCACGAAGGCGCTGTAGGTGGCCGCATAGGCCGCGTTCTGGTAGCCGGTCAAAAACGCCACGCGGCGCTGCAGCATGGCATCGAGCGACTCGCGATCGCGGGCATGCCACTGGATGGTCTGGGCCGGGGTGGCCACGCTGGCCGGGTCCACCGCCGCGCGGCGGCCCCAGGCGAAGGCGGTCTTGTTGGCCTCGACCGCCATGTTGTTGAGCTCGATGGCGCGCAGCAGCGAGTCCAGCCGCAGCGGCACCCAGCCCTTTTGCCAGGCGTAGCCCAGCAGCATGGGGTTGGCGTACAGGCTGTCGCCCATCAGGCGCTGGGCGGCGGCATCGGCATCGAAGCTGGCGATGCCGCCCTGCCCTGCGGCGCGCACGATCTCGGCGGTGCAGGCCGCCGTGGGGTCTTGCCAGTCGGCGTTGTGCACAAAGGCGGCTGTGGGCGCGGTGTGGGTGTTCAGCGCCACGTGGGTGCGGCCCGGGCGCATGCGCACCAGGGTTTCCTTGCCCGCGGCCACCACCGGGTCGCAGCCCAAAATCAAATCCGCCGCGCCCGCGCCGACCCGGGTGGTGCGGATGGCATCCTGCGTGTCGGCCAGCAGCACGTGGCTCCAGGTGGCCCCGCCCTTTTGCGCCAGGCCTGCCGCGTCTTGCGTGACGATGCCCCGGCCCTCCAGGTGCGCGGCCACGCCCAGCAGCTGGCCCAGGGTGATGACCCCGGTGCCGCCCACACCCGCCACCACAATGCCCCAGACACCGTCGATGCGGGGCAGCGTGGGTTCGGGCAGCGGGCTGCCGGTGAAAGGCGACAGGGCCTGTGCAGGCTTTTTCTTGCGCAGCTGCCCGCCCTGCACGGTGACGAAGCTGGGGCAGAAGCCTTTGACGCAGGACATGTCCTTGTTGCAGCTGGACTGGTTGATCTGGCGCTTGCGGCCAAAAGGCGTTTCCAGCGGTTCCACGCTCAGGCAGTTGCTTTGCTCGCCGCAGTCGCCGCAGCCCTCGCAGACCAGCGGGTTGATCACCACCCGGGTGGCCGGGTCCACCGCGGTGCCGCGCTTGCGGCGGCGGCGCTTTTCGGTGGCGCAAGTCTGGTCGTAGATGATGATGGTGGTGCCCTTGATCTGCCGGAACTCGCGCTGGATCTCGTCCAGCAGGTCGCGGTGCTTGACCTCCACGCCGTCGGCCAGTGCGATACCGTCATACTTTTCCGGCTCGTCCGTCACCACTACGGTTTTAATAGCACCTTCCGCCCGTACCGACTGGGCTATCTGCACCACCGAATGCCCTTCGGGGCGTTCGCCGATCTGCTGGCCGCCGGTCATGGCCACTGCGTCGTTGTACAAAATCTTGTAGGTGATGTTGACCCCCGCCGCAATCGCCTGGCGGATGGCCAGCAGGCCGCTGTGGAAATAGGTTCCATCGCCCAGGTTGGCAAAAATATGCTGGTCGGTGGTAAAGGGCTGCTGGCCCACCCAGGGCACGCCCTCGCCGCCCATCTGGGTAAAGCCCACCGTGCTGCGGTCCATCCAGGTGGCCATGAAATGGCAGCCAATGCCGCCCATGGCGCGCGAACCGTCGGGCACCACGGTGCTGGTGTTGTGCGGGCAGCCGCTGCAAAACCACGGCGGGCGCGCCTGGGCCGGGCTGGCATCCAGCAGCACCATGGCGCGGTCGGTGGCATCGAGCAGGGCGATGTGCGCGTCGATCCGGGCGGCCACGTCCTCGGGCATGCCCAGCTTGTGCAGGCGCTGGGCGATGGCCCGGGCCACCAGCGCGGGCGACAGGTCGGCGTTGGCGCGCAGCAAGGTGTTGGCCGTGGGGTTGGCCATGGACCATTCGCCGCCGCTGAGGTCGCCCTCGGGCTCGTTGAACTTGCCCAGCACATTGGGCCGCACGTCGGCGCGCCAGTTGTACAGCTCTTCTTTGAGCTGGTATTCGATGACCTGGCGCTTTTCTTCCACCACCAGGATCTCTTGCAGGCCGGTGGCAAATTCGCGGGTGAGCTGCGCCTCCAGCGGCCAGACCACGCCCACCTTATGCAGGCGCAGGCCGATGCGGCGGCAGGTGGCGTCATCCAGGCCCAGGTCCAGCAGGGCCTGGCGGGTGTCGTTGTAGGCCTTGCCGCTGGCGATCACGCCGAACCTATCGTTCGGGCCCTCGATGGCGTTGTAGTTCAGCCGGTTCGCGCGGATGTAGGCCAGCGCGGCATACCACTTGTAGTGCATGAGGCGCGCCTCTTGCTCCAGCGCGTGGTCGGGCCAGCGGATGTGCAGGCCGCCGGGCGGCATCACAAAGTCGGTGGGGATTTTGACCACGACCCGCTCCGGGTCCACCATCACCGTGGCGCTGGACTCCACAATTTCCTGGATGGTCTTCATGCCCGCCCACACGCCCGAGAAGCGGCTCATGGCAAAGGCGTGCAGCCCCAGGTCCAGAATCTCCTGCACATTGGCCGGAAAGAACACCGGCAGCCCGCAGGCCTTGAAGATGTGGTCGCTCTGGTGCGCGGCGGTGGAGCTTTTGCTGATGTGGTCGTCGCCCGCCACCGCAATCACGCCGCCAAACTCGGTGGTGCCCGCCATGTTGGCGTGTTTGAACACATCCGAGCAGCGGTCCACCCCCGGCCCCTTGCCGTACCAGATGCCAAACACGCCGTCGAACTTGTTGGTGCCCGGAGGCGAAAAGCCCAGTTGCTGGGTGCCCCACACCGCCGTGGCGGCCAGCTCCTCGTTCACCCCCGGCTGGAACACGATGTGCTGCGCCTTGAGGTATTTTTCGGCCTTCCACAGCGCCTGGTCGTAGGTGCCCAGCGGCGAGCCCCGGTAGCCGCTGATGAAGCCCGCCGTGTTGCGCCCCTGCCGCGCATCGCGCTGGCGCTGCAGCATGGGCAGCTTGACCAGGGCCTGCACCCCGCTCATGAAGGCCGGGCCGTAGTCCAGGCTGTATTTGTCGTCCAGCGACGCGGATTCAAGGGCTTTGCGCAGCGCTTCCGGTAGAGGTGCATTCATCGTTGTTGTCTCCTGCGCAGTGGGCTGCGCTTTGTCGGAAAAGTGTATGCCTGTACCCCTGAAAAGTCTTTGCGTTCTTTGCCCGCATTCGCCTACTATGCGAAAGAACCTTGCTTAAAAACCACCATGCTCGATAAATTTGACCTTTTGATACTCGATGCCCTGCAGGCCAACGCCCGCCTGACCAACGCCGAACTGGCCCAGCGCGTCGGCCTGTCTGCCGCCCCCTGCTGGCGGCGCGTGCGGGCGCTGGAAGAGGCTGGCTACATCCGCGGCTACCGCGCTGAGATCGACCGGCACAAGATCGGCCTGGACGTGCTGGCCTTTGTGCGCATCGACGCGGTGCAAAACAGCGGCCCCGCACTGCAAGGCCTGGAAGACGCCATCCGCAACATCCCCGAGGTGGTGTCTTGCCACTACATCAGCGGCACCGGCACCTTCGAGCTGCAGGTGGTGTCGCGCGACCTGAACACCTTCAGCCAGTTTGCCCGGCAGGTGCTGATGAACCTGCCGAATGTGAAGGATTTGCACACCAGCTTTTCACTGGGCGAGGTGAAAGGGAGCGGGGTGTTGCCGCTAGGGCATTTGGGGTGAGGGCGCGTTTGCTTTGTTTTTGATAGCTTCTTCCGCTGATGGGGTAAGCGTAAACAGCCATTTTGGCCTTTAAAAACAAGGCACAAATACCAACTTCAGGTCCCGGTGGCTTCCCGGACGGCCCCACCGTAGCGGAGGGAGCTTTCTTGCCAAGGTTTATAGCCTTTTCGCCGCTCTACGCTGATTCCATCAGCGCAAGCAGCTCTAGAAACCATAGCAAATCCAAACCCTAGGGTTTCACCCTAGATTGCAGTTGCAACACAGCCTGCGGCTTGCCGACACACACAAGCCGCCGCCGCTTGGGAAGATCACCCCATCGCAAAACACTGCAACAACCCCAAAGGATTCCACCATGACCCGCTCTTTTAACCGCATCGCTGCTTCTGCCCTGTTCGCCCTGACCGCTGGCGCTTTCCTCCCCGCCCACGCTGCCACCAACGACGCAGACCTGGCCAACTCGGTCCAGTCCGCCATCAGCACGCAGCTGGGTAGCGATGCCAAGGACCTGACCGTCACCGCCAGCAACGGCACCGTGACCCTGCACGGCTGGGCACAGGGCCCGCAAGAAGACGCCAAGGCTCGCTACATCGCCAGCACCGTGCCGGGTGTGGCCAATGCCTACAGCACCGTGCGCACCTTCTCGACCGACACCAACGACTAAGCCTCTTGGCCCCGGTGCCATTCGATGACAGATGCAACACAAACCAGCGGATCCGACACACACCGTTAGCCCTGGTTTGGGACCATCACTCCATTGAATAACACCGCCAAGCGGACAACCACCCAAAGGACACTACCATGACCCGCTCTTTCAACCGCGTTGCAGCTTCCGCCCTGTTCGCCCTGGCTGCAGGCGCTTTCCTCCCCGCCCACGCCGCAGGCAACGATGCCGACCTGGCCAATTCGGTGCAATCTGCCATCAGCACCCAGCTGGGCGATGAAGCCAAGGACCTGACCGTCACCGCCAGCAACGGCACCGTGACCCTGCACGGCTGGGCCCAAGGCCCCGTCGAAGAAGCCAAGGCCCGCTACATCGCCAGCACCGTGCCCGGCGTGACCAACGCCTACAGCGCCGTGCACACTTTCTCGACCGACAACAACGAGTAAGTCCTGTAGGGCGGCACCGCACTGCGCTTGGGCTTCTGGCCTTTGGCGCAGCGGGTGCCACCCCAGGAATTGCGCAGCGCCTGGTTGGCAGGTTTGCGGCCCTCTGGCCGGACGTTGCGCAATTCCACTTCCTGTGTCCCGAACGCATACCGAGTCCCCAAAGGCTGGGTAGGCAGTGCCGGGTTAGGGCCTCTACCGCACACACGCTGTGCGGTAGAGGCCTTTTTTACGGGCGAGACAACCCGCTCAAGGCTGGCGCACCACCACCGGCTGCACGGTGAACACGTTGTCTGAAGCCACATCCACCGTGACCCGCACCCAGTGCAGCGACGGGCTGCCAAAGGTTTGCAGGCGGGTCAGGTTGGGCAGCATCCTGGTGGGGCTGTACAGGGGCTTGTCGAGCTTGAAGAAGTGCGTGTCGCCGTGCACAAACAGCACCTGGCCCGGGAACTGCTCGGTCTCCTTGACGACTGCGTCCATGAAGTTGCGGTAGCCCACATAGCCCGCTGCGGTGCTCTCGTCGACGTCTTCGGTTTCCGGCAGGTCAAAGCCGGGGTCGGCCTGCAGCACCAGCACGATGCCGCGCGCCTTTTGGGCCTTGGCCTGGGCAAACGAGGCGGCCAGCCAGGCCACGTTGGCGCTGTCGCGCTCCAGGTATTCGGCGCTGGCGGCATCGCACTGCGCGGTCTTGCGTGCGCTCTTGGCACTGCATTCCTTGGCGCTGAGCACCAGGTTGTTGTTGCTGCCGGGCACATTCAGGCCCACAAACACCACGCCGCCATGGCTGAAGCGGGTGTTTTCCACGTACTTTTCACCCAATTGGCCCTGGTGCTCCAGCGGCATCTGGGTCTGGCCCAGGCTGTTCAGGGTGGGGTACATCACGCGGCGCAGGTAGGCCAGGCGCTCCAGCGTGTCATAGCCGCCGTTGTTCAGGCGGTGGCAGTCGGTCCACTCGTTGTCGCCGGGCACATAGACCACGGGCTTGGCCATGCTGCCAAACATCGCCAAGGCATCCTGGTAGATGCTGTCGGTGCACTGGGAGCTGCCGTCCTTGATGTCGCCGTCGTACAGTGAAAACGCGATGTCCGACTGGTTGATGCTGCGCAGCACCGCCGGGAGCTTGCTGCCGTCGCCCGCCTTTTGGTAGGGCATGTCGCCCCACAGGCCAAACGCAAAACCCGGGGTGGCCTGCGGCCCCACAGACGCACAAGACACCAGACTGAGCGCGGCCAGCACGGACGCAAGACTTCGAACCAACATGGACACACCCCTAGGCAAAAGCCCGCACTCTAGGGCGGCGGTGTGTCAGGGCGATGACAGCCCCGCGGCAGCGCACCGGTGATTCACAGACCTGTCATACGGCGTGGATAGGCTAGCGCTTTACCTCTTCTTCACACAGAAACCCCCGATGAACACTCCTGTCCACGCCTTCACCGACCCCGACGACCTCGACAACAACCCCAGTGCCAACCGCCACTTGCAAGACGTGATGGCCACCCCGCTGGGCCGCCGCCAGGTGCTGCGTTCCGGCGTGGGCGCGCTGGCCACGGCCAGCCTGGGCGGTCTGGGCCTGGCGGCCTGCGGCGGCGGCGACGATGCCGTGGCCGCCCCGCTGCTGCCACCGGTACTGGGCTTTACCGCTGTGGCCAAAAGCCTGGCCGATGCCGTCACCGTGCCTGCGGGCTACACCGCCACCGTGGTCTATGCCACTGGCGACTCCATCGACCCTACCGTGGGCGACTACCAAAACAACGGTACCGACGGCAACTTTGCCCGCCGCAGCGGTGACCACCACGACGGCATGCACTACTTTGGCCTGACCACCGACGGCAAGCCCTCGCAGACCAGCAACAGCCGCGCGCTGATGGCCATCAACCACGAAGCCGTCAACGGCACGGTGCCCTTCATGCACCCCAACGGCCAGACCAACATCGCCTCCAGCGCAGGCCCACGCCCCGAAGCCGAAGCACTGAAAGAAGTTGAAGCCCACGGCGCGTCGATCATTGAAATCAGCAAGACGGCAGGTATTTTTGGCGTAGCCAAAGCCTCGACCTTCAACCGCCGCGTCACCCCCCGCACCCCCATGGTGTTTAGCGGCCCGGCCAAAGGCTCCGCCCTGCTGAAAACCAAATACTCGCCCGACGGCACCGCCACCCGCGGCATGATCGGCAACTGCGCCAGCGGCTACACGCCCTGGGGCACCTACCTGACCTGCGAAGAAAACTTTGCCGGTTTCTTCCGCCGCGGCAGCGCCGACGACGCACTGCGCAGCGCCAAGGAACGCACCGCCTTCAAACGCATCGGCCTGGCCCAGGGCGCAGGCGGCGGCCAACGCTGGGCCACCGTGGTGCCCGCGGACAGCAGCAACACCGAATACGCCCGCTGGGACGCCAGCAAGCTCGGCACCTCCACCGACGGCAGCGACGACTTCCGCAACAGCCACAACACCTTTGGCTGGGTGGTCGAGATCGACCCCTACAACCCCACGTCCACCCCGGTCAAGCACACCGCCCTGGGCCGCTTTGCGCACGAAGGCGCCTGGCCCAGCAACCCGGTGGTCGGCCAGCCGCTGGCCTTCTACATGGGCGACGACTCGCGCAGCGAATACGTCTACAAATACGTGTCCAACGCCGTATGGAGCGCCGCCGATGCCAACCCCACCGACCGCCTGGCCACGGGTGCCAAGTACCTGGACAACGGCACGCTGTTTGCCGCCAAGTTCAACGCCGACGGCTCGGGCACCTGGCTCAAGCTGGACCTGGGCAACCCCGCCATCAGCGGCAACAGCGCCTACGCCTTTGCCGACCTGGCCGACCTGCTGGTCAACGCCCGCCTGGCTGCAGATGCCGCCGGGGCCACCAAGTGCGACCGCCCCGAGTGGACGGCGGTGAACCCGCGCAATGGCGAGATCTACATCACCATGACCGAGAACCCCGACCGCGGCAACGTGGGCAGCACCAGCGGCAACAACGTGCCCAACCCCGATGTGGACCCGGCCTTCCCCCGCTACTGGCTGGACAACAAGGGTGCAACCGCCCAAAAGGGCAATGTCAACGGCCAGGTCATGCGCATGCGCGAAACCGGCAACCTGGCATCGGCCACCACGTTCAACTGGGACATCTACCTGTTCGCCAGCCAGGCCGCGGCCGACATCGGGCTGGACAACGTCAACTACCAGAACAACGTCAACCTCTCGGGCCTGACCTCGGTGAACGACCTGTCCAAGCCCGACGGCTGCTGGTTCTCCAAGGCCAGCGGCATCCTGTGGATCGAAACCGACGACAACGCCTACACCGACGTCACCAACTGCATGCTGTTGGCCGCCGTACCCGGCAGCTACGGCGACGGCGGCAAGATCACCGTGACCAACCAGGCCAACGGCAAGCCCGGCACCGCAGGCACCGCCCCGGTGGTGGTAGACACCTATGCGGGCAAAAAGATGAACGACACCATCTTCCGCCGCTTCCTGACCGCGCCGCTGGGTGCCGAGGTGACCGGCGTGGCCGAGTCGCCCGACGGCAAAGCCCTGTTCGTCAACATCCAGCACCCGGGTGAAAACACCGCCGCCGCCAACATCGGCGACCCGACCAAGTTTGAAAGCCACTGGCCCGGCAACGGTGCCGGTGTGGCCGCCTACGGCCCCGGCGGCAGCAGCGCCCGCCCCCGCTCGGCCACGGTGATGATCACCAAGAACGACGGTGGTGTGATCGGCTTGTAACAGCCCACGGGTGGTGCGTGCGCAGGGGAGGATTTGTTATTTTGATAGCACCTTATACTGGCTGGATGGGCGTGAACGGCCCATTCCATCCAACCCCTCCTACCGTCCACCACCATGGGATTCGCCTCCAGCCTGCGCAGTGTGCGCGCCAAAGTCCGCCGGTCCTTTGCCCACCGGGGCCTGTGGGGCACGCTGGCCTATGTGCCCGAGTTCGCCCGCTATCTGGTGCGCCGCCTGGACCCGCAGCGCAGGCGGTGGGAAGCCGACGCCCTGCGCGTGCAGCAGCAGTTTGACCGCGACTACCAGGTCGACACCGCAGGCATCACGCAGCTCAGCGACCTGGCCGTGGTGGGCCAGCACCGCGACCTGGGGCACTACTACCACGGCACCGACCCGCAGGTGTTCCAGCGCCAGATGGAGCAGCTGCCCATAGACCACGCGCAGTACAGCTTCATAGACTACGGCTCGGGCAAGGGCAAGGCGATGCTGCTGGCCTCGCTGTGGCCGTTCCAGGCCGTGTGGGGGGTGGAGTTTGCGCAGGCGCTGCACGCCGTGGCACTGCGCAACATCGCCAGCTTTCGCCACCCCGGCCAGCGCTGCCGCCATCTGCAGTCGGTGCACCAGGATGCCACCCAGTTCGTGCTGCCCCACACCCCTTGCGTGGCGTATTTCTACAACCCCTTCAGCGAGGTGGTGCTGGCGGCCATCCTGCAACACATCCAGGCCTCCCTGGCCGCCCAGCCGCGCGACCTGTGGGTTTGCTACACCCACCCCTACGCCCACGGCCCGCTGGACCAGGCCCCCTTTTTGCGCCTGGTGCAGGCGCATGCGCACTACCGCATCTACCGGGCGGTGTAGCGTGGGCCACCGCCGCTGATGCTCCAAAGCGAGGCAAAATTGCTTACTTTTTGATAGCTGCCCGTGCTGGTTGAATCAGCACGGGCAGCTTTTTTTATGCCTGAAAAATCAGGCTAAAACGATAGCAGCACTTTTTACCAGCTCGGGCCGCGGCGGATGCCGTCGATCTTGCCTTCGAGCTTCTTCACGCTCTCGGCGCCGGTGGCCTTGCCGGACAGCACTTCGTGGGTGGCGTTCCAGAAGGCGGCGGACACCTCGTTGTACTTCATGCCGGTGACGGTGGCCGGGCGCGGCACGGCGACCTTGAGGGTTTCAAACAAATCGCCGTAGAACGGGTTGGCGGCCAGGATGTCTTTGTCCTGGTACAGCGCGGGGATGGTGGGGTTGGAGGCCAGGGTGATGGAGCGCTCTTTTTGCACCGCCTCGCTGGTCATGTAGAGCACCAGGTCCGCGGACTCCTTGGGGTGCTTGGTGTATTTGCTGACCGCCATTTGCCAACCGCCCAGCGCAGCAGCCCCGGTGCTGTTGGGGCCGTCGCCTTTGGGCATGCCCACCATCACCCCGATCTTGCCCTTGATGCTGCTGTCAGACCCGTTGCCCAGTGCCCAGGCATAGGGCCAGTTGCGCATGAAGACGGCGTTGCCGTTCTGGAACACGCCGCGGGCTTCTTCTTCGGCGTAGTTGAGCACGCCGGTGGGGGCGATGGTGCCGATCCAGCTGGCGGCCAAGTCCAGCGCCTTGGCCGCCTGGGGGTTGTTGATGGTGGTTTTGCCCGCGCGGTCGATGATGGTGCCGCCACCAAAGCTGGCCACCCATTCCAGGCCGGTGCAGGTCAGGCCCTCGTAGGCCTTGGCCTGGAACACAAAGCCCTGCATGGCGGCGTTGCCCGCCTTGCGCTCGCCGTCCATGACTTTTTTGGCGGTGGTGGTGAGCTCGGCCCAGGTGGTGGGCGGCTTCTCGCCGTATTTGGCCAGCAGGTCCTTGCGGTAGAACATCACGCCCGCATCGGTCAGCCAGGGCATGGCCAGCAGCTTGCCGTTGACGGTGTTGTTGGCCACCATGGCGGGGAAATGGGTCTTCTCGATGCCCTTGGTGTAGGGCTTGAGGTCGAGCAACTGGTCTTTCAGGATGCCGGGCCAGACCACGTCGATCTGCATCACATCGAGTTTGTCGGAGCGGGCGGCAAACATCTGGCGAAACAGCCCCAGGATGTCGCTGGACGACTGGGGAACGCTCAACAGCTCCAGCGTGTTGCCGGTCTTGGCGCCCCACTCGGTGGCGATTTTTTTGCAGTACTGCACGTCCTGCTCAGCCGAGCCGCAGGTCATGGTGAGCGTCACGCCCGCCGCCTGCGCACCTGCCGCGCCCAGGGCCAAAGCCCCCATCCACACCATTTTTTGCATCTTCATTCTTGTCTCCTTCAAAGTTAAAAAAACACTCACTCCAACCGAAAAATCGCCGCCTCATAGGGCCGCAAAACCATGCTCTGCAGATCCATGCCCGCTGCGGGGTAGTTGCCAATCACCCGCTGCGCCGCGCGGTACGGCAGGGACAGCACCGGCGTGCCGCCGTAGAAGTTGCACACCACCAGCCAGCGCTTCTTGCCCAGGGTGCGCAGGTAGGCGTAGATCTCGAGGTGCTCGGCCAGCAGCAACTTGTAGCGGCCGTCGACCAGCACCGGGTGCGCCTTGCGCAGGGCGATCAGGGCGCGGTAGTAGTGGAAGACCGAGTCCGCGTCGGCCAGCGCCGCCTCGCTGTGGATGGCGGGGTAATTGGGGTTGACCGGCTGCCAGGGCGTACCGGTGGTGAAACCGGCGTGGGTGGTGGCGTTCCACTGCATGGGAGTGCGGGCGTTGTCGCGGCCCTTGGTGCGGATGGCCTGCAGGGCTACCTCGGGGTCTACGCCGCGCTCTTGCGTGGCGGTGCGAAACATGTTGCGCGACTCCAGGTCGTAGCAATCGGCCACCGAGGCGTAGGGCTTGTTGGTCATGCCCAGCTCTTCGCCCTGGTACACGTAGGGCGTGCCCTGCATGCCGTGCAGCAGCGTGGCCAGCATCTTGGCGGACTGCACGCGGTACGCGCCGTCGTCACCGAAGCGCGACACCGGCCGGGGCTGGTCGTGGTTGCTGAGGTACAGGCTGTTCCAGCCCCGGCCCGCCAGGCCGTCCTGCCAGCGCGACAGGCTGGTTTTGAGCTCGCCCAGCGGCAGCTTGCGCAGCGCCCATTTGCCTTCGCCATGGCCGGGCACCGAGTCCAGATCCATGTGCTCAAACTGGAACAGCATGCCCAAGGCACCGGTCTCGGGGTGGGTGATTTCCACGCCCTGGCGCAGCGTGGCGTTGGGTGCTTCGCCCACGGTGATGGTGTCATAGTGGTCCAGCACCTCGCGCCGCATTTCCTGCAGGTATTCCACCAGGCGCGGGCCGTTGGTGACCAGGGTGAACGCGGGCTGCAAAAAGCCGGGCCGCACCACCGGGGCGTTAGGCAGGCTGCCATCCGCCGCGTAGGTTTTGGACACCATGTTGATCACGTCCATGCGGAAGCCGTCCACACCCTTGTCCAGCCAAAAGCGCATCAGCGCATACACCTCGGCGCGCACCAGCGCGTTTTCCCAATACAGCTCGGGCTGCTTTTTGGAGAACATGTGCAGGTAGTACTCGCCGGTGGGCGCATGGAACTCCCAGGCCGAGCCGGAAAACGCGGCTTCCCAGTTGTTGGGCGGCCCGCCATCGGCGGCCGGGGCACGCCAGATGTAGTAATTGCGGTAGGGGTTGTCTTTGGATTGGCAGGCTTCGGTAAACCAGGGGTGCTCGTCCGAGGTGTGGTTGACCACCAGGTCCAGCATCAGCCGGATGCCGCGCTGGTGCATCTGCGCCAGCATCTGGTCGAAGTCGGCCATGCTGCCGTATTCGGGGGCGATGGCGCGGTAGTCGCTGATGTCGTAGCCGCCGTCGTCGTTGGGCGAGGGGTAGATGGGCGACAGCCACACCACATCGATACCCAGCGTGTGCAGGTAGTCCAGCTTGGAGGTGATGCCGGGCAGATCGCCCACGCCGTCGCCATTGCTGTCGCAAAAACTGCGGGGGTAGATCTGGTATGCGACGCTGCTTTTCCACCACGGCTGGGCCATGAATACTCCTGGTTGTGTGGCCGAAAGTTTAGGAGCCCGACCCGCCCGCCACCAGCGAATCCACTGCCAGAAAACTGCAAGCAATGCCACAAAACCTGGATGGGCAATAAGCCGTATCCAAGGGTAAATACGGACTCCTGCCTCTGGCGCTGCACTGGCACTCTGGATTTAATGGCATACCTATGCAACAAAAACCAGAGCGCCGCGGCCTCAAATCCCTAGAGGCAGAAACCGCCCGCAACAGCGCCGACAAAGCACTGTGGATGCGCCAGCAGCTGCGCCACAGCATGGCCGGGCTGCTGGCCGACAGCCTGCCGGTGCGCCCCTGCGGCGGGCCGCGGGTGGGCGATTTGCGCGGCGAAGGCCACTTCCACCTGGTGCCCGAGTTGTTTTTGCAGACCGGCGGCAGCACCTGCTTCACCCTGCCGCACGGGCCGCTGGCGTTGCGCGCGGGCGAGGCCCTGCTGATGCCGCCGCGCATGCTGCATGCCGAAACCACCGTGGGCAGCGACTTCAGCAACATCGTGGTCTACGCCGACGGCACCGCCCTCACCTGCCACCTCGCCACCGAGACCTCGCCGGGCCGCCCCGGCATTGACCACCTGGAGTCGCGCCAGCACCCGCACGCCGCCCGCATCCACGACTGGCTGGCCGATGCCGCTGCGCTGGGCGGCGCGGTGGAAGATGCCGATGCCCGCCTGCAGGTGCGCGCCCTGCTGGCCAGTGCCTGCGCCGGTGTGCTGCGGGTGCTGGACGATGCCGCGCCCCGCACCCAGCCCGAGCCGCCGCTGGTGGCGCGGGTGCGCATGTGGGTCAACAACCAGCTGGGCGACCACAGCCTCAACGTCACCGCCCTGGCCGCGCAGGCCGGGTGCACGCCCGAATATTTGTCGCACGTGTTCAGCCAGACCACCGGCGGCCACCTGATTGCCCACATCAACCGCCAGCGCATGGACCGCGCCGCCCATCTGCTGGCCGAGACCGACATGGCGGGCAAAGAGGTGGCCTGGGCCTGCGGCTTTGCCACCCCCAGCTACTTCATCCAGACCTTCCGCCAGCAGTTCGGCGCCACGCCGCAGCAGTGGCGGGCCAAACGCCAAGACGGCCAGACGGAACTGGGCGACACTGCACCTCCCTAGGAATTCCCATGTCCACCCACCCCAGCACCGCAGAATTTTTGCTCGACCAATTGGCCGCCACCGGCAGCGTGTCGGTGCGCCGCATGTTTGGCGAATACTGCCTGTACCTGGCGGGCAAGCCGGTGGGTTTTGTGTGCGACAACCAGCTGTTTCTGAAGCCCACCGACGCAGGCAAGGCCGTAATGCCCCAGCCCGTGGAAGGCTTCCCCTACCCCGGAGCCAAACCGCACTGGTGCGTCACCGCCGACCAGTGGGAAGACGCCGCCTGGCTGTGCCAGCTGGTGCAGGCCACGGCCGGGGCGCTGCCCGAGCCGAAGCCGAAAAAACCCAAGGCTCAGGCCAAGGCGCGGCCCAAGGCGTAGCTGCCCGCCACCCCCGCAAACACTGCGCAGCCCACCCAGTGGTTCAGCCGGAAGGCTTTGAAACAGCCGTCGCGGGTGCGGTGGCGGACCAGGGTCCAGTGCCACAGGGCTTGCAGGGCGGCCACGCCAATTGCTATGTAAAAAATAGCGCCTAGCGCATACGGCATGAGCGCCAGCACCCAAATAAGCATAAAGGTGGCGTAGAAGGCCATGACGCCCGCCACGTCCCAGCGGCCCAGGGTGATGGCCGAGGTTTTCATGCCGATCTTGAGGTCGTCGTCGCGGTCCACCATGGCGTATTCGGTGTCGTAGGCCAGCACCCAGAACAGGTTGCCCAGCAGCAGCACCCAGGCCACCGGTGGCACGCTGGCCCCCAGCTTGGCCAGCGAAAAATCGGCCCAGCCCGCAGCCGACAGCACCTGCCACGGTGGCCCGCCCTGCACGGCGGCGAAGGCCATGGGGATACCGAAGCTGAAGGCCACGCCCAGCACCGCCTGCGGCATGGACACATAGCGCTTGGCATACGGGTAGACCACGGCCACGGCCAGGGCGGCGAAAGACCAGACCACGGTGGCGGCATTGGTGGTCAGCACCAGCGCAAACGCGGCCAGGGCCAGCAGCGCGCCAAAGCCCAGCGCGGCCCCCACCGATAGCGCGCCACTGGTGACCGGGCGCTGGGCGGTGCGTTTGACGTGCTTGTCGAACTCGCGGTCGGCCACGTCGTTCAGGCAGCAGCCCGCGCTGCGCATCAGGATGGTGCCCAGGGTGAAGACCAGCAGCAGGTGCCAGCCGGGAAAGCCGCCCGCGGCGATCCACAGCGCGCTGAGCGTCGGCCATAGCAGCAGCAGCCAGCCCGCGGGGCGGTCCCAGCGGATAAGTTGTAAGTAGAGGCGGGGAGAATTCATAATAAAAATGGCCGCTAGCGCTTATCTAATCAGCGCAAGCAGCTACTATTTAGATAGCAAATGATTTACAGACCCAACTGGCGCAAGTCCAGCCTGCCGTCGCGCACGGGCGGGCACCACAGGTAGGCCCCGGTGACGGGTTTGGAGTAGGTAAAGGTGGCGTCCACGATGCCGTCTTCCTGCCCGGCCATGCGGCGCATCTGGGCTTCGAAGGCGTACAGGCTGGCCCCAAAGGCCACAAAAAACAGGCCACACTGGTGGCCCACGGCCCAGGGCATGGAGCGGCGCAGCACAAAGGCTTCGGGGCTGAAGCTTTCTTGCGCGGTGCGTTTCACGTGGGCGGAGGCGGGCGCATCGTCCAGCTCTGCGTTGTCGGCCCTGCGGCGGCCCATGGCGTTGTCCTGGCCCGCGGTGCCCAGCGCGTCGAAGGCGTCCAGGTTGTGCACCCATTGCTGGAGGGCGGCGAAGCTGGAGCCGGCCATGCCCTCGGGTGCGCCGTGCACCAAGGCGGCGGCCTCGGCGGCCTCGCCTTCGGGGTTTTCGGTGCCGTCTTCGAAGCCGGTGAGGTCGCGGTCGTTGGACTCCGAGTCGCCGTGGCGGAAGCCGTCGAGCACGCGGTCCAGGTGGAAGGCCGGGGCCAGGGCTTTCTCAAGGCGGCGGGCGTGTAGCACCACCTCGCCCTGCGCCGCGCCGCGCACCCAGCACCACAGGGCCACCGGGGTGCTGGGCACCTGCACGCCGTGACCGGAAAAGTCGGGCATGGCGCGCAGGCCGGGCACTTCGGCCCCCAGCGCATCCGCCAGCTTGGCACCGATGCCGACCACCACCGACCGGCCGTCGGCCAGGGCCGCCAGGGCTTGCAAGGCCGCACCCAGGGCGGCGGGCGTAGCCCCGGCCGCGGGCGACAAAAACAGGTAACGCCCATGGGCGAGCACGGGTTCCAAAATGCCGGGTTGCGCAAACTTCACAAGGCTCTCCACAGGGGTTTTCGGGTTTCAGGACAGGCGTTTCACGCCGGGTAGTTCACAGGCGTAGATGGCGTTGCGCAGGGCGGCAATCGCCTCGTAGCGGGTAAAGCTGCGCCGCCAGGCCAGCACCACGCGGCGCATGGGCGGGTCACCGTCAAACGGCAGGTAGCGCACAAACGGGTCGCCCCCGTCGTCCTTGCGGGTGCGTTTGGGCTTGGCCACCAGGGCGGCCTTGGGCACGCTCAGGCGCGGCACCAGGGTGATGCCCATGCCCGCGGCGACCATGTGCTTGATGGTCTCCAGCGACGAGCCCTCAAAGCTCTTGCGGATGCCCTCGGCCCCGCTGGAGAAGCGGGCGAACTCGGGGCACACCTCGAGCACGTGGTCGCGGAAGCAATGGCCGCTGCCCAGCAGCAGCAGGGTCTCGGCCTTGAGCTGCTCGGAGGTGACGCTGGTCTGCGCGGCCAGCGCATGGTGGGTGGGCACGGCGACCATGAAGGGCTCGTCGTACAGGGCGGCCACGGCCAGGCCGGTATCGGGGAAGGGCTCGGCCATGATGGCGCAGTCGATCTCGCCCATGCGCAGCATCTCCAGCAGCTTGACGGTGAAGTTCTCCTGCAGCATCAACGGCATCTGCGGCGTGCGCTGGATCACCTGGCGCACCAGGTCGGGCAGCAGGTAAGGGGCGATGGTGTAGATGATGCCCAGGCGCAGCGCGCCGCCCAGCGGGTCTTTGCCGCGCTGGGCAATTTCCTTGATGGCGGCGGCCTGCTCCAGCACGCTTTGCGCCTGGCGCACGATTTCTTCGCCCAGCGGGGTGATGGTGACCTCGTTGGCGCTGCGCTCGAAGAGCTTGACGTCCAGCTCTTCTTCGAGCTTCTTGATCGCCACCGACAGCGTAGGCTGGGACACGAAGCAGGCTTCGGCCGCCTTGCCAAAGTGCCGCTCACGGGCCACAGCCACGATGTATTTGAGTTCGGTGAGGGTCATGGGCGCTATTGTCCACCCGCCACCGCCGTAGGGACAAGGCAGCCGAAGGTTAATCCGGCAGCACCGCGCCCACCACCGCCCCGGTGGCCTTGACCCCGGTTTTGACAATGACTGCGCCGGTGGTCACCACCGCGTCGGCCACCGCGATCACGGCGCAGCCACTGCAGGCCAGCGCCACACACATCCCCAATACCCAGACTCGCATAGCCCACCCTCGCGCTTTCTCCAGAAAAGCTGCATCTTAGAGCGCCCGCCAGCACCACCGACCGCCCACTTCAAAAAAAGTAGCTACTGGCGCTTAACAGACAAGCACAAGCGGTCATTTTCATCCCCAATAGTGGGGACGACGTGTTGCCAATTTGTGCATGAAAAACTGCATACTGCGCCATACTGGTGGCACGCCCACCCTGCTGCCCCCCACACGGATTACCGCTGCGCACCATGCTCAAACGGATCAGCGTTCGCCACCTGGCCCTCGGTATGCATATCGACGGGTTTTGTGCGCCGTGGATGGAGCACCCGTTCTGGCGCAACCACTTTGTGCTGACCGACCCGCAAGACATCGCCCGGGTGCGCGCCAGCAGCGTGCAAGAAGTGTGGATCGACACCGGCAAGGGCCTGGACGTGGCACCCGAGGTGGCAGCGCAGGCCCTGCCCGAAGCCGCCCCCCACGCGACGCCAGCCCCCGCGCCTGCGCGCGACACCGCCCCCACCACGGCCGCCGAGGAGTACGCGCGGGCTGCCCGGATCTGCGCCAAAGCCAAGCTGGCCGTCACCACCATGTTCCAGGAGGCGCGGCTGGGCCAGATGGTGCAGACCGAGCTGGCCGAGCATCTGGTGCAGGAGATCAGCGACTCGGTGATGCGCAACCCCAGCGCCCTGGTCAGCCTGGCGCGCATCAAGACGGTGGACGACTACACCTACATGCATTCGGTGGCGGTGTGCGCGCTGATGGTGGGGCTGGCGCTGCAGCTCAAGCTGGACGCGGCCCAGATCCGCTCGGCCGGCATGGGCGGGCTGCTGCATGACCTGGGCAAGGCGCTGGTGCCGCTGGAGGTACTGAATAAGCCCGGCAAGCTCACGCCCGCCGAGTTCGCGGTCGTCCAGGCCCACCCCACCCAGG
This sequence comes from Rhodoferax sp. WC2427, assembly GCF_040822085.1. NCBI lineage: Bacteria > Pseudomonadati > Pseudomonadota > Betaproteobacteria > Burkholderiales > Comamonadaceae > Rhodoferax > Rhodoferax sp. WC2427. Next base: position 294,659 of record NZ_CP162006.1, on the reverse strand, counting down.
GCCACAAACTGCTGGTCGAATGCCTGACGGACGACCCGGCGGTGCTCGACATCGTGCTGCACCACCACGAAAAGGTGGATGGCAGCGGCTACCCCAATGGGCACAAGGCCGATGCCATCAGCCAGCTGGCCAAGATGGGCGCGGTGTGCGATGTGTACGACGCGATCACCTCCGACCGGCCCTACAAGAAGGGCTGGGATCCGTCCGAATCGCTGAAGAAAATGGCCGAATGGACCAACGGCCATCTCGACACCCAGGTGTTCCACGCCTTCGTCAAAAGCCTGGGCATCTACCCCACGGGGTCGCTGGTGCGGCTGGCCAGCGGGCGCATAGCGGTGGTGACCGGGCAAAGCGCCAATTCCCTGCTCAAACCCATCGTCAAGGCGTTCTTTTCCACCAAGTCCGACATGCGCATCCTGCCGGTGGTGATAGACCTGTCGGCACCCGACTGCACCGACAAGATCGCCGGGCGCGAAGATCCGGCGTACTGGCGCTTCCAGGACCTGAACACGTTGTGGTCGGGGCTGGGGCCGTTCGCTTAGGCGTCGGGTCAGGCCTTCAGATACTCGGCCTTGCCGCCCAACCAGCGCAGCACGTGCTGTTCGGCCAGGTGCGGGTGGCGGTCCAGCATGTGCGGGGCCAGGGCACGGGCCCATTCGAGCAGGTCGGCATCGGTTTCCAGGTCGGCAAAGCGCAACAGCGGTGCACCCGACTGGCGGGCCCCGAGGAATTCGCCGGGGCCGCGGATTTCCAGGTCGCGGCGGGCGATCTCGAAGCCGTCGTTGGTCTCGGCCATGGCCTGCAGGCGGGCGCGGGCGATCTGACCCAGGCGCGGCGCGTCACCGGTGGAATACAGCAGCACACAGGCCGAGGCCGCCGCGCCGCGCCCGACCCGGCCACGCAGCTGGTGCAACTGGCTCAGGCCGAAGCGCTCGGCGTGCTCGATGACCATCAGCGACGCATTGGGCACGTCCACACCGACCTCGATCACGGTGGTGCTGACCAGCAGGCCCATGCTGCCTTCGGTGAACAGCGCCATCACCGCCTTCTTCTCGGCCACCGGCATGCGCGAGTGCAGCAGGCCGACCATGACGCCGGGCAGGGCTTCGCTCAGCGCTGCATGGGTTTCGGTGGCGTTGCGCAGGTCCAGCGCCTCACTTTCCTCGATCAGCGGGCAGACCCAGTAGATCTGGCGGCCCTGGGCGATCTGGGCACGGATGCGGTCCACCACCTCGTCGCGGCGGGCGTCGTTGACCACCTTGGTGACGATGGGCGTGCGCCCGGGCGGCAGTTCGTCGATGGTGGACACGTCCAGGTCGGCGTAGTAGCTCATGGCCAGGGTGCGCGGGATGGGGGTGGCGGTCATCATCAGCAGGTGCGGCTCCAGCGCGCCGTCGACCATCTTGCTGCGCAGGGCCAGGCGCTGGGCCACGCCAAAGCGGTGCTGCTCGTCGATCAGCGCCAGGGCCAGGTTGTGAAAGACCACTTTTTCCTGGATCACGGCATGGGTGCCCACCACCAGGGCGGCCTCGCCGCTGGCGATTTTTGCCAGCATTTCGCGGCGCTGCTTGGTTTTTTGGCTGCCGGTGAGCCAGGCCACACATTTGCCCAAGGGGGCCAGCAGCGGCTCCAGCCAGGCGACAAGCTTGCGGAAATGCTGGTCGGCCAGGATTTCGGTGGGGGCCATCAGCGCGCACTGCCAGCCCGCGTCCATGGCGGTGCAGGCGGCCAGCGCGGCGACCACGGTTTTGCCGGAACCCACATCGCCTTGCAGCAGGCGGTTCATGGGCACGGGCCGGGCCAGGTCGGCAGCGATCTCGGCCCCCACGCGCTGCTGGGCGGTGGTGAGGGCAAAGGGCAGCGCGGCGCGCAAACCATGCAATAGACGGGCACCGTCCAGCGGTACCAGTGGCGGGGCCCGCAGCAGATCGCGCGCACGCTTGGCCTGCAGCTGCGAGAGCTGCTGGGCCAGCAGCTCCTCGGCCTTCAGGCGCTGCCAGGCGGGGTGGCTGCGGTCTTCCAGCGCGGCCAGCGACACGTCGGGCGCGGGATGGTGCAAAAACAATAGCGCCTCACGCAGGCTGCAATGGCGCTGGAGGCCTGTTTGGCTTAAATACTGGGGGTTGTAGTCCGGGCCGTCCGGCGGCAGGGTTTCGGACAGGTTGGCGCGCTTCAAGCCGCCCAGCACGGCCCGGCGCAGGTAGGCCTGTGGCAACCCGGCCACGCTGGGGTAGACCGGGGTGAGCGCGGTGGGCAGCTCGCCCCCAGCCAATTTGAACACCGGGTGCAGCATCTGCTTGCCCAGAAAGCCACCTTTGACCTCGCCACGCACCCGCAGCCGCGCACCCACCGCCAGGGTTTTCTGGTGCGAGGGGTAGAAGCTGAAGAAACGCAGGGTGCAGGTGTCGCTGCCGTCATCCACCGTCACCAGCAGCTGGCGGCGCGACTGCAGGCTGACTTCGCTGTGGGTGACGGTGGCCTCGATCTGCACGGTGTCGCCCTCGCGGGCGTCGGCCAGGCGGGTGATGCGGGTTTCGTCCTCGTAGCGCAGGGGCAGGTGCAGGGCCAGGTCGATGTCGCGGCGCAAACCCATTTTGAGCAGGGCTTTTTGTGCGGGATTCAACGGGGATGGAGGGGCGGCCATGGGGGCGGATTTTGCCCTGTTGCATCCACTGGCCCGGTGGTGGGCAGCGCATACCAGGGTGGTTGGGCGGAGATGCCGCACGTCCTCCCGCAAAGTAAACGTATCATCTTGTTGCAAGGTGCGTCAAATTGACGCAACCTGACCGTGTTTTGTACTCTTTTTTGCCTGCCTCGCACCCGAGCAGCGTTTTATGCTCAAACGAATTAACGTCCAAGAACTGACTCTGGGGATGCATATCGACGGCTTCTGTGGTCCGTGGATGGACCATCCTTTCTGGCGCAACCACTTTGTGCTGACAGATCCCCTCGATATTGACCGGGTGCTGGCCAGCGACATCCGGGACGTGTGGATCGACACCAGCAAAGGCCTGGACGTTCCCCCCGGCACCGAAACGGTCATGCAGGTGGAAACCATCCAGGCCGTGGTGCAGGAAATTTTGCAGGCGGAAGCACCTGCGCGAGACACCACCCCCACCTCGGTCGCGGTCGAGTACGCGCGGGCCGCGCAGATCTGCGCAAAATCGAAGCAGGCTGTCATCGCCATGTTCCAGGAAGCGCGCATGGGCAATACGGTAAATACCGAGTTGGCCCATAACCTGGTGAACGAGGTATCCGACTCGGTGATCCGCAACCCCGAGGCCATGATCAGCCTGGCCCGGCTGAAGAACGCAGACGACTACACCTACATGCATTCGGTGGCGGTCTGCGCCTTGATGATTTCGCTGGCGCGCCAGCTCAAGCTGGACGAAGCACAAACCCGCTCGCTCGGCCTGGCTGGCCTGCTGCACGACCTGGGCAAGGCGGTGATGCCCATGGAGGTGCTGAACAAGCCGGGCAAGCTGACCGATGCCGAGTTCCGCATCATCCAGTCCCACCCCGTAAAAGGCCACCGCATGTTGGCGGACAAACAGGCCGTGGACGACATCGTGCTGGATGTGGTGCTGCACCACCATGAAAAAATGGACGGCACAGGCTACCCCGACCGGCAAAAGGGCAACAGCATCAGCCTGTTTGCCAAGATGGGCGCCATTTGCGATGTGTACGACGCCATCACCTCGAACCGCCCCTACAAAAAAGGCTGGGACCCCTCCGAATCGCTGAAAAAAATGGCCGAATGGACCAACAGCCACCTGGACCCGCAAATATTCCAGGCCTTCGTCAAGAGCCTGGGCATCTATCCCACGGGCTCGCTGGTGCGGCTGACTTCTGGCCGTCTGGGCGTGGTGATGGAGCAATGTGCCAGCTCGCTGCTGAAACCCGTGGTCAAGGTGTTCTATTCCACCAACTCCGACATGCGGATACCACCCGAGGTGGTCGATCTGTCTGCACCGGGCTGCAAGGAAAAGATCACCGGCCGCGAAGACCCCGAATTCTGGCGTTTCAAAGACCTGAACGAGCTCTGGTCCGGCATGGCGCAGGCGAGCTGGTAAACACCGCGGCTTTTCTGGGTTCCAATCGGGACCATGCTTACTCCTGACACCCCCTCTGGCACCGCCAGCCGCAGCTTCACGCTCTCTGACTTCGACTTCGTCCTGCCCGCCGAACTGATCGCCCAGCACCCTGCTGCCGAACGCAGCGGCTCGCGCCTGCTCGACGGCATGGGCCCGGCCCCCGTTGACCGCATCTTCCACACCCTTCCCCAGCTGCTCAAAGCCGGTGACCTGCTGGTGTTCAACGACACCAAGGTGCTCAAAGCCCGCCTGTTCGGCGAAAAACCCAGCGGCGGCAAGGTGGAGCTGCTGGTTGAACGTGTGCTCACTGGCAACCAGGTGGCGGCCCATATGCGGGTCAGCAAGAAGCCCGAACCGGGCACCACCATCGCCCTGGTCGGCAAAGACGGGGAAAGTGGCTTTTGCGCCACCCTGCTGGGCCGCTGGCCCGATGCCCACGGCACGCTGTTCCGCTTCGTGCTGAGCAACAACGCGGGCGACGACCCCTACACCCTGATGGAACGCCATGGCCACATCCCGCTGCCGCCCTACATCACCCATACCGATTCGGAAGAAGACGCGCTGCGCTACCAGACCGTGTTCGCTAGTCGCCCCGGTGCCATCGCCGCCCCCACCGCCGCCCTGCACTTTGACGATGCGCTGCTGGCCCAGCTGGAAACCCAGGGCGTACAGCGCGCCAGCGTGACCCTGCACGTGGGTGCCGGTACCTTCCAGCCGGTAAAAACCGAAAACCTGGCCGAACACCAAATGCACAGCGAGTGGTATGAGGTGCCCGAGGCCACCCAGAAAGCGATTGCGGATTGCAAAGCGCGCGGCGGCCGGGTTGTTGCCGTGGGTACCACCACCGTGCGCACGCTGGAGTCCTGGGCCCAATCCGGCCAGGCCACGGGCGACACCCGCATCTTCATCACCCCCGGTTTTGTGTTCCAGCACGTGGATTTGCTGGTGACCAACTTCCACCTGCCCAAGTCCACCCTGATGATGTTGGTGAGCGCGTTTGCCGGATACGGGAAAATCATGGCTTTGTACCAGCACGCTATCCGCGAGCAGTACCGCTTTTTCAGCTATGGCGATGCCATGCTGCTTTCCAAAACGAGCCCCGACCATGTTGCAATTTGACCTTCTCGCCACCGACCAGCCCCGCGGCGACTACGCGGGCAGCCACGCCCGCCGCGGCACGCTGACGCTGAACCACGGTGTGGTGCAAACCCCCATCTTCATGCCCGTAGGCACCTACGGCACGGTCAAGGGCGTCATGCCGCGCAGCCTGGAGGAAATGGGCGCGCAGATCATCCTGGGCAACACCTTCCACCTGTGGATGCGCCCCGGCCTGGACGTGATGGCCCAATTTGGCGGCCTGCACCAGTTCGAAAAGTGGAGCAAGCCCATCCTGACCGACAGCGGTGGCTTCCAGGTGTGGAGCCTGGGCGAAATGCGCAAGATCAGCGAAGAAGGCGTGAAGTTCTCATCGCCCGTCAACGGCGACAAACTGTTTCTTACGCCCGAGATCAGCATGCAAATCCAGACCACGCTGAACTCCGACATCGTGATGCAGTTCGACGAGTGCACGCCCTACGACACCAAGGGCCACATCACCACCGAGCGCGAAGCCCGCGTCTCCATGGAGCTCAGCCTGCGCTGGGCCAAGCGCTGCCAGGCCGAATTCGCCAAACTGGAAAACCCCAACGCCCTGTTCGGCATCGTCCAGGGCGGCATGTTTGAAAACCTGCGCCAGGAATCGCTGGAGCAGCTGGTGGAAATGGACTTCCCCGGCTACGCCGTGGGCGGTGTCAGCGTGGGCGAGCCCAAGGACGAGATGCTGCGCATCATGGCCCACACCCCGCACCGCCTGCCTGCCCACAAGCCGCGCTACCTGATGGGCGTGGGCACGCCCGAAGACCTGGTGCAGGGTGTGGCCGACGGCGTGGACATGTTTGACTGCGTCATGCCCACCCGCAATGCACGCAACGGCACGCTATTTACCCGCTTTGGCGACTTAAAGATCCGCAACGCCCGCCATAAAACCGACGAGCAGCCATTGGACGTCACCTGCACCTGCCACGCCTGCGCGGGCACCAGCGGCGTGGCCTATGCCGATGGCGGCCGCGACGGCTTCAGCCGCGCCTACCTGCACCACCTGGACCGCTGCGCCGAAATGCTCGGCCCCATGCTGGCCAGCATCCACAACCTGCATTACTTCCTGAACCTGATGCGCGAGATGCGCGAGGCGCTGGACGCAGGCGCGTTTGGCGCGTTCCGGGCGCAGTTCAAGGCCGAACGCGCACGCGGGGTGTAGGCAGCAGACAAACGCTCTCATTTTGAGAGCTTGTGCTGCTTATGGCATCAGCGCAAAGTGCCTTTTTTGCCCATAAAAATGTCAGTGCGCAAACACCGCTGCTTCCCGCTGCGCCTGCGCCGCCTGCGTACGACCATGCTTGCGGTCTTGGGCGCGGGCGACAAAGCTCAGGCCAAAACCTGCCAGCGCCAGCGCTGCGCCCACCCAGGGTAGCTGGCTGTACGGCACGCCGGACTGGATGGCCAGGCCGCCCAGGTAGGCCCCGCTGGCGCAGCCAATGTTGAAGCCGCCCTGGTTCAATGTTGAGGCCAGGTTGGGCGCGTTGTGCGCCGCGTCGATCACCCGCATCTGCAGTGGAGGCACCACCGCAAACACCAGCGCACCCCACAAAGGCAGGGTCAGCATGGCTGGCCAGTAGCTGTGGCTGGTGTAGGTAAAGGCGGCCATCACCAGCACCACCAAAAAGAACACGATGCGGATCAGGCGCAGCGGGCGGTGGTTGGCCAGCTGGCCGCCCGCAATGTTGCCAATCGTCAATCCCACGCCAAACAGCAGCAAAAACGCGCTCACGCCGCTATCGGTCACCATCGTCACATTGCTGAGGATGGGGCGGATGTAGGTGAACACCGCAAAGAGGCTGGCCGCCGACAGCGCGCTCATGGCCATGCCCAGCAACACACGCGGGTCGCGCAGCACCCGGAACTCTTGCGCCAGGCCGGGGCTGGCCAAGGCAGGCATGCGCGGCAACACGGCAGCAATGCCGACCAGGGCCACCATGCCAATCGCCGCCACCACCGCAAACGTATAACGCCAACCCAGCGCCTGGCCCAAGGCCGTACCGCCAGGCACGCCCAGCACATTGGCCAGGGTCAGGCCCGCAAACATCAGCGCCATGGCTTTGGCGCGCTGGTCGCGTGGCACCAGGTCGGCGGCCACCACCGCGCCCATGCCAAAGAAGGCCGCGTGGGCAAACGCGGTAAACACCCGCGCCGCCATCATCAACCCGAAGCTGGGGGCCACGGCACAGAGCAGATTGCCCAGCATGAAGATGGCCATGAGCGCCAACAGGCTGCCCTTGCGTGGTGCGCGTGACAGCGCGGCAGCCATCAGCGGGGCACCCACCACCACGCCCATGGCGTAGCCGGTGACCAGCATACCGGCCGAGGGGATGGACACGTTCAGATCCGCCGCCACCTCGGGCAGCAAGCCCATGATGACGAATTCGGTGGATCCGATGCCGAAAGCGCCCACGGTCAGGGCCAACAGGGGGATGCGCGCGCGCAAATGGGTGAGCAGGCTCATGGTGGGCGACCTTTGGGAAGCAGAAGCGAAGACACTGGGGTTTACCCGCATCTTAAATGCACACGCCAAACTATGTGCAAGCGTTACACAATTTCCCCCAAGTTCCCGTATTTGCGGCTAAACCGACGGCGGAGTGGCCGCCACCGGCGGCAGCACGGTGGCCGATGCCCCGCAGGCATGGCAGAACTTGGCAAAGGCGCTCTTGCGGGTGTGGCACGGCGCGCAGTGGTCAAACAGGCCAATGCCGCAGTGCGGGCAGAAGTCGATGCTGTCGTTTTTCAGGTCCACCGGCCGCTCGCAGCCGGGGCACACCCCTTTGGCCAGGCGGGCCAGGGCGACGTCGTAGCTGAGCTCTTCGCGGCGCTGGGCATCGGGCAGGGCTTCGGCCAGCTTTTGCTTTTCCAGGTAGCGGTTCAGCGCCACGATGGCTTGCCGTCCGACCAGCACGGTCAACACAATGCCCACCACATAGCGTACGTAGCCGCCGTAACTTGGCAGGTAAGGCACCAGTTCGACAAAGAAGGCGAACAAGGCAAAGAAAATGAAGCCCCACACAAACGGCCAGTAGGTGCTTTTGCGCTTCTTGGCAAACAGCCAACCAGCGATGGCCAGCAGCGGCAGGGTAAGCGCCAGCCGGTAGCCGAACACCCGCAGCTCCTGGGCCCGCTGGGCCTGCTGCCAGCCCACATCCGCCGCGCGCTCCAAGGCGTCGAGCTGGGTTTGCGCGGCCTGCACCGACTGGCGGGCATCCAGGGCCACCTGCTCTTGCTGTTCAATGGCGCTTTGGGCTTGGCGCTCGGCGGTGGCCAGGGCATCCAGCGCCTGGGTGCGGCGGATCAACTCGGGGTCCTGGTCGGCGCGGCCCGTGGCGCCCCGGGTGGCCAGCCAGTTGTCGAAGGTTTCGCGGGCGGCGCTGCTGTTGGCGCGGGCCGTCTGGTGCTTGAGGTTGGCCTGCTCCAGGGCGGCATCGGCCGCTTCTTCGGCCTTGTGTCCGGTGGCGATGGTGGCCCGTACCTGGGCGGCAGCGGGCTTGTCGATGAAGTCCTCCAGGCCCACGGTTTGCTCCACCTGCGGCAGATCGCCCACCACGCTGCTGCCCAGGCCGATCAAAAACCCGGCAAAGACCAAGGCCACCAGCCACAGACCGCGCTGGAACCACTTTTCTGACAACCGCAATGCTTTGCTCACTTCCAATCCTTTCATGACGCTAGCGCCTACCAGGCAAACACCACCAGCTATGGAAAATATAGTACTTGGTTTTCGGCCTGGGCTGGCGGCCGCGCACACACATCCGGGAGAGTGCGCCATCCTGGGCGTAAGAACGTGTTTACGATCTTTTTAGGGCCGCGCAGGCACAATCCACCCCATGAAAGCACCCCCCAGACTGCAAGCCTTGGTCGAAGAAGGCCTGATCGACACCGTGGTCCGCCAGCTCATGAGCGGCAAGGAAGCCATGGTCTACGTGGTGCGCAGCGGCGACCACACCCTGTGCGCCAAGATCTACAAGGAAGCCACGAACCGCAGCTTCCGCCAGGCGGTGGACTACACCGAAAACCGCAAGGTCAAAAATAGCCGCCAGGCCCGCGCCATGGCCAAGGGCAGCAAGTTTGGCCGCGAATCCCAAGAGGCAGCGTGGCAAAGCGCCGAGGTGGATGCCCTGTACAAGCTGGCTGATGCCGGGGTGCGCGTACCCAAGCCCTACAACTTCTTTGAAGGCGTGCTGCTGATGGAGCTGGTAACCGACGCCCACGGCGATGCCGCCCCGCGCCTGAACGACGTGGCCTTCAGCCCCGAAGATGCCCGCCACCACCACGCCACCCTGCTGGCCGAGGTGGTGCGCATGCTATGCGCGGGCACGGTGCACGGCGATTTGTCCGAGTTCAACATCCTGCTGGCTGCCGACGGCCCGGTCATCATCGACCTGCCCCAGGCGGTGGACGCTGCGGGCAACAACCACGCCCAGCGCATGCTGCTGCGCGACGTGGTGAACCTGCGCGATTTCTTCGGCCAGTTCGCCCCCGAACTGCTGAGCACCCAGTTTGGTCCCGAGATGTGGGAGCTCTACCAGCGCGGCCTGCTTTCCACCGAGGTGGTGCTCACCGGCCACTACCAGCCGCAGCGCGGCGCGGTCGACATGGGCAGCGTGATGCGTGAAATTGACGATGCGAAGGCAGAAGATGCGGCGCGTAGGCTACGGATGGCGGGGTAGCCGCTATTGCCCGGGACGGTTTAGCCGTACCAATTCTCCACGCGCAAGCCGTGCACACGCTCGAACTCCCGAATGTTGCGGGTCACCAAGGTCATGTCGTTCGCCAAGGCGATGCCAGCGATAAGCTGGTCGCAGGCGCCGATGGGGGGCGCAGGCCATCACTTCACCGTCAAGGCAAATGGTGGCTTGGAACATGGCCAATTTTCCAATTTATGGCATGGTGCCAGCCAACCCCGCCACCCGCGACCGCAATACCTCCGGCTGCACCGCACCCGCCGCCATCGCAGGCCCCACGTTCAGTCCCACCCGGTTCAACACCCCGCGGCGAAACGGCTTGGCCATGGCGGTGCCGTCTTCGATCCGGCTGAAGTACGAGCCCCACAGGTGGGTCAACGCCATGGGAACCACTGGCACCGGGGCGGTTTCCAGAATTTTCATGATGCCGCCCTTGAACTCCTGCAGCGTGCCGTCCTTGGTGATGCCGCCTTCGGGAAAAATGCCCAGCAAATCACCGTCTTGCAACACCTTGGCGGCGGCGGCGAAGGCGGCTTCGTAGGCGGCGGGGTTCTCAGAACGGGGCGCGATCGGGATGGCCTTGGCCAGGCGGAACAGCCATCCCAGCACCGGCACCTGGAAGATGCGGTGGTCCATCAGGAACACGATGGGGCGCGGGCTGGCGGCCATCAGCAGCACGGCATCGACAAAGCTGACGTGGTTGCAGGCCAGAATGGCCGGCCCCGCCATGGGGATGTGCTCGTCGCCCGTGATCTTGAAGCGGTAGGCGCAGTGCGACAGCAGCCACGCCACAAAGCGCAGCAGGTACTCGGGCACCAGCATGAAGATATAAAAGGCCACCACCGCGTTGGCTATTGCCGTGAACAGGAAGATCTGGGGAATGGTGAAGCCTGCGCTGAGCAGCGCCCCGGCCAGCACCGAACTGGCGATCATGAACAGCGCGTTCAGGATGTTGTTGGCCGCGATGATGCGGGCGCGGTGGGTGGGCTGGCTGCGCAGCTGGATCAGCGCGTACATGGGCACGCTGTAGAGCCCGGCAAACAGGCTCAACAGCGCCAGGTCGGCCATCACCCGCCAGTGCGCGGCCTGGGCGGTAAAGGCGGCCAGGCCCATCACCGCGCTGGGCGGCAGGCCGCGCGCGGCAAAGTACAAATCCACCGCAAACACGCTCATGCCGATGGCGCCCAGCGGCACCAGGCCGATCTCTACGTGGCGGCGGCTCAGCACCTCGCACAGCAGCGAACCGGTGCCGATACCGATGGAAAACACCACCAGCAGCAGCGTGGCCACCTGCTCGTCGCCGTGCAGCACCTCTTTGGCAAAGCTGGGGAACTGGCTCAGGAACACCGCGCCAAAAAACCACATCCAGCTGATCCCCAGCAACGAGCGGAACACCACCAGATTGCCGTGCGCCAGCTGCAAATTGCGCCAAGTCTCGGTAAACGGGTTCCAATTGATCTTTAAACCGGGGTCGGTGGCCGGCAGCTGCGGAATCGCCTGCGCCACCCAGCGGCCCACCAGCGCCAAGCCTACGCAGCCGATGGCCACCGCGGTGTGGCCCACCTCAGGGATCGTCACCAACAGCCCGCCAACGATATTGCCCAGCAAGATGGCCACAAAAGTGCCCATCTCGACCATGCCGTTGCCGCCGGTCAGCTCGGCATCATTGAGCACCTGCGGCAGGTAGGCGAACTTGACCGGGCCAAACAGCGTGGAGTGCAGGCCCATCAGAAACACGCAGGCCAGCAACACCGGGATTTGCACCGCCGGGTTGGTCGACAGGAAACCATAGGCGGCCAGCAGCATGATGCCGATCTCCAGGTTCTTCACCGTGCGGATCATGGCGGTCTTGGGGAACTTGTCGGTCAGTTGCCCGCTGGTGGCCGAAAACAGCAAAAACGGCAAAATGAACAACGCCCCGATCACCAGCCCCGCCAGCGCGGGTGGTAACCAGCTGACGCTGAGCTGGTAGGTCACCATCACGGTGAACGAGAACTTGAACAGGTTGTCGTTGGCCGCCCCCGAAAACTGCGTCCAGAAAAACGGCGCGAAGCGGCGCTGTTTGAGCAGAGCGAACTGGTTGGGGTGGGCGGTAGTGTCAGGATGTTGGGCTTGCATTTTTATGAACCAAATAAGGCGCTTGCGCTGATTCTATAAGCGCAAGCAGCTATAAAAAATAGAGCATTTAGAGATTAGTCTGCCACAGCGGTATGTCTCGCCGTGCCCACTGCCGTGCGCGATGCCATCGCCGCCAGCACCGGCCAGGCGGCCAATGCAGCCACCACGTGCTTCAGGCTGTGGCCCGACACCACGCCGCCGGTCCAGGCAAACACGCTGTGGTCGCCCTGCTCCAGCAGCTTGGCCAGGGCGTACGCGGCAACCACTCCGCCCAGGCGGATGCCCCAGGCCCCGGGCCGCGGCGGGTACAGAGCCAGGCCCAATACCAACACCATGCCGCCGCCTTGCAACACCGCCCAGGGCAACAGGTTGCCCGTGGCCGACCACACCGCCACCGACAACGGCCCCCACAGCAGCACCGCGCCCGCGGTCCACAGCCCCGCCCGGTCGCTGCTGCGGTCGGCCACGGCCAGGCCCAGCAGACCGGCGAACACGGGCACCATGCCGCAGCGGTCCAGGGCCAGCCGGGCATCGTCGGGCTGCCAGTGGTAGATGCCGGAGCACAGCGCGGCCACCAGCAAACCCACAAAAAACAGGGCCGCCAGCCCGCGTTGCACGCCAGGCGGCTGGCGCTGCACCGCCCGCAGCCCCCACAGGCCGCCCACGGCAAACGGCAGGTTGCTCAGCACGTCCAGCGCGTTTGGCAGGCCCGCCCAGGCCCGCTGGTCGGCAAACCCGTGGTAGTGCGCCTGTTGGGCGACAGTGGGGCCGCAGGCTGCGGCTACGGCGGAGAGCGCCACGGCGCACAGCAGAGTCAGTTCAAATCGGTTCACGGCGCATTCCTCCCTCTATGCCGACCTGGCCGTCCCGGGGGCGTGGCCGGGTCCTGCGTCATGCGTCTTGCACATGCGGGCCACGGGCGGTATGCCTTGTCCATGGTGGATGCCATCTGCAGCGCACTGAAGCTGGATGTTGCCGAAGCCGCCCGCGAGAGCTACACCCTGGTGGCTGGGCGTGCGGCGCTGGGCGTTTGCGGTGTCTACCGCCCTGCGTCGGTAAACACCGTCAGCACGCCGGTGTAGCCGTACAGGTTTTGCCGGGCGATTTCACCGGCGGCGAAGAAGCCCACCAAGGGCACGTCGCCCAGGGCGCGGCGCACGATCTGCAGCTCGGCGCTGGGGCCGCCGAAGTGGTTGCCACCCCGTCCTGTACAGCTCACGTAGATGGCGCCCGCGATGCGCCGGGCCGGGTGCGGGGCGGATTCGGCCTCGGGGGCAGCGAGTGCGGTGGCCAGTTCGACCGACAGTTCCTCGGGCTCCAGCTCTTCGCGGATTTCGGCGCAGATGCGCACCAGGTCGGCCTTGGCCGCGGCCACATTGCGCTGGCAGAACGCCAGCCGGGTGCCTTCGGCCACGTGGTCGCCAATCGCCACGCCCTTGCGCGTCGGGTCCAGGCCGATGATATGGCGCACCACCACCTCGCTGCCGAAATGGGCGGTGCGTAACGGTGCGTCGCCCGCGGTGGCGCGGGTCAGGCCGGCCAGCGTGGCGCGCACCCGGCCCAGTGCCTGTTGCGGATGCTCCAGGTCCACGCCCAGGTCGGCCAGCAGCACGGCCAGCGCGGGTTGACCGTCCAGCTCCAGCACCAGGTTGGCGTCTGACGCGGTGACCACCCGGTTGGCGGTGATGGGCTGGCAGCCTTGGGTGACGCGCGACACCAGCGATACGGCGGGGCCAAACGCCACGCCGCTCAGGCCGCCGCTGAACACGCCGCGCGCCGCGCCGTGGCCTTTGATGTTGCCGTTGCCACCTACCGCAAACTGCACCGAGCGCGAGCGGCTGGAGGCCAGGCCGCCAAACAGGTAGCCGGTGTCGGTGCGGGCGGCCATCTCGAGCACCAGCTCGGTCAGGTCGGGGGTGCTGGCATCGGCGTGGACCAGGGCGGTGTGGGCTTCGAAGCCCAGGCCCAGCGGGGCCACGCCGGAGAACACGCGGTACTGGTCGGCGGGCAGGTCGCACAGCATCACGCCCAGGGCGGGTTCGTCAAAGTACTCGACGTTGTTGGCGCAGATGCCGATGCCCACCGTACCCGTCCAGTCGGTCACCTCGGGCAGCTCGCCGCTGAGGTGGTCCAGGATGTCCTGCGCCTGGGCCGCGTAGTGGTCGGTGATGTAGAGCAGGCCCAGGGTGGGCGCGCTGGCGTAGTCGGGCAGCGCCATGTGGGCGCGCAGTTGGGCCAGCACCAGCCCGGCCGCCATACGCCAGTCGGGGTGCGTGGCATGGCCGTGGGGGAAAAGTTGCATGGCGGCCTCCGTGGATGGGTGGGGGAGCTTATCCCGGGTGCTTCTTGACCGCCACCTTCTTGGGTGCGGCCTTTTTAGCAGGGGTCTTTTTGGCAGCGGGTGGGGTGGCACCGGCCTTGGGGGCGGTCGATGGCACCACGGTTTTGCGCGCGGCATTGGCGATTTCGCCCACGCTCTTCATGGCTTCGGCGGCGAAGTTGGTGGCCAGGTTTTTGCTCTTTTCCAGCGCGGCCTGGGTGTTGGCATCTTTGAGTGCCGCACCGGCGATCTGCTGGAACTGCTCGGTCAGCGAACCCCACCATTGGAGTGGATCGACGATGCCGGGCGCGGCGGGGGCCTCGGCGGCAGCGGCTTCTTCCTTTTCGGCGGGTTTTTCCACCGGTTTCTCCGCCGCCTTCGGGGGGCTGGCGGCTTCGGGCTTGAGCTTGAAGGCGCTGGCCAGCTCGGTCATGCTCAGGTTCATGCCCTTGAGGGTGGCCAGGGTCATTTTTTGCACTTCCAGCGCCTGTATCGTGGCTTTCAGGGCTACGGCGTTCTGGTCCAGCCAGAACTGCACCGCCTTGAGTTCGGTGATGCGCTTGTCCAGCTCTTCCACGCTGAGGGTCGGGGCGACCCAGCCGCCCATGGCCGGGGCGGCGGTGGAAGCGCCTTTGCCCAGGTTCTGTAAAAAGTCAAAACCGGGCACAAATTTGCTGAAGTCAAAGGCGGGTGTGTCGCTCATGGTGTCTCCTGATCTTCTTGTGAAACCACTTTCGTGGCTTGGGATGCTGTGCACCCAAGTCCATGAAAGTTGGGGGTGGGCTACGGTCACAGTACGCAGCCTGTACAGCTTACCGCAATGTGTCAGAAATGCTTCAGTGCTTGTGTTCTCCCATGCCGCCAGGGGGGACGGTGGCCACCGGCAACTTCAGTTCCAGGGTGCTTTGTACGCCCTTGGCATCCTGGAACACCAGGGTCATGGGCACGGTGCTGTCCTTGGGCAGCGCGGCCTTCAGGTCCATCAGCATGACATGGAAGCCGCCGGGGGTCAGCGCCACCGGCTGGCCCGCGGGCAGCGCCAGGCCACCCGCCACGGCGCGCATGCGCATCACGTCGCCCTCCATCTTCATTTCATGCACCTGCGCCACCCCGGCCACCGGGGTGCTGACCGAGACCAGCCGGGCATCGGCCTTGGCGGTCAGGGTCATGAAGGCCCCCGAGGCCTTCTGGCCCTGCACACTGGCGCGGACCCAGGCATCTTTGACCTCGACATTCTGGGCATAGGAACTTTGCACAAAAAGACCGCTGGCGCAGACCAGTAGCGCGAGAGAAGCTACGAATTTCATAGTGTTTGGGCTTTCAATGCTGGTGGCCAGCGTGGTCGGACGGGATGATCTCGAGCATGGCGGCGGGCGTTTTCAGGTCGTGCGCCGAGGTGCCGGGGGCGGGCATGTCCGACCAGTCGATGCTGCCTTTTTCGCAGGTCTGCAGCACCTTGAAGGCCATGGTACCGGCCTCGGCAGGCAGGCTGCCGCGCAGCACGAACTCGTCAAAGTAGGCATCGGGCAAGGCGTTGCCGGGGGTGGCGGTCCAGGTGATGTGGGTCACGCCCTCGGTGACGGGCGTGCCGTGGTTGTCGTACGGTTTAGCCAGCCGCCCCACGGTGGTGGACAGCACCCAGCCCGCCTTGGGCTGGGGCTTGGCACCCTGGAAGCCCGCCGGTACGGTGACGCGGATGGCGGTGGTGGCCGCACCGTCGCAACCGTGGCCCACGCGCAGGGCGGCGCTGTAGCCGGTGTTGGCCAAGGCCGCAGGATCGGCCAGAACAATATGGGCAAAAGAAGTGCTAGCGCTGATGGCTAGGGCGCAAGCAGCTACGGATTTGAGAGCAAAAGAAAAAGACATACGCATTCCGGCAAAAAAACATAAGAAAACCGCCGTCCACGCCGCAGGTACGGGCGTGGGCAGCTATCTATTTAGGAGTCTAGGCGGAAGCAGGTGGCCCGCGCGCGGGCAGGGGCGCAGCAGCGGCATGGGCGGCGTGCACCCCTGGCTGGCTGCGCAGTGCGTACGACAGGGCGGACGGTGGCTCGACCCGGAGGTTGACCGGCGTGGGGGGCGGCGCTGCGGCGGTGGCGCACAGCGGGCAATCGCCCATCTGGCTGACCACCTGGGTGCTGCCGTCGGGGGCGGTGACCAGCAGCTTGACCGCCCCGCCGCTGGAGCACACCAGCTCCATGGCCTGCGGGTGCGTCAGCGGCGACGCAATCGCCACGCCCAGCGACAGCGCAAAACACAGCAGCACCCAGCGCACCAGACGGCGGGCCAGGGTGTGGGGGCTGTGCAGGCGAGACATGATTTGGATTATCGCTCCCCCATTTGGAGGATGCCATGGCAAGGACTTTCTGCACACAATGGCCCGTCCCATAGGAAAACCAAATGAAGCGGCTCATTTTGTGCAACGACGGCACCTGGAACTCCCCCACCCAGGAGGACAACGGCATTCTGGCCCCGACCAATGTGGTCAAGCTGTACAACGCCCTGGCCCCGCAGGACCACCAGGGCCAGCCGCAAACCAGCTACTACCACCCCGGCGTGGGGGCCGAGGGGCATGCGCTGGACAAGATCAGCGGCGGGGCCGTGGGCACCGGCATCAGCAAGCACCTGTGCAGCGCCTACCACTGGCTGGCCACGCACTACACGCCGGGCGATGCCATCTATATATTTGGCTTCAGCCGGGGGGCGTTTACCGCCCGCAGCCTGGGCGGCTGGCTGGGGCGCGGCCTGCTGGACCTGCGCGAGGTGCCATCCAAAGCCGCCTGGCAGCGCGTGGATGCGGCCTACCTGGCCTACCAGCGCTACGCCACCCGCGACGAAGACACCCGCGGCTGGGCCCGCGACACAGACTTCGACGGCGTGCCCGGCTGGAAGTTCTTTCACGGCGAGGAGGCCACCCCGGTGCGCTTTGTCGGGGTGTGGGACACGGTGGGCGCATTGGGCGTGCCCGACGACTTCGAGCTGCTGAACCTGTTCGACAACGGCAAAAAATGGCGCTTCCATAACACCGCCTTGGGCCAACACGTCCGCACCGCCCGCCACGCCATGGCGCTGGACGAGATCCGCGCCAGCTTCACCGTGACCCGCTGGAGCAACGCCGCCGGGTCGCCCCACGCGCACCCTGACGCGCAAGAGGTGTGGTTCCCCGGTGTGCACAGCAACGTGGGCGGCGGCTATGCCAACACCGACCTGTCCGACGGCGCGCTGCTGTGGATGCTGGAGCAGGCCGAGGCCGCCGACCTGGTGTTCCGCCCCGGCATCACCCACACCCTCAAACCCAACCCGCTGGGCGTGCTGCACAACTCGTACAAGGGCGCGTTTGCCAAGCTGCGCTCGCGGCCCCGCAAGATAGAAGCCATGGTGCCCGACCAGCAGGCGCGCTTCCACGACAGCGCCCGCACCCGGCAGGCCGCCTCGCCCATCGCCTACCCGGCCTACCACCCCACGGTGGAGCTGGCGGTGGGCGGCAGCCACACGGTAGATATCCACGCCGACACCGTCTGGAACACCACCGGCGTGTACCTTGCCGCAGGGCAGCGCTACACCTTTGCCGCCACCGGCGAATGGCAAGACAGCCAGGACGCCTGCGACTGGCGGGGCACCGAGAACGACGACTACACCTTGGGCGACCTGGCCCGGGCGGTGGGCTCGCTGGGGGGCAAGCTGGAGGACCTGGTGAAACGCGCCACCGGCAACGCCTCCACCGACTTCTGGCTCACCAAGCGGGTCGAGTCCTACCCCTGGTTCAGCCTGGTGGGGGCCATCGCCAACGACTCGGGGGACGACTCCATCGTGCCCAACGACGGCAGCCCCGACCCCCACGAGTACCTGAACCTGCCCGCCCACGCCCAAGCGCCGTTCCAGGTGACGCGGCCCGGCTACCTGTTTTGCTTTGCCAACGACGTGTGGGCGCTGTATGGCAACAACCACGGCAGCGTGCGGCTGACCATCACCCGGGTTGCATAACTTTCAGGCCGCCCACGCTTATCCCATAAGCACAAGCAGCTACTATTTACATAGCAACTGCTAGACTCCGCGCACCATGGCCAAGACCTTGCCCGCGTCCAGGGTGCGGGCGGTCTCTTGCATGGCGGGCAGGTAGCGGCCCTGCAGGCCCTGCGCCTCCTGGGCCACGCTGGCGTAGGCATCCTTGAGCGTCTGGGTGGACAGGGTGCGCCCGCCCGCGTAGTAGCGCTTGGCCACGTGGCCCAGGGCGTAGGTGGCGGCAAAGCCCATGCCGCTGCTGACGGCCTGCTGGCCCAGCCCGCGCGCCAGGCCCCCGCCCAGCTTACCGAGCAGGCCGCCCAACAGCTTGCGCCCGGCCTGCTCCAGATACTGGGCGGTCAGGCCCACGCCCACGGTAGCCAGAAAATCTTTGATATGGCCCCGGTCCAGCTCAAAACCATGGGCCTTGCCGATGCCATACACCAGCCGCATCTGCAAGGGGATGATGGCCATGGTGGACAGGGATTCGGGCAGCAGCTCCAGCGCGCCATTGACGATGGCGGCGTTCAGAATCGTTTTGTCCAGCTCGGCATCGCCGGGCTGGGGCGGCGCGGCGGCGGCCACTGGCGTAGCGACGGCCAATGGCGCGGAGGCCATGGCATCGGCCTGCTGCGAGAACTGCGCGGTTGCCGCCGTGCCCAGCCCCAGCGTCTGCTGCACGCTGGCCAGAAAACGCTGTTCGGCTACCGACTGCACGCCGTCGGCATCGCAGACGCAGACCGCCATTTCATAGGCCAACTGCCTGGATTCGGCGCTGGTCAGCGCGGCGGCCACGCTGTCGAGAGAGACGCGCTTCATCAGCACGTCCTGGTACAGCGTGGGCAGGTTCAGGCCATCGGCTTGCGACAGGCCTTCGGCGATGCGCTTGATTTCGGCGCGCTCGCGTTCGTGCTTTTCGCCATCCACAAAAGCGGCGAGCAGGCTCAGGGTGACGATGGCGCGGGTTTCAGTTGCGTGCATGGAAAGGCTCTCTGGACAGGACGGAACCGGTTGGTGCCTGCGCAGGCCCAAAGGTTCCGGACCGCCCCCGCTTCCGCACCATCAAAAATTTAAGCCATTCAGGACGCTAGCGCTTACAGAATAAGCACAAGCAGCTACTGATTACATAGCAAAATCACCGCGGCCGGTCGTAGAACTTGAAGGTCATGGGGGCCACCACGGTGACCGGCAGGGCCACACCGTTCTCACGGTACGGCACAAAGCGCAAGGCTTGCACCGACACCAGCGCGGCCTCGTCGAGCAGCGGGTTGGCGCTGGTTTGGGCGACGCGGGCGCGCTGCACCGTGCCGTCGGCGGCCACATACACCTGCAGCACCACCGTGCTGTTGCGCGAGCGGTCACGCACCATGTCCACCGCGGGCAGCGGGATCTTGGCCACCCAGGGGTCGGTGCTGCGCATGTCCTCGATGCTGACCTGCTGCTCGGGCCATTCGGCTTCGGGCGGGGCCGAGGCGCAACCCACCAGCACCGCCGCGGCGGCGGCCATCAAACCTCGGATCACAAAACTCTTCATAAGAACCTCAAAAAAAACAACCCACAGGAGGATGACCCAAAACTAAAACTAGACCACACGCAGCCCAGAAACACCGCAGAACTGGCTTTGCCAGACTGCTGGTGTTGCCCCCTGCAAGGGGGTTGGCGAAAACACGCAGTGTGCAGCCTGGGGGTGAGCCACATTCAACGGGGGGCAACTTCCTGGTCGATGGCTCCGAACAGGCTCAGGCCATCCTGGCCCTTCATCTCGATGCGCACCGTGTCGCCAAACTGCAAATAGCCGGTGCTGGGCTGGCCGCTGAGCTGGGTTTCCATGGCGCGCTTTTCGGCAATGCTGTGGTAGCCGTTGGGCCACTGGGCTTTGGCCCTTCCCTCCGATCCTTTGCCGTTGCCCACATTCGCTACCGGCCCGGAGCCCACGATGCTGCCCGCCCGCACCGCCCGCGTGGCGCACAGGTGGGCGATGAGCTGGCCAAAGTGGAACTGCATCTCGGCCCCGGCGTCGCACATGCCGACCTTGCGGCCATTCCAGCTGGTGTGCAGCGGCAGGTGGACGCGGCCCTTGTCCCAGGACTCGCCGAGTTCGTCCAGCGTTACCGCCACCGGGCTGAACGCCAGGGTGGGCGCGCTCTGCACCCAGCCCGCGCCCTTGGCGTGCTCGGCCGCCTCCAGGCTGCGCAGGCGCACGCTGTTGGTCAGCACCAGCAGGCGCACGCCGTCCAGCGCCTGCGGCGGGCTCACGCCCTGGGGCACGTCGGCGGTAATGGCGGCCAGACCGGCACAGAAGTCCATGCCCAGCGCCTCGGAGCTGCAACGCAGCGGGTCGCAGGCACCGGCAAAGTGGTCACCCGTGGCGGGGGCCAGCACCGGGCTGGCTCCGGCCTCAGGGGGCTGCAGCAAGCTGGGGTAAGCCTGGCCCTCCACCACCTGGTAGGCGCGGGGCAAGGGGGCCAGACACTGGCGCGGGTCAAAGGCAAAGCTGTGGCGGGCGCGGCCCTGGTTCAGTGCGTCCGACAGGTCTTGCAGCTGGGGGCTGAGGAAGCTCCAGTCGTCCAGCACCTGTTGCAGGCGGCTGGCCACCCCGGTCGCATAATGGGCTGTGGCCAGATCGCGCGACACCACCACGAGCTGGCCATCGCGGGAACCATCCTGGTAGGTGGCCAATTTCATACGGAAGTCAGACGGAGGATGGGGATAAAGCGTTGCATAGCCCAATGAGTTTAACGAAGCCCTCTCTGTCCCTGCTGGCCATTGCCGGCGCCGTGCTGCTGGCCCACCTGGCCGTGCTGCAACGCCTGCCTGCGATGCTGCAGGTGCAGACCCCCCTGGTGGTGCAGACGCTGAGCACCCGCACTATCGCGCCGCCACCCGTGCCGCCCGCCCCCGCCACACCCCGACCGGTGCCACCCAAACCCGTGCGCAAGGCCGCGCCGCCACCGCCCGAGGAACCCAGCACCACCGTCGCGACGGCAGAGCCCGTAGAGCCTGCGCTGCCAGAGCCGGTGCCGTCTGCGCCCGAGCCACCCGCGTCGGCCCCGCTGCCTGTGGAGGCGCCGCCCCCGCCCGAACCCCCGGCCTCTGCCGCATCGGCCCCTGCGCCACCCGCGGTGCCGCTGACCCTCGCCACCCGGTTTGCCTTCCCCGAGCCGGTGCGCCTGCTGTACGCGCTGACGGGCGAGTCCAAAAAGCTGCATTACAGCGCCCGCGGCGAACTGCTGTGGAAGCAGGACGGCCAGCATTACGAGGCCACGCTGCAGGCCAGCATGCTGTTTCTGGGCTCGCGCACCCGCACCAGCACCGGCAGCATCGCACCCGAGGGCCTGGCGCCGCAGCGCTTTTCCGATAAATGGCGCACCGAGGTGGCGGCCCACTTCGACCAGGCCAACCACCGCGCCAGCTTCAGCGCCAACACCCCCGAGGTGGTGCTGCAGACCGCGGCACAAGACCAGCTCAGTGTGGTCCTGCAACTG
Organism: Rhodoferax sp. WC2427; assembly: GCF_040822085.1. Classification (NCBI taxonomy): domain Bacteria; kingdom Pseudomonadati; phylum Pseudomonadota; class Betaproteobacteria; order Burkholderiales; family Comamonadaceae; genus Rhodoferax; species Rhodoferax sp. WC2427. Next base: position 272,818 of record NZ_CP162006.1, on the reverse strand, counting down.
GCGGGCATCCTGGCTGGCGACCCCGCCGCCTACCCGCCCGCGGCCACCATCGCCATCCAGACCATCGGCCCCAAGGACGCCGATCTGTGGATCTTCAGCGTGGAGGGGCCCGAGAAAAGCTTCCTCCCCTACGACAGTCTGGACACGCTCAAACTCGTCCGTAAACCGCGCAAGGAGTTCGACCAGAAGGTCGAGCTATGGCTGGCCCCTGGCATGGGCTACCTGCCGGTGCGGCTGAAAATCACGAACGCCAATGGGGATTACGTAGACCAGCAGCTGCGCGGAGTGGAAAAGCCCTAAGCTTGAAACCAAAGCAATCGACTCCAACTGTGCTGTAGCTTTGAAATAAGGACCCCGCCATGAACACGCTTTACGACTCCGAATCTTTTGTGGTGGTCCACATGCAGCCGGTTGCCGCCCTGGAAGCCCTCCTGCCGGTGGAAGACACCCCCCGCCCGCCCACGCTGGAGCGCCACGGCTTTGAAATCGTGGACAAGCGCTCAGGCAAAGAGGTGTACCTCGATGGCTCGTGGGCCGAGCTGTTCCAGCGCCACATTGCCGCCTGGCAGCTCAACACGCCCACCCAGGAAGAAGTCGAAGACACACTGGAGCAGTACGCCGGGCTGGCCCAGAACCCGGTCAGCATCCACTGATTGCCCACCCGCATGCTGCTGCGCGCCGCCCTGCTGGCCACGGCCTTGTTGAGCGGCTGCGCTACGCCATCGCCGAACCGCATCCTGGCACTGCTGCCCGCCGATGCCATCCTGCTGGGTGAGCAGCACGATGCACCCGACCACCAACGCATCCACCGCGAGACGGTAGAGGTTCTGGCCGCCCAGGGCCAGCTTGCGGCCTTGGTGCTGGAGATGGCCGAACAAGGCCATAGCACCCGCGGCCTGGCCGCCTCCGCCAGCCCCAATGCCGTCCAAACCGCCCTGGCATGGGACGACGCGGGCTGGCCCTGGGACGCCTACGGCCCGGCCGTGATGGCCGCCGTGCAGGCCGGGGTGCCGGTGTTCGGTGCCAACCTGCCACGCGCCCAGATGCGCGCGGCCATGGCCAATGGGCGGCTGGACGGTGCCCTGCCCGGCCCGGCGCTCAAGGCCCAGCAGCAGGCCATCCGCCTGGGCCATTGCGGCCTGCTGCCCGAGAGCCAGATCGGCCCCATGACCCGCATCCAGATCGCCCGCGACCAGGCCATGGCGCAAACCCTGCAGGCAGCGGCCGTGCCCGGCAAGACGGTGTTGCTGCTGGCCGGGGCGGGCCATGTGGATGCCACCCTGGGCATTCCCCAATATCTGCCCCAAAATTTCCAATCAAAAACGGTGCTGCTGCTTGTCCAATCAGCGCAAGAAGCTCCTAAAAGCATAGTAAATTTTGATAGCATCTGGAGGACACCCCGCATTCCGCCAACCGACTACTGCGCGACAATCCAGCCCCAATGAACCACGCCCACATCCTCACCCTGTCTTGCCCCGACCGTCCGGGCATCGTGCACGCCGTATCCGGCTTTTTGCTGGAGCGCGGCTGCAACATCGAAGAAGCCGGCCAGTACAACGACCCCGACACCGGTTTGTTCTTCATGCGCGTGCAGTTCGCCAGCGCGGCCCACAGCACCGCGGAATTGCGCAGCCAGCTGACACCGTTCGCCGAAGGCTTTGCCATGCGCTGGAGCCTGCACGACGCGGCCGAACCGGTGCGCACCGTGCTGCTGGTCAGCAAGGAAGGCCACTGCCTGAACGACCTGCTGTTCCGCTGGAAAAGTGGCCTGCTGCCACTGGACATCCGCGCCATCGTCAGCAACCACCGCGAGTTCTACCAGCTGGCGGCCAGCTACAACGTGCCGTTTCACCACATCCCGGTGACCGCCGCCACCAAGGCGCAGGCCGAAAGCCGCATCTATGAGGTGATCGAAGGCGAAGGGGCCGAGCTGGTGGTGCTGGCGCGCTACATGCAGATCCTGAGCGACGACCTGTGCCGCAAGCTGGCCGGGCGGGCCATCAACATCCACCACAGCTTTTTGCCCAGCTTCAAGGGCGCCAAGCCCTACTACCAGGCGCACGACCGCGGCGTGAAGCTGATCGGCGCCACCGCCCACTACGTGACCGCCGACCTGGACGAAGGCCCGATCATCGAGCAGGATGTGGCCCGCGTGGACCACAGCCGCACGGTAGAGCACTTCACCGCCCAGGGCCGCGACACCGAGAGCCAGGTGCTGGCCCGCGCCGTCAAGTGGCACAGCGAGCACCGCGTGCTGCTCAACGGCCACAAGACCGTTATTTTTAAATAGCGTTGGCCATCACCTCGCCCAGGCGCACGCTGCCCGCGGGTGCCCAGGCGGGGTTAAACGTGAGCGGGCCTTTGGGGAACAGCATCACCACGGTCGAGCCCAGCAAAAAGCGGCCCATCTCCTCGCCCTGCTTCAACACCACCTGCTGGTCGTCGTAACGCCATTCGCGCACCGGGCCGCGCGGCGGGTTGATCACGCCCTGCCAGACGGTGGCCATGCTGCCAACGATGGCTGCACCCACCAGCACCAGCACGAACGGACCCCGCGGGGAGTCAAACACGCACACCACCCGCTCGTTGCGCGCAAACAAGCCCGGCACGCCCTGCGCCGTCACCGGGTTCACCGAGAACAGGTCGCCGGGCACGTAGACCATGCGCGTCAACCGCCCGTCGCAGGGCATGTGGATGCGGTGGTAGTCCTTGGGGCTGAGGTAGATGTTGGCAAAGTGGCCGTTCTCGAACAGCGCGCCCAGCGCCGCGTCGCCACCCACCAGGGCCGTGGTTGAGAAGGTATGGCCCTTGGCCTGGAAGATCTGGTCGCGCTCGATACGGCCAAACTGGCTGATCGCGCCGTCCACCGGGCACACCAGGTCGGCGCGGGCCAGCGGACGGGCGCCCGGCTTCAGTGCCCGGGTAAAGAAGTCGTTGAAGCTGGCGTAGCTGGTGATGTCGGGGTTGGCCGCCTCGGCCATGTTCACCCCGTACTTGCCGACGAACCAACGGATGATGCCGGTGGTAATGCCACCGGCGCGCGCCGTGGCGACGTGCCAGCCAAAGGCAGTGATGGCGTGTTTGGGCAGCAGGTACTGCAGCCACACTTTGAAACGGTCAGACACGCGCAATCCCCTAGGCGAAAAGGGGGCCATTGTAGTCAGCGGCCCGCGTCGGACGGGTCACAATCGGGCATGGCTGCTACGCGTATACCCCCGATCCAATGCCTGCTGACCTTCGAGGCGCTGGCCCGGTTGCGCAGCGTGACACAGGCGGCCGAGGAACTGTGCGTCACGCCCAGCGCCGTGAGCCACCGGGTCAAGCAGCTGGAGCAGATCCTGGGCACCAAGCTGTTTGGCCGGGCCGACTTTTCGCTCACCACCGAGGGCAGCGAGTACCTGGCCCATGTGCGCGAAGGGCTGGCGATTCTGGAGCGCTTCCCCAGTGCCCAGTCGGCCCCGGGCAAGCGCAAGCTGCGGCTGGCCGTGACGCCCACCTTTGCCCGCGCCATTCTGATCCCGCGCCTGCGCCAGTTCACCGAGGCCTACCCCGAGATAGACCTGACGCTGCAGGTGTCGATTCCGCTGCTGGACGTGGTGGCCGAAGATGCCGATCTGATGGTGCGCTTTGGCACCGGCCGCTACGCCGACGTGGAGCACGTCTGCCTGACCCGCGACGAAGTCACGCCTTTGGCCTCGCCCGCCTTTGTGCGCGAGCACGGCCCGTTTGAGAGCGTGGCCGACCTGGAGGGTGCCCGCCTGCTGCGCAGCCCGCTGGAGCCCTGGCGCACCTGGTTTGCCGCCCACCAGCAAGACTGGCCGGAACCCGTCGAGGGTTCGCAGTTCAACGATATCGGTTTGATGTGCGATGCCGCGGCCGCTGGCATGGGCATCGGCCTGGTGCGCCTGCGCCTGGCGACCGCCTGGCTGGAAAACGGCTCCCTGGTGCGCCTGTTTGCGCGCAACGTGCCCAGCCCGCATGCCCACTACCTGTGCTGGCATGCCGGTGCGATGGACCGCTGGGAATGCGCGGCGTTTGCCGACTGGCTCAAAAAAGCCATGGTCTGAACAGCACCACTGGCCTTTAAGCAAAAAGAGCTGCCCATGCCGATTCCATCGGCGTGGGCAGCTATTATTTAGATAGCAAAAGGTTTAAGCAGCCTTGGCCTGGGCCAGCAGGGTTTCTGCGCCGCTGACTTCCAGCTTGCCGCCGTCTTCCAGGTTCAGGGTCTGCACCACGCCGTCTTTCACCAGCATGGAGTAGCGGTGGCTGCGGATACCCAGGCCCTTGGCGGTCAGGTCCAGCACCAGGCCGGCGGCGGTGGTGAAGGCGGCGCTGCCGTCTGCCAGCATGCGCACCTTGCCAGCCGTCTTTTGGTCACGGCCCCAGGCCCCCATGACAAAGGCGTCGTTCACGCTGATGCACCAGATTTCGTCCACGCCCGCGGCCTTGAAGGCTTCGAAGTGCTGCACATAGCCGGGCACGTGCTGGGCCGAGCAGGTGGGCGTAAACGCGCCGGGCAGGGCGAACAGGGCAATCGTCTTGCCTGCGGTGGCCTTGCTGACCTCGACCGGGTTGGGGCCGATGCTGCAGCCTTCGCCTTCAACTTCGATGTACTCCATCAGGGTGGTGGAAGGCAGGGTGTCGCCGACTTTGATCATGGTGTGCTCCTTTGTAGGTTAAAAATGGAAATGGGCTCGTGAGAACATGTTCTTCGAGCCCAAAAACAAAAACGGCCCACATTGTGAGCCGTTTTTTAACTAGTTTGCAGAATTAAACCGCAATAGCCTTTTGCACCAGACGGGTCGCAACCCAGTTCTTGGTTTTAGAGATCGGACGGCTTTCCGTGATCTCGATGGTGTCGCCCAGCTTGTACTCGCCCTTTTCGTCATGGGCGTGGTACTTGCTCGACTTGCCAACGATCTTGCCGTAGAGCTCGTGCTTCACACGGCGCTCGATCAGCACGGTCACAGTCTTCGTACGCTTGTCGCTGACCACCTTGCCAACCAAGGTGCGCTTGAGGGATGTTTTAGCTTCCGTCATGTTGTTGCTCCTTACTTAGCAGATTTGTCAGCCGATTGCTTCTCGACAAGAATGGTCTTGGCGCGGGCAATGTCACGGCGCGCAGTGCGCAGCGTAGCTGTGTTGTTGAGTTGTTGCGTGGCTTTTTGCATACGCAGACCGAAATGGGCGCGTTGCAGCGCTTTCACTTCAGTTTGCAGGCCGGCAACGTCTTTGGTACGTAATTCAGTAGCTTTCGTCATCTCAATCTCCTGATCACTGACCAATCATGCGGGCCACGAAGGTGGTACGCAAAGGCAGTTTGGCAGCTGCCAAACGGAACGCTTCACGGGCCAACTCTTCGGGAACACCGACGATTTCAAACACGATCTTGCCGGGCTGGATTTCAGCCACGTAATACTCGGGGTTACCCTTGCCGTTACCCATCCGCACTTCAGCAGGCTTTTGGGAAATTGGCTTGTCGGGGAACACACGGATCCAGATACGACCACCACGTTTGACGTGGCGGGAAATCGCACGGCGTGCGGCTTCAATCTGGCGGGCCGTCAGACGGCCACGGTCCGTGCACTTCAGACCGAAATCACCAAACGCAACCGAGCTACCCCGGGTTGCGATGCCGGTGTTACGGCCTTTTTGCTCTTTGCGGTACTTGCGACGCGCGGGTTGCAACATGTTTATTCTCCTTTACCGTCAGCTGCAGCAGGTGCAGCAGGCGCGGCTACTTTACGGACGCGCTGAACGGTAGATTTCGGTGCCGTAGCACCTGTGGCTTCAACAGGTTTGTCGCTACCGTCTGCAGGAGCCGCATTGGCACCAACAGGACGGCGGGGACCACGAGCTGGAGGACGGTCATTGCCACCAGGACGGCCGCCGCGGTCATCGCGACGGGGTCCACGGGGACGACGCTCTTCATCATTGCGCGGCTCTTGCACAGCAGGCAGATCGTTACGACCCAAGGTATCACCCTTGTAGACCCAAACCTTCACGCCAATAATGCCGTAAGTGGTTTTGGCTTCCGAGGTGCCGTAGTCGATGTCCGCACGCAAGGTGTGCAGTGGCACGCGACCTTCGCGATACCACTCGCAACGAGCGATTTCAATGCCATTCAGACGGCCAGACGACATGATCTTGATGCCCAGGGCACCCAGACGCATGGCGTTTTGCATGGCGCGCTTCATCGCACGGCGGAACATGATGCGCTTTTCGAGCTGCTGGGTGATGCTGTCGGCAATCAGCTTGGCATCGATTTCAGGCTTGCGCACTTCTTCGATGTTGACTGCGACGGGCACGCCCAATTGCTTGGCCAGGTCACGCTTGAGGTTCTCGATGTCTTCGCCTTTTTTGCCGATCACGACGCCCGGACGAGCCGAGAAAATCGTGATACGGGCGTTCTTGGCAGGACGCTCGATCAAGATGCGCGAAACCGAAGCATTCTTCAGTTTGGCTTTCAGGTACTCACGTACCTTGATGTCTTCGGCCAGCATGCCGGCGAAGTCGTTGTTGCTTGCATACCAACGGCTGGACCAGTTACGGCTGACCGACAAACGAAAGCCGGTAGGGTGGATTTTTTGTCCCATATCTTCCGACCTTTTAGTTACCGACCGTCACGTACACATGGCACGTGGGCTTGCTGATACTGTTACCACGGCCCTTTGCACGGGCTGTGAAACGCTTGAGAGTGGCACCTTGTTCAACGAAGATGGTCTTGACCTTCAACTCGTCGATGTCGGCACCGTCATTGTGCTCAGCGTTGGCGATAGCCGACTCCAGAACCTTCTTGATGATCACAGCAGCTTTTTTCTGCGTGAACTCCAAGACGTTCAGGGCTTGGTCTACCTTTTTGCCGCGGATCAAATCTGCGACCAGACGGCCTTTGTCTACTGACAAACGCACGCCGCGAAGGACTGCACGTGTTTCCATGGTCTATTCCTTATTTCCGCACGACTTTTTTGTCGGCAGGGTGACCCTTGAAAGTACGGGTGAGTGCGAACTCTCCCAACTTATGGCCCACCATTTGGTCGGTAATATAGACAGGGACGTGCTGTTTGCCGTTGTGCACAGCAATGGTCAGGCCGATGAAATCGGGCAAGATCATGGAACGACGCGACCAGGTCTTAATTGGCTTTTTGTCTTTGATGGCGACGGCTTTTTCAGCCTTGGCCAGCAAATGGTGGTCTACGAAGGGACCTTTTTTAAGTGAGCGAGTCATCTAGCTACCCCTTACTTCTTGCGACGCGACACCACCATCACTTGGGTGCGCTTGTTGTTACGGGTACGGTAACCCTTGGTCAGATTGCCCCAAGGATCGACTGGATGACGGCCTTCGCCGGTCTTACCTTCACCACCGCCGTGTGGGTGATCGACAGGATTCATCACCACACCGCGAACGGTTGGGCGGATACCCTTCCAACGCTTCGCACCGGCCTTGCCCAAACGGCGCAGGCTGTGTTCTTCGTTGGCGACTTCACCAATGGTGGCGCGGCATTCGATGTGGATCTTGCGAACTTCACCGGAGCGCATACGCACCTGGGCATAGATGCCTTCACGTGCCAACAGCGTTGCCGAGGTACCAGCCGAACGGGCGATCTGTGCACCAGCACCGGGCTTGAGCTCGATGCAGTGGATGGTCGAACCCACAGGGATGTTACGGATAGGCAAAGTGTTACCAGCGCGGATCGGTGCTTCTGCACCGCTCATCAGGCTTGCACCGGCTTCCAGGCCACGGGGAGCAATGATGTAACGACGCTCGCCGTCGGCATAGCACACCAGAGCGATGTGGGCCGTACGGTTTGGATCGTATTCAATACGCTCAACCTTTGCGGGGATGCCATCCTTGTTGCGAACAAAGTCCACAACGCGGTAATGGTGCTTATGACCGCCGCCACGGTGGCGGATGGTGATATGACCATTGTTGTTACGGCCCGCTTTTTGGAACTGGGGTTCCAGCAGCGCCGCGTGAGGAGCACCCTTGTACAGGTGGTCACGCGAGACCTTCACCATGCCGCGTTGGCCTGGCGAAGTGGGTTTCATTTTAATGACAGCCATGATTACGCGGCCTCCCCGGTCAGGTTCAGCTCTTGACCAGGCTTCAGCGTCACATAGGCCTTGCGAATGTTGTCGCGGCGACCGATGGATTTGCCAAAACGCTTGGTTTTGCCTTTGGTGTTGACCACAGAAACGCCCTTGACTTCCACCTTGAACATCAGCTGCACTGCAGCCATGATCTCGTGCTTGGTCGCGTCCTGGAGTACCTTGAACGTCACTGCGTTGGACTTCTCAGCCACCATAGTTGCCTTTTCAGACACGATGGGAGCGATCAGCACTTGCATCAGACGGCCTTCGTCAAATTGACGCTTCGTCGAGTTCATGCGGCTCATGCGAACATCTCCTGGAGTTTGTCCATGGCAGCCTTGGTCACCAAAACCTTCTTGTAGTGGACCAGCGACACCGGATCGGCGTAACGGGGTTCAACCACGAGAATGTTGACCAGATTGCGGGAAGCCAAATACAGGTTTTCATCGATTTCGTCCGCGATGACCAGCACCGACGCCAGATTCATCGCCTTGAACTTTGCCGCCAGGGGCTTGGTCTTGGGGGAATCGACGGTCAGCGAGTCAACGACGGCCAGACGACCTTCGCGGGCCAGCTGCGACAGGATCGCAGCCATACCAGCGCGGTACATCTTCTTGTTGATTTTTTGCGTGAAGTTTTCGTCAGGCATATTCGGGAAAATACGACCACCGCCGCGCCACAGGGGCGAGGAGGTCATACCGGCGCGAGCGCGGCCAGTTCCCTTTTGCTTGAACGGCTTCTTGGTCGAGTGGCGAACCTGCTCACGGTCTTTTTGGGCACGGGTGCCTTGACGCGCGTTGGCTTGGAAAGCGACTACAACCTGGTGCACCAGATCTTCGTTGTAAGCACGACCGAATACAGCTTCAGACGCATCAAACTTGGATGCGGTCTGGCCTTGGTCATTCAGGAGTTCGAGCTGCATTAGTTCGCTCCTTGCGTTACTTTGGCCTTGATGGCGTGGCGCACCGTCACAAAACCGCCCTTGGAACCAGGAACTGCGCCCCGGATCAAAAGCAGTTGACGGGCTTCGTCGATGCGGATCACGTCGAGGTTCTGGGTGGTGACTGTGTCCACACCCAAATGACCCGTCATGCGCTTACCAGGGAACACGCGACCTGGATCCTGGGCCATACCAATGGAGCCAGGAACATTGTGCGAGCGGCTGTTACCGTGCGAAGCACGCTGCGAGCTCATGTGGTGGCGCTTGATGGTGCCGGCAAAGCCTTTACCAATCGTGGTGCCTTGCACGTCGACTTTTTGACCCACGGCAAACACAGCACCAGCGGCGACAACAGAACCCGGCTTGTACTGGGCGGCTGCATCGGACGTGACGCGGAATTCCTGGATGATTTCACCGGCTTCAACGCCTGCTTTCGCAAGGTGACCGGCCGCCGGCTTGGTCACACGCGAAGCTTTGCGTGCGCCGAATGTGACCTGCAGGGCCACATAACCGTCGTTCTCTTGGGTTTTGATCTGGGTGACACGGTTGTTAGACACGTCTACCACCGTCACAGGAACTGCGTCCCCGTCATCGGTGAATAGGCGCATCATGCCTACCTTGCGGCCCAGCAACCCTAGGGAGTTGCTTTGACTCATTGTTTTCTCCGTAACTTCCACCCGTGTAACTGCAATTGGCTACACGGTTTTTGCGTGAAAGACTGTTAATAAAACTGCGCTGAAATCCTTGCGAATTTCAGCGCAGCCTTGGAGTATAGCCCGCACTTGCATTTTCGGCAAGTCCGGGCTATTTCCTTGGGGGATGGGTGGCTCCCGCTTGCGCGAAAACCACACCGATTGCCTTACCGCTGATTTATTGCAGCTTGATTTCGACGTCCACGCCAGCGGGCAGATCGAGCTTCATCAACGCGTCAACAGTTTTGTCTGTTGGGTCAACGATGTCCATCAGACGCTGGTGCGTACGGATTTCGAACTGGTCGCGGCTGGTCTTGTTGACGTGCGGCGAACGCAGGATGTCGAAACGCTTCATGCGGGTTGGCAAAGGCACGGGGCCCTTGACAATCGCGCCGGTGCGCTTAGCGGTATCCACAATTTCAGCGGCCGATTGGTCGATGAGTTTGTAGTCGAACGCCTTCAGGCGGATGCGGATTTTTTGCTTGGTAGACATGGTGTGTTCCTACGTCGTTTTAAGCAATGATCTTGGCAACCACACCGGCGCCGACGGTCTTGCCGCCTTCGCGGATAGCGAAGCGCAGACCTTCTTCCATGGCGATGGGGTTGATCAGCTTGACGGTGATCGACACGTTATCGCCAGGCATGACCATTTCCTTGCCTTCTGGCAACTCGATCGCACCGGTCACGTCCGTGGTACGGAAGTAGAACTGGGGACGGTAGTTGTTGAAGAAAGGAGTGTGGCGGCCGCCTTCGTCTTTGCTCAGCACGTAGATTTCGGAGGTGAAATGCGTGTGGGGCTTGATCGAGTTGGGCTTGCACAGCACTTGGCCGCGCTGCACGTCTTCACGCTTGGTGCCGCGCAGCAAGATGCCGACGTTGTCGCCAGCCTGGCCTTGGTCCAGCAGCTTGCGGAACATTTCCACGCCGGTGCAGGTGGTCTTCTGGGTCACGGTGATACCGACGATTTCGATTTCTTCACCGACCTTGACGATACCGCGCTCGACACGACCGGTCACCACGGTGCCGCGGCCAGAGATCGAGAACACGTCTTCCACGGGCATCAGGAATGCGCCGTCCACTGCACGCTCAGGCATGGGGATGTAGGTGTCGAGTGCTTCGGCCAGCTTGATGATGGCTTCTTCGCCCAGGGGACCCTTGTCGCCTTCCATGGCCAGCTTCGCCGAGCCGTGGATGATGGGGGTGGTGTCGCCAGGGAAATCGTATTTGTCGAGCAGCTCGCGCACTTCCATTTCAACGAGTTCGAGCAGTTCGGCGTCGTCGACCATGTCGCACTTGTTCAGGAACACGATGATGTAAGGCACGCCCACCTGGCGGGCCAACAGGATGTGTTCGCGGGTCTGGGGCATGGGGCCGTCAGCAGCCGAGCACACCAGAATCGCGCCGTCCATCTGGGCCGCACCCGTGATCATGTTCTTCACATAGTCAGCGTGGCCTGGGCAGTCGACGTGGGCGTAATGGCGGTTGGCGGTTTCGTATTCGACGTGGGCGGTATTAATGGTAATACCGCGCGCTTTTTCTTCGGGCGCTGCGTCGATCTGGTCGTACGCCTTGGCTTGGCCGCCGAACTTGGCTGCCAGCACGGTGGTGATGGCGGCGGTCAGTGTGGTTTTGCCATGGTCAACGTGGCCGATCGTGCCCACATTGACGTGGGGCTTGGTACGTGTGAACTTTTCTTTTCCCATTTTTCAATTCTCCAAAGAGCTAATTCCCGTGTCAGGTTTAACGTCTGCACAGTGTTGCTGGATCGCCTCGCACGGGAACAAGGCGGCACACCATCGCAGACAGGGGGATCGTGAGAATCGGACCAGGCGGCTTGCGCCACCAGGCCCGTTCTACAAACTTTTTACTTGGCGCCTTTATTTGGCACGACTGGCCATGATGGCTTCGGACACATTACGTGGTGCTTCCGAGTAGTGCTTGAATTCCATCGTGTACGTAGCACGTCCTTGGGACATGGAACGCAGCGTGGTGGAATAACCAAACATTTCCGACAGAGGCACTTCGGCCTTGATGGCCTTGCCGCCACCAACCATGTCTTCCATACCCTGGACCATGCCACGGCGTGAGGACAAGTCGCCCATCACGTTACCGGCGTAGTCTTCAGGCGTTTCCACTTCCACGGCCATCATCGGCTCCAGAATCACTGGGCTGGCCTTGCGGCAGCCTTCCTTGAAACCGAAGATCGCAGCCATCTTGAACGCCAATTCGTTCGAATCGACATCGTGGTACGAACCGAAGTGCAGCGTGACCTTCACGTCGACCACGGGGTAGCCCGCCATCACGCCTTGGGTCACGGCTTCGTTGATGCCCTTTTCGACCGCGGGGATGTATTCGCGAGGAACCACACCGCCCTTGATCGCGTCGATGAACTCAATGCCCTTGCCGGGTTCATTGGGTTCGATCTTCAGCACCACGTGGCCGTACTGGCCCTTACCGCCGGACTGGCGCACGAACTTGCCTTCGGCATCTTCGACAGTCTTGCGGATGGTTTCGCGGTAGGCAACCTGGGGCTTGCCCACGTTGGCTTCCACGCCGAACTCGCGCTTCATGCGGTCGACAATAATTTCCAGATGCAACTCGCCCATACCGGCGATCAGGGTTTGGCCTGATTCTTCGTCGGTCTTGACGCGGAACGAAGGATCTTCCTGGGCCAGGCGCTGCAAAGCGATGCCCATTTTTTCCTGGTCCACCTTGGTCTTGGGTTCCACGGCCTGGGTAATCACAGGCTCAGGGAACACCATGCGCTCCAGCATCACGATGGCCGATGGATCGCACAGGGTTTCGCCCGTGGTCACGTCCTTCAAGCCCACGCAAGCGGCGATGTCACCAGCGCGGATTTCGCTGACTTCTTCGCGGTTGTTGGCGTGCATTTGCACAATACGGCCAATACGCTCTTTCTTGCCGCGGATCGGGTTGTAGACGCTGTCGCCCTTTTGCAGCACGCCGGAATAGACGCGCACAAAGGTCAACTGGCCCACAAACGGGTCGGTCATCAGCTTGAATGCCAGGGCCGAGAACTTTTCGCTGTCGTCGGCTTTACGCACGACGGGCTGTTCGTCTTCGTCGATGCCCTTGACTGGAGGAATGTCCACGGGCGAAGGCATGAATTCGATCACGGCATCCAGCATGCGCTGTACGCCCTTGTTCTTGAACGCCGAGCCGCAGTACATCGGCTGGATTTCGCTGGCGATGGTACGCGTGCGGATGCCCAGCTTGATTTCTTCTTCGGTCAGGTCACCTTCTTCAAGGTACTTGTTCATGAACTCTTCGGATGCTTCTGCAGCCGCTTCGACCATCTTCTCGCGCCATTCCTTGGCCAATTCGACCAATTCAGCGGGGATTTCACGGTAGTCGAACTTCATGCCTTGCGAAGCTTCGTCCCAGATGATGGCTTTCATCTTGATCAGATCGACCACACCGGTGAAGTTTTCTTCAGCACCGATGGGGATCACCATGGGCACAGGGCTGGCCTTCAGGCGCAGCTTCATCTGGTCCACGACCTTGAAGAAGTTGGCACCGGTACGGTCCATCTTGTTCACAAAGGCCAGACGTGGCACTTTGTACTTGTTAGCCTGGCGCCACACGGTTTCGGACTGGGGCTGCACGCCGCCCACAGCGCAGTACACCATGCAGGCACCGTCGAGCACGCGCATCGAGCGCTCGACTTCAATCGTGAAGTCGACGTGGCCGGGGGTGTCAATGATGTTGATGCGGTGCTCTGGCAGGGACTTGTCCATGCCTTTCCAGAAGCAGGTGGTGGCCGCCGAGGTGATCGTGATGCCACGCTCTTGCTCTTGCTCCATCCAGTCCATGGTGGCGGCGCCATCATGCACTTCACCAATCTTGTGGTTCACACCGGTGTAGAAAAGCACGCGCTCGGTGGTGGTGGTCTTGCCCGCGTCGATGTGCGCGGAGATACCAATGTTGCGATAGCGCTCAATAGGGGTATGGCGAGCCATTTTTCTCTTTCGTTAAAGCCACAAGCCCGCCATCCGCCAAAAGGGTGGAGCGGGCTTGCCAGCTTGAGGAGCTAAGTTGAGGACGTTTCTTAGAAACGGAAGTGAGAGAAGGCCTTGTTGGCTTCAGCCATACGGTGGACTTCGTCACGCTTCTTCATGGCACCGCCACGGCCTTCGGTGGCTTCCATTAACTCGTTAGCCAAACGCAGGGACATGGACTTTTCACCACGTTTACGAGCAGCTTCTTTCAACCAACGCATGCTCAGGGCCAAGCGACGCACAGGGCGCACTTCGACCGGAACCTGGTAGTTGGCACCACCCACGCGGCGGGATTTCACTTCCACCATGGGCTTGACGTTGTTGATTGCCAGGGTGAAGGCTTCAACTGGGTCTTTGCCGGGGTTCTTCTTTTCGATGAACTCCAGGGCACCATAAATGATGCGCTCTGCGACCGCTTTTTTGCCGCCTTCCATGATCACGTTCATGAATTTGGACAGCTCAACATTGCCGAACTTAGGATCCGGCAGGATTTCACGTTTAGGGACTTCGCGACGACGTGGCATTTTTTCACCTCTTAATTGCTTCAGTTGGCGTCTTGGCAGACACCGCAAAAACCATTTTGGTTTTTACTTACTCGACCCAAAACACGGGTCACTACGTTGCATCACCGCGCCACGCGGGAGACAACACCTTTTACTACTTGGAAACCAGGGCTTACTTGGCCTTTGGCTTTTTAGCGCCGTACTTGGAACGCGACTGCTTGCGGTCTTTCACGCCTTGCAAGTCGAGTGAGCCGCGCACGATGTGGTAACGCACACCAGGCAAATCCTTGACCCGGCCGCCGCGCACCAGCACGACGCTGTGCTCTTGCAGGTTGTGGCCTTCGCCGCCGATGTAGGAAATGACCTCAAAACCGTTGGTCAGGCGCACTTTGGCAACCTTACGCAGAGCGGAATTGGGCTTTTTAGGCGTCGTGGTGTAGACGCGGGTGCAAACGCCACGGCGTTGCGGAGAATTTTGCATCGCAGGGCTCTTGGACTTGATCGTTTCGACCTCGCGCCCCTGACGTACTAGCTGGTTAATGGTTGGCACTAAAGCCTCCTTGACAAAGAAAACGTCCCTAAACGTTCGAATTTACAAAAACGTGAATCCCTTCGGAAATTTCCGAAAAGCCTTCGAGTATAGCTTTTCGAGGGCGTGCGTGCAAACACTATCGGCATCGACTATGTTTGCAGGCGCTCACTTACCGAAATTACTTGATCCACAAACGGATCGAATCCCAGGCCCGGCCCAGAATGCCGGCTTGCTCCACACCGTCCAGCGCCACCAGGGGCACGGTCAGCAGGGTTTGTTCACCCAACGTCACCTTCAGCGAGCCCACGGCCTGGCCCTTGGTGAACGGTGCCACCAGCGGATCGGGGCGCTGGATCTCGGTTTTCACCTTGGCGGCGTTGCCGGATGGCACGGCCACCACGATCGCGTCGGGGCGGCCCAGCTTCATGGTGGCGTCCTTGCCCTTCCATACATTGGGCGTGGCCACGGCCTGGTTGGCGTCGAACAGCTTCACGCCTTCATAGGCGGTATAGCCCCAGTTCAGCAGCTTTTGCGACTCGTTGAGGCGGGCGTTGTCGCTGGTGGTGCCCAGCACGATGGTCAGCAGGCGGCGGCTGCCGACGTTGGGGAATTCGCGCTTGGCGGTGGCGATCAGGCAGTAGCCTGCCGCGTCGGTGTGGCCGGTTTTCAGGCCATCGACGGTGGGGTCGCGGAACAGCAGGCCGTTGCGGTTGTTTTCGTTGCTGACCGGGGTGCCGGGGTAGTGGTATTTCTTCATGCCGTCGTAGTGCGCGTACTCGGGGAAGTCGTGCATCAAACGGGTGGCCAGAATGCTCAGGTCGCGGGCGGTGGTGGTGTGGCCGGCTTCGGTCAGGCCTTCGGGGTTGCGGTAGCCGGTGGCTTTCATGCCCAGCACCTTGGCCTGCGCGTTCATCATCTCGACAAAGCGCTCGGAGGTGCCGCCCACGCCTTCGGCCAGCGCCATGGTGGCGTCGTTGCCCGACTGGACGATCATGCCCTTGATCAGGTCTTCCACCGGCACCTGCATCTTGGGGTCGATGAACATGCGCGAGCCGGGCATCTTCCAGGCCTTGAGGCTGACCGGCAGGGTCTGCGTCAGGGTGATCTTCTTGCTGCGCAGCGCGTCAAACACCAGGTAGGCGGTCATCAGCTTGGTCAGCGAAGCGGGTTCGACGGCCATGTCGATGTCTTTTTCCAGCAGAACCTGGTTGGCCGTCACGTCCAGCACCATGTAGGACTTGGCGGCGATTTCGGGGCCGGCCACCGACTGGGCGGCGGCGATCAGGGAAAAGGAAGCCAGCACGGGCGCGGCAACAGCCTGTAGGAAATATTTCATGGGAGGGGGGTTCAAATTAGGGGTGATGCAATCACCAGAGCAAGGGGAAAACCCGTGTACGAGCGGCACACGGGCCAGAAAGTTCAGGCAGTGTTCGGCACGCGTTCAGGAACGCAGGTGGCGCAGCACCAGGTTTTTCAACAGCGGCAATTGTCCATGAAAGAAATGGCCGCCTGCTGGTACCACCGTTACCGGCAGTACCTGGGGCCGCGCCCAGTCCATCACCGAGGCCAGCGGCACGGTGTCGTCGAGCTCGCCGTGCACGGCCAAAGTACGGTCGTGGGCCTCCGGCGGCACCGGGGCCACGGTCCAGCGCGACGTGGCCGTGCCCACCAGCACCAATTTTTCAACAGGGCGGCCATCCCACAGCGAGGCCACGGCGTGGCTGGTCACGAAGGCGCCGAAGGAAAAGCCCGCCAGCGCCAGGGGCTGGTCGGCAGGGGCGGCCTGGGCCACCACGGCTAGCAGGTCGTCCAGCTCGCCACGGCCTTCGTCGTGCACGCCCGCGCTGCCACCCACGCCCCGGAAGTTGAAGCGCACCGCGCTCCAGCCCGACTGCACAAAGGCACGGGCGATGGTCTGCACCACCTTGTTGTCCATGGTGCCGCCAAACAGCGGGTGCGGGTGGGCGATGACGGCCACGCCACGCGGCATGCCCTGGGGGTGGTCGATGACGCCTTCGATCGCGCCTGCGGCACCGGCCAAAACCAAACGTTGGGTGGATGCGTTCACGGGGTTACTACCAAATTAATAGCTGCTCACGCTTATGGAATAAGCGCTAGAGGCCTAAAAAGCTTAAATTCAACGACCGAGATGCGCCGGGGTCACCAGGCGTTCCACCACCTGGCCGTTCTTGAGGTGCGACTCGACGATTTCGTCGATATCGCTCTCGTCCACAAAGCTGTACCAGACTGCTTCGGGGTACACCACGGCCACCGGCCCGGCGGCGCAGCGGTCCAGGCAACCGGCCTTGTTGACGCGCACCTGGCCGGGGCCGGACAGGCCGGCCTTCTTCACCAGCGCCTTGCAGCGGTCGAAGCCGGCCTGGGCGTTGTGGTGGGCGCAGCTGTCTTCGCCGTTGGTGCGGTCGTTCAGGCAGAAGAAGATGTGGCGGCCGTAGTAGGACGCAGCGGGTGCATCCGCTTGGGTGGTGTCAGTCATGCGGGTATTTTAGTTTTCCCGGACACGGGCCGGGCGATACGGCCCACCACTACCACCATCGCCGCGTACGGCCACAGCCAGCCCAGCCACTGCACCAGGCCCTGGAAACGGATGAACCGGCCTTGCTCCCAGGTATGCAAAGTTTGCGCAAAGTAGGCACTGGTAGGGGCCTGGTTCAGCACGCTGACGTGCACCGCCAGGGCCAGCAGCACCAGCGGTGCGCAGACGCGGCGCGGCAGCCACACCAGCGCGCCCGCCAACAGCAGCCCGGTCCATAGACCCACGTGCACCGGCAGGCTCAGCCAGTCCAGCGCATGGGTCGGGCCGTAGCTCAACCCGGCCGACAAGGCCGCCGCACCCAGGCCCAGCGCCACCACCAGCGGCGCAAACACCGCCCGCTGCCACACACTGCGCACCACGCAGTAGCCCAGCAAACAGGGAATCAGCACCCCCAGCAGCACGCACAGCAGCTCGGCACTGGGCACCAGCGGCTGCAGCTCCACATCGCGCACCGGCAGCCAGTCGAGAAACGGCGTGTCTTCCAGCGCGTCGGCCAGGGCCGCCTCCAGCCGCTCCAGCACCTGGCCCAGGCCCAGCGGCACGGCCGCCGGGAACAGCAAGGCCACCGGCCACAGCGCCAGCAGCACCAGTTCGCCCCGCGCATCGGCCACAAACCAGCGGGCGCGGAACCGGCTCCAGCGGTCGATCGCGCCAAATCGCTCCAGCAGCGAGGCAGTCACCGCGCCCAGCAAGGCCCCGGCGGTATTCAGCCCCCAATCCACGTTAGACGGCACCCGCACCGGCAAAAAGCTCTGCAGGGTTTCCATGCCCAGCGACAGCAGGCAGGCGGCCAGCGTGGCAGCCAGCACCGGGGCCCGGTCGCGCCGGGTACGCAGTGCACTCAGGGCGAACAAAAAGCCCAGCGGCGCATAGCCCACGATGTTGATGCCCACATCCACCCCGGTCCAGTACTTGGGCAGCGGCGCGGTGATGAAAAACCAGGGCGAAATCCCCTGGTCGCGCCAGCCGTCAAACGGGTACAGGCTGGCATACAGCACCAGCCCCACATACAGCAGCGCGAGGGGCCAGGCGGAAGTCTTGTGCACAGCGCCACCCCGGTGCTCAGAACGGCTTGACCACCACCAGCACCACGATGCCCAGCAGCAGCAGCACCGGCACCTCGTTGAACCAGCGGTACCACACGTGGCCGCGCATGGGCGCCCCGGCGCGGATCTTGCGCAGCAGCACCGCGCAGCCGTGGTGGTAGCCCACCACCAGCAGCACCAGGGCCAATTTGGCGTGCATCCAGGCATTGCCCGGCCCACGGCCAATGCCGTAGCCCAGCCAGAGCCAGGCCCCGAACACCAGCGCGGGCACGGCCAGGATGGTGGTGAAGCGCAGCAGCTTGCCCGCCATCAGCAGCAGCCGCTCCCGCTCGGCCAGCGAGCCGGGCGGCACCATCGCCAGGTTCACAAAAATGCGCGGCAGGTAGAACAGACCAGCGAACCAGCTGGCGATGAAAACGATGTGGAGAGATTTGATCCAGAGCATGCGCAGAGTTTAGGCCCGGCATGCCACGATGCCCGCGCCCAAAAAAATACCCCGACCAACAGGCCGGGGCGGTAAGCCCGCCGGTGTTGCCACCTTGGGGCCCCGCTCAGGGAGGTAAAGCGGGAGGACGGCCAGAGCCGCCCCACGGGCAATTTAGCAAAGCTGCACAAGCGATTCAAGAGGGCTTATGGGGATGGTGCACAATTTTGGGCATGACCACCTTTGCCCCCTACCCCACCGGCCGCCCGCGCCGCCTGCGCCGCACCGCCTTCAGCCGCAACCTGGTGCGCGAGAACACGCTGACCGCGCACGACCTGATCTACCCGGTGTTTGTGCTCGACGGCGAGAACCGCCGCGAAACCGTGGCCTCCATGCCCGGCGTGGAGCGGCTCAGCCTGGACCTGCTGCTGCCGGTGGCGGCCGAGTGCGTGCGGCTGCAGATCCCGGTGATGGCGCTGTTCCCGGTGGTCGACCCGTCGCTGAAGACCTACGGCGGCGAAGAAGCCTTCAACCCCGACGGGCTGATCCCCCGCGTGGTGCGCGCGCTCAAACTTCACTACCCTGAACTCGGCGTGATGACCGATGTGGCGCTCGACCCCTACACCAGCCACGGCCAGGACGGCCTGCCCGATGAGAATGGCTACATCGTCAATGAAAAAACCATCGAGGCCCTGGTGCAGCAGGCGCTGGCCCAGGCCGCCGCGGGCGTGGACATCGTGGCCCCCAGCGACATGATGGACGGGCGCATCGGCGCCATCCGCGCCGCCCTGGAAGCCCACGGCCACATCCACACCCAGATCATGGCCTACAGCGCCAAGTACGCCAGCGCCTTCTACGGCCCGTTCCGCGACGCGGTGGGCTCGGCCGCCAACCTGGGCCAAAGCGACAAGAAAACCTACCAGATGGACCCGGCCAACAGCGACGAAGCCCTGCGCGAAGTGGCCCTGGACATCGCCGAAGGCGCCGACATGGTGATGGTCAAGCCCGGCATGCCCTACCTGGACATCGTGCGCCGGGTGAAAGACGAGTTCCGCGTGCCCACCTTCGCCTACCAGGTCAGCGGCGAATACGCCATGCTCAAGGCCGCCGCCCTGAACGGCTGGCTGGACCACGACCGGGTGGTGCTGGAGAGCCTGGTGGCCTTCAAGCGTGCCGGGGCCGATGGCATCCTGACCTACTTTGCGCTGGACGCCGCCCGGCTACTGCAGTCCTAAAACCATAGCTTCTCACGCTTATTGAATAAGCGCTGGCGGCCTACTTCTTATAAATTCAGCCCATGCGCATTTTCACCATCGTCGGCACCAGCGTGGTGGAAACCAGCACCCTGCCCACGGCCCCCGTGCCGGGCGGCTTTGTCTGGCTGGCCTGCGCGCGCACAGAGTTCGAGGCGCAGCTGGCGCAGATCCAGGCCACACTGCAGCAGCTGTGCGGCCACACCTTGGTCGACCTGCACGTGTCCGACCTGCTGAACAAGCAGCTGCCCTCGCACTACGACTACACCTCGCAGTACGACCTGCTGGTGTTCCGGCGGCTGGCGGCAGGGCAGCCCGATACCGTGCCGAGCCCGACCACCAAGCACAGCGGCCCCCCCATCCTGCGCCGCATCGACACCAGCCCGGTGGGCTTTGCGGTGTCCGACCAGGTGCTGCTCACGGTGCACCCCAGCGACTGCACGGTGCGCGACAACTATGCCGAAAAGCTGCTGGCCGCCACCTCCACCGAGCTGCGGGCCAGCGGCGCGCGCGTGCCCACCAGCCCGGCCGACGTGATGCTGCGCATCGTCAACCTGATGGTCGACGGCTACCTGGACCTGCGCCGCGAGCTCACCCGCCAGCTCGACCACTGGCAAACCGCCCTGCTGCAGCCCGGCGCCCGCTTCAGCAACTGGGCCGCGCTGCTGGACGCACGCCTCACCCTGCACCAGTTGGACGACGTGTGCGAAGAGCAGCGCTCGGCCATCCAGGACTGGATCGAGGCGGTGAAAACCTGGCCCGACACCAACAGCCCCGCCGCCGCCCGCGAGCGCGAGCTGCTGCAGGTGCGCAGCCGCGACGTGCTGGAGCACATCGAGCGCGTGGTGCACCACGTGCGCCGCCTGGAGCAAAGCGTGGAAACCGCCGTACAGATGCATTTCAGCGTGCAGGGCAACCGCGCCAACGACATCATGCTGACCCTGACGGTGCTAACCGCCATCTTCCTGCCCCTGAACCTGATCGCCGGCATCTTCGGCATGAATTTCGAGGTCATCCCCCTGCTGCACCGCCAGGGCGGCTTCTGGTGGGCCATGGGCGCCATGGGCGTGATCGCCATCGGCATGGGGCTGCTGTTCTGGCGCAAGCGGTATTTGAAACGCAGCGGTAGTTGAGCTGAGGGTCGAATCGACTGCCTGCGCTTATTCGGCGGGCGTGAGAAGCTATTTATTGCATAGCATATGGGTATGACATGGTGGGCGCGGGGAGGGGTTTTTGTGGGTAGGTAGGTTGGTCCGCTGGCGGGTGGGGCGCTACGGCGATCCCTGGCCGGGATGTGCGCCCGGCGGCGCAGTAACTTTTCTTTTGCGCAAAAGAAAAGTCACCAAAAGAAAGGCGCCCCCACTGCCAGCGCCCCGTCGCTCTCGCGCCGGGGAACCTGCGGTGCTCGCCACCGATGGGGTCTGGCTAAACTCGCTGCGCTCAAACAACGCCAGCCCTGGTCCATCGCTAGCTGCGCTCCTCGGCGCATTGCAGAGGGGGACCCCGGGGAGCGGGATCGGCCCGGCGAAGCCGGGCATCGCGCCTAGGGCGCGAGCTGGTCGGTGTTGGTGGTTGTGCAATCGATTCGGCTATCGGCTGGCGTGCCGATCCCAGTTTCGTGCCCTAGGCACGATGGGGCGCTGCGCGCCCCCGATCCCGCATTCGGGGTCCCCCTCTGTCGCAGCCGAGGAGCGCAGCTTTGGGCGGAAAAGGGCTGGCGTTGTTTGAGCGCAGCGAGTTTAGCCAGACCCCGCACAAAGTGAGCACCGCAGGTTCCCGCAGCGACAGCGGAGGGCGGAGACAGTGGGGGTGGCCTTTCTTTTGGTGCCTTTTCTTTGGCCACACAAAGAAAAGTTACTGCGCCGCCGGGCGCAACTCCCGGCCAGGGATCGCCGTAGCGCCCTCCCGCCAGCGGACAAACCTACCTACCCACCCACAAAAACCCCTACCCACGCTCACCCAACAAGCACAAGCAGCTCTTATTTACATAGCATCCAGATGCGCCAAACAAAACTCCGTCAGGGCCATGTCCAGCCGCCCGAGGTCGGCGTGCAGGGCCGCTACCTGGGCCTGGTAGGCGGGGGTGGCGCACTGGGCGCTGTCGGTTTCCAGGGCCTGGGCGCGGCGGACCAGGGGGCTGGCGTGGAAGTTGGCGACCAGGCCTTTGAGGGTGTGGGCCATGCGGTGGGCGGTGGCGGCATCACCGGCCTGCGTGGCGGCTTCCAGGGCGGCGAGCTGCTGGGGCCAGTCTTGCATGAACTGCGGGGCGACCACGCCGACGATCCAGGGGTCGGCCTGGGCCAGGGCCTGGGCGTAGTCGAAGGTGTGCGCGGTTTGCGCCTCCAGCGCGGCGCGCAGCTGGGCCGGGTGCACGGGTTTGAACAGCAGCATCTGCACCCCGGCGGCCTGGCAGCGCGCAGCAGTGCCAGGGTGGTCGAAGCTGGCCAGGCCCAGCGCCGGGCGCGCGGGGTGGGCCAGCACGGCGTCGGCACCGCCATCCAGGTCCAGTAGCACCAGGTCGGCCGGACCATCGGCGTGCAGCAGCTGGTGGCCCCAGCCCTGCAGCAGGGTGCGCAGCACGGCATCGTGGCCGGGCGTGGCGTGGCCGCCGACCAGCAGGATCTTCATGCCGTGAGCGCGGGGTCGTCGAGCCGGGCTTTGGTGGCCAGCACGGCATCGAACTGGGCCAGGAAGGCATCCACACAGACAGGGTCGAAATGGCCGCCCGCGCCGTCGCGCAGCAGCTGCAGGGCGCGCTCGACCGGCCAGGCAGCTTTGTAGGGGCGGGCACTGGTGAGCGCGTCAAATACGTCGGCCACGGCCACAATGCGGCCCGCCAGCGGGATCGCCTCGCCCACCAACCCGGCGGGGTAGCCGCTGCCATCGAACTTTTCGTGGTGCGAGATGGCGATGGTGGCGGCCATCTGCATCAGTTTGGAGCGGCCCACCACCAGCGCCTGGTGGCCGATGCGGCTGTGGGTTTTCATGGTCTCGAACTCTTCGGGCGTGAGCTTGCCGGGCTTGAGCAGGATGCTGTCGGGGATGCCGACCTTGCCCACATCGTGCAGGGGCGCGGCATCGAACAACAGCTGCTGCACGTCGGCGGGCAGGCCCAGGTGCTGGGCGATGAGCAGCGAGTAGTGGGCCATGCGCTGGGTGTGCAGGCCGGTTTCGGGGTCGCGGTATTCGGCGATGCGGGAGATGCAGGCGATGGTTTCGCTGTCGCGCAAGCGCAGCTCGGTGGTGGCCTTGGCGACTTCTTCCTGCAGCCACTGGGCGCGGTTGGCCAGCCGGGTCTGGTTGCGGCGCAGGGCCAGCATGTTGCGGGTGCGGGCAAAGAATTCGGTGCGCTCCAGGGGTTTGGCCAAAAAGTCGTTGGCCCCGGCTTCCAGGGCCTGCACGCGCACGGAGCGCTCGTCGCTGGCGGTGACCATCAGCACGGGGATGTCTTCGCGCCCGGGGATGGCGCGGAACTGGCGCACCAGGCTGATGCCGTCCAACTCCGGCATCAGGTAGTCGACCAGCAGCAGGTCGGGCACGGTGGTGTGGCAGAAGGCTAGCGCCTCCAATGGCAGCAGGAAGCTGTGCACCCGGCAGCCGCCCACCTGGTCCATCAGGCGGTTGAGCAGCACCAGGTTGATGTCTACGTCGTCCACGATCACTACGTCCATGCGGCACTCCCTGTTGTGTGGGCCAGGATGGCCGCGCCCAATCGCTCGACCAGGGCCTCCAGCGTGTGCAATTCGGGCTCGGGTGCCCGTGCCTGCTGGGCCAGGGCGGCACCGCCCAGTGCGTCGGCCATGCGGGCCAGTGCATCCAGCCGGACCCGGGCTGCAGCCCCCGGGTGCCCAGCCAACGCCTCGCGCAGGGCGGGCAGTTGCTGTTGCAGGTCGCCCCACAGGCCGGATAGCAGGGGCTCCACCCGCGGCAAGTCGCTTGCATAGTATCGGCCCAGCTGCGCCAAACTGAAGTCTTCCGGCTGCGGCCCGGACAGGCGGGGCGAGCCCGAGCGCAGTCCGCTCCAGCGCTGCAGCGCCGCCCGCAGGGCCGGCACGTCGAAGGGTTTGCTGATGTGGTCGTCCATGCCCGCGGCGATGGCGGTGGCGCGGTCGCCGACCATGGCGTTGGCGGTCAGGGCGATGATGGGCACATCCACATGCCGCTCCCCGGCCTCGCCCGCGCGGATGCGGCGGGTGGCTTCGTAGCCGTCCATTCCGGGCATGTGGCAGTCCATCAGCACCACGTCAAACGGGTGCTGCAACAGCAGGGCCAGGGCTTGCGCGCCGTGCACGGCGGTGTGCACCGTGTGGCCCCATTTGCCCAGCAGGGCCAGCACCAGCCGCAGGTTGGTAGGGTTGTCTTCGACCACCAGCACCCGGGCACCGGGCGTAGCCAGCGCCTGGCCGCCGGGGCTGGGCAGCGGCGGCGCGGCCAGGGGGCCGGGCGGTGCGGCGGCATCCGCGGACAGCAGGGTTTGCATGCAGCGCAGCAACTGCGGGCCCTTGATGGGCTTGGTGAGAAAGGCTGCGAACCCGGCGGCGGTGAGGCGGGCTGCGTCGCCGCGCCGGGCCACCGAGGTGAGCATGACCCGCGGCACCGCGGCCCACAGCGGGTGGGCCTGCATCCAGCGGCCCAGGGCTTCGCCGTCCATGCCGGGCATGCGCATGTCCAGTATCGCCAGGTGCAGCGTGCGGCCTGCCGCGTGCTCGGCGGCCAGGACGCGCTGGGCCTGCAGCCCGTCTTCGGCGGTCACGGTCTGCATGCCCCAGTGGTGCAGCAGCAGCGCCAGCAGGCGGCGGTTGGTGGCGTTGTCGTCCACCACCAGGGCGCGCAGCCCGGCGACCGCGTGCGGGGGACGCTCCACCCCGTCCCCATGCGGCCCCTGCGGCGTGCCCAGCGGCAGCTCGAACCAGAACACCGAGCCCTGGCCCGGCACGCTGCGGGCCCCGATCACGCCCCCCATGCGCTCGACCAGTTGCTTGGCAATGGCCAGGCCCAGCCCGGTGCCGCCGTACTGGCGGGTGGTGGACGCGTCGGCCTGGGTGAAGGGGGTGAACAGCTGGGCCAGTTTGTCGGGGGCGATGCCGATGCCGGTGTCGCGCACCTCAAAGTGCAGCACCACTTCGTGGCCCTGCTCGGTGGCCACGCTCAGGTCGATGGTGACCTCGCCCTGCCGGGTGAACTTGGTGGCGTTGCCCGCCAGGTTCAGCAGCACCTGGCGCAGGCGGCCGGGGTCGCCACGCACGCGCGACGGCACCCGCGGCTGCGCCACCCAGGCACATTCCACCGGCTGGGCGCCGATGCGCAGGGCCACCACGTCGGTCACCTCGTCCATCAGGGTGCGCAGGTTGAAGTCCAGCACCTCCAGCTCCAGCTTGCCGGCTTCGATCTTGGAGTAGTCGAGGATGTCGTTGATGATGCGCAGCAGGGCCTCGCCGCTGCTGCGCACGGTTTCGGCGTATTCGCGCTGCTCGTCGTTGAGCGGGGTGTCCAGCAGCAGGCTGGTCATGCCCAGCACGCCGTTCATGGGGGTGCGGATTTCGTGGCTCATGGTGGCCAGGAAGTCGCTCTTGGCCTTGCTGGCTTCTTCGGCGATCTGCCGCGCCAGCGACGACTCGTACAGGGCCTGCTCGGCCGCCCGCATGCCGCCCTGGGCCAGCAGCGAGCGGATGCCGTAGGCGATGTTGTTGGCTGCCTCGCCCAGCAGGCGCACTTCGTCCTCGGAAAAGCTCTCCAAGGCCATGGAATAGGCGTAAATCGAGCCCCACACCCGGTCGGTGCCGTGCAGCGGCAGGCACAGCATGGAACGCACCCCCAGGCTGCGGGCAGTGCCGGGGCTGGTGAGTACGCGCGGGTCGTTTTGTACGTCGGCCACCAGCACGGGTGCGCCTTCGGCAATGCTGCGGCCCATGGCCCCGAAGTCGGGGGCGGCCGGGTCCCAGCTGTGGCTGAGGTCGAACATGCCTGCAGCCAGGCTGCCGCAGCCCGCCACCAGGATGACGGATTTACGCGCATCCGACTCGGCGCGGCCAATGCAGACGGTCAGGTAGCCGCCGATGTCGACCATCTGGCGGCACACGGCATCCAGCAGTTCCTGCAGCCCGGTGGCCTTGGCCACGGCCAGGTTGGTGGCGCTGGTGAGGGTGAGGGCGCGGTTCAGGCTGCGCAGGTGGGCGTCGGCCTGCCTGCGGGCGGTGGTGTCGCGGGCGACGATGATGACCCCCTCGATGTCGCCCTGGGCGTTGCGCTGGGGCATGTAGCGCGAGGTGGCAAAAAACGGCGGCTTGCCACCGCGCGCGGGCGAGGCAAACTCGAGTTGCCCTTCCAGGCCTGTAGCTAACACCCGCGCCACCAGGGCATCGTGTTGCTGGCGGTCGTCGGCACCCAGCATGCTGACGGCGCTGTCCAGCACATCCACATGGGGGCCCAGCACCGCGCGGTACAGGCGCTGCATGGTCGGGTTCATGTAGACCCGGCGGCCCTGTGCGTCCAGGCACAGGATCATGTCGGTGATGTTTTCGGCCAGGCCGCGGAACTGCTGCTCGCTGTCGGTCAGGCGCTTTTCCAGGGCCTTGCGTTCGGAGATGTCGATGGCCACACCCACCGTACCGCCCTGCCCCGGGCCCAGGTGCACCGGTGTCTTGACGATGTCGAACCACGGCGCGTCGGGTGCGGCGCCTTGCTGCTCCTCGACGCGCAAGGGCTGCCCACTGGCCATCACCTGCGCATCGTCGTCGCGAAACCGCTGGGCCAGCGCCAAGGGCCACAGAGCAAAGTCTGTTTTACCCACGGCGGCACCGGGCTGAGGCAGTTGCAGCCGTTGTGCATACGCCTGGTTGACCAGCAGGTGGGTGCCCTGCGGGTCCTTGAGCCACACCTGGAACGGCAGGCTGTCGAGCACGGTGCGGTGCTGTTGGCACTGCCGCTCCAGGGTTGCCACGGCATCGGCGGCGGGTTGTACCGCTTTGCGCAGCACCCGCCTACCCGCCCAGGACAGCAGCGTCGCCGCCACCACCCCGCCCGCAGCCTGCCATGCGCCCGGCGGCTGCAGCACCCAGCTGGCACCTAGCGTGGCCGCGCACAGGCCCCAGGGGGCCCATTCAAGCTTGCCAATGTCCAACGCCATGCTGCATCCCTAGAGCCTCTGAAGACCGGGCGGTCCATCCGCCCGATTTGTAACATTGTGCTCCAAGGATGTAACGCTGCGGCGGCGGCCGCCTTAATCGTGGAACTGCTGCAAGCTACCGTCTTTTTCGGCCTTGATGAGGTCGGCGCGGACTTCGGCGCGGGTCAACGGGGTGCCGGTGGGGTGGATGACGGGGTAGTTGTTGTCCTCGTTCGACGCTGCCAGGCTGCCGTCTTTTTCGGCGGCGACCAGCTCGGCCTGCACCTGGGCACGGGTGACGGTGCTGTGGGTATTGCTAACCACCGGGTATTCGCGGTCGTAGGAGTCGGCAAACGCACTGGTGGTGGCCACCGTTGCCAGGGTGATCAGGGAGGCGGCTAAAAGTTTGGTCGTGTTCATGGTGGTTCCTTAAAGTTAAAAACAATGCAGCCGGACCAGGAACCTCTGGCGGGACGTGCCACTCTGTCAGGGTGGTTGCCGCGCCGGAGGACTGGTTCACAGGGTGAAGAACATGTTCTTGCCTTGCCCTTGTTCAGAAGGCCTGGCGGTAACTAAGTTTCAGCTTCACGCCCCCTAAACGGAACCAGGCTGTTTCGGTCTTGGAAACAATGGACACCCTCGAACTCATCCGCACCTTCCGCGAAGTCGCCGCCCGCGGCGGTTTTTCACTGGCCGCCAAAACCCTGGATGTGTCCAAGGCCAATGTGAGCAAGCACGTGGCCGAGCTGGAGAGCCGCCTGGGCACCCGCTTGCTCAACCGCAGCACCCGCACCGTCAGCCTCACCGACGCGGGCGGCCTGCTGCTGGAGCGCAGCAAGCCCTTGCTGGAGATGATGGCGCTGACCCGCGAAGAGCTGCAACACCGCGCGCATGAGCCCAGTGGCCGCCTGCGCATGACCGCGCCGCAGGGCGTGGGCAGCGTGGAGTTGCCCGCCCTGCTGGCCGACTTCATGCACCGCTACCCCGAGGTGCACATCAGCCTGGACCTGGGCAACCGGGTGGTGGACCTGGTGGAAGAAGGCATGGACCTGGCGCTGCGCGTGGGCACCGCGCCCAACGACAACCTGATCATGCGCAAGCTGCGCCGCATCGACGTGGTGGTCTGCGCCACCCCCGCCTACTGGCACAAGCGCGGCCTGCCCGCCCACCCGGACGAACTGGCCGGGCACGATGCCGTGACGCTGGCCATGCACGGCAACCACCCGCAATGGCGTTTCAAGGTGAACGGCAAGGCGCACACCGTGGCGGTGCGCAGCCGCATGGATGCCACCGACCCGATGCCGCTGGTGCAGCTGGCCCTGCACGGCCTGGGCGTGGCCCGCGTGCCGCGCATGCTGGTGCAGGCGCATCTGGACAGCGGTGCCCTGGTGCCGGTGCTGGAGGACTTCCATGCCGACGACCTGTGGCTGTACGCCGCCTACACCCAGCGCCGCCACAACAGCGCGGCCCTGAAGGCGCTGCTGGACTTCATGGAAGCCCGCTGGAAGCAGGATTGAGGTTTTCAGGCCATTTTTCAGGCATCAAATTGGCAGCCTACGCTGATGGAATGGGCGTAGGCAGCTATCAAAAAATTAGTCTAAAACAATAGCATCAGACCAGGTGCTCGGCAAAGAACGCCAGCGAACGCTCCCGCGCCAGCGCTGCCGCCGGTGCGTCATAGGCGCCGCGCTGGTCGCAATTGAAGCCGTGGTCGGCCGGGTACAGGCGCACATCCACCGCCAGATGGGCCTGGGCAAAGGCCCGCACCGTGTCCAGCGCGATGCCGTGGTCGCGCTCGCCAAAGTGCGACAGCACCGGCACCCGGGGCGTGCGGGCCACCTCGGCGGCCGCCGTCATGCCGCCGCCGTAGTAGGTCACCGCCGCCGCCAGCCCTTGCACCAGGCAGGCGGCGCGCCAGCTCAGCAGGCCACCCCAGCAGTAGCCCACGCAGCCAACCTTGCCCGCCTGGGCCGCAGCAAAGGCCACGGCGGCCTGCACGTCCAGC
Source organism: Rhodoferax sp. WC2427 (assembly GCF_040822085.1). Lineage (NCBI taxonomy): Bacteria > Pseudomonadati > Pseudomonadota > Betaproteobacteria > Burkholderiales > Comamonadaceae > Rhodoferax > Rhodoferax sp. WC2427. Next base: position 243,648 of record NZ_CP162006.1, on the reverse strand, counting down.
ATCAGCGTGGGCACGCCCAGCGCCTCGGCAGCGGCTTTCAGGGCGATACCGGCCTGCACGTCTTCGGCGGTGTAGCCCAGGTCCACCCCCGGCTGCACGCGGTGGAACATGGCCGGGGCCACGGCCAGGTAGCCCGCCGCCGCATAGCCATCGGCCACCGCACGGATGTGGCTGTTGATGCCAAAAATCTCCTGGATCACCACCACCGCGCCCTTGGGCGTGCCGCTGGGCTGGGCCACGTAGGCGGGCAGGACAAAGCCGTCGGCGGCGGTCAGGTCGATGAAAGTGGACATGGGGAAAGCTCCTGAAACTGAGAGGGGGAAATGGGGGGGCCATCGTACTGGTATCGTTCTGGGTCCACTCTCTGGTGCGCCTATGACCCCACTCCCCTCCCCTCCCGTGCTGCTGGTCACCGGCGGCGGGCGCGGCATTGGTGCCGCCACCGCCCGGCTGGCCGCCCAGCGCGGCTATGCCGTGGCGGTCAATTACGCGCACAACGCCAGCGCCGCCGAAGCGCTGGTGGCCGAGATCCGCTCCCAGGGCGGCCAGGCCATCGCCCTGCAGGCCGATGTGGCCGACGAGGCCCAGGTGCTGCGCCTGTTTGCCGCCGTCGATGCGCAGCTCGGCCCGCTGCGCGCCCTGGTCAACAACGCCGGGGTGGTGGACGTGCCCGCCCGCGTCGACAGCATGGACGCGGCCCGGCTGCAGCGCATGTTCAGCATCAACGTGGTTGGCCCGTTTCTGTGCGCCCGCGAGGCCGTGCGGCGCATGGGCCGCCAGGGTGCGCAGGGTTTCGGCCCCGGCTACGGCCAGGGCGGTGCGATTGTGAACGTCTCCAGCGCCGCGTCGCGCCTGGGCTCGGCCGGCCAGTACGTGGACTACGCCGCCGCCAAGGGCGCCATCGACAGCATGACCATCGGCCTGTCCAAGGAGGTGGCAGCCGACGGCATCCGCGTCAACGCGGTGCGCCCCGGCCTGATCGAAACCGACATCCACGCCTCCGGCGGCCTGCCTGACCGGGTGCGCGACCTGTCGGCCACGGTGCCCATGCAACGCGGCGGCACGGCGCTGGAGGTGGCGCAGGCGATTGTGTGGCTGCTGGGGCCGGAGGCGAGCTACATGACGGGGGCGCTGGTGGATGTCAGCGGGGGGCGTTAAGCTCAATGGCTATGGACTTCAAACCGCTCATCACCTTGTTGGCCATCGTCAACCCGCTGGCCATCGTGCCGTTTTTCATCCACTACACCCAGAGCTTTTCGGAGGCGCAGCGCCGCCGCACCATCTGGGTGTCGTCGTTCAGCGTGTTTGTGGTGATTGCGGTCAGCGCCCTGCTGGGCCTGCAGATTCTGGAATTCTTCAACATCTCGCTGGCCAGCTTCCAGGTGGGTGGCGGCCTGCTGTTGCTGAGCTCGTCGCTGAACATGCTCAACGCCCAGCCGGCCGAGGCCAAGTCCAACGCCACCGAGCTGCAAGATGCGTCGGAGCGCGCCGCCGTGGGCGCCAGCATCGCCGTGGTGCCGCTGGCCATCCCCCTGCTCACCGGCCCGGCCAGCATGTCCACCGTGGTGATTTACGCCGACAAGGCCAAAACCTTCTGGCAACTGGCCGCCCTGGTCGGCTACGGCGTGGTGATCGGCCTGGCCACCGCCCTGTGCTTCGCCCTGGCCGCCCCGATCGCCCGCGTGCTGGGCAAAACCGGCATCAACGTGATGACCCGCCTGATGGGCCTGATCCTGGCCGCCCTGGCCGTGGAGGTGATGGCCGACGGGCTGCACAAGCTGTTTCCGGTGCTGGGGGGATAGCGCTGCGATTTTTGTAGCTGCTTGTGCTGATGGAATGAGCGCTAGCGGCCTATTTTTAATAGATTTTATGACACACACTTTTCACCGTTTCGCCCCCCTGCTGCTGGCCTGCGCCCTCGCCCTAGGCGGCTGCTCCACCGCCGTGCCCGAAGGCATCACCGCGGTCACGGCGTTCGATGCCACGCGCTACGCGGGCAAGTGGTTTGAGATCGCCCGGCTGGACCATTCCTTTGAGCGCGGGCTGGACAATGTGAGCGCCCGCTACACGCTGCAGGCCGATGGCAGCGTGCAGGTGATCAACCGGGGCTTCAGCCGCGAGAAGAACGCCTGGAAGGAAGCCGAAGGCATCGCCAAGTTCACCGGCGACCCGCACACGGCTTCGCTCAAGGTGTCGTTCTTCGGCCCGTTCTACGGCGGCTACCACGTGGTGGCGCTGGACCCGGCCTACCGCTGGGCGATGGTAGTGGGCGCCGACCGAAGCTATGTGTGGATCCTGGCGCGCGACAAACAGTTGCCCGCCGACATCCGCGCGCAATTGTTGGCCAAGGCGCAGGCGCTGGGCATTGCGGTGGACCAGCTGGTGTGGGTGGACCAGAGCCGCAGCGACAGCTAAGCGGGGATGGCTTGATGTGGATCAAGCAAACACGCAGGCGGCAGCGCGCCTGGAAACGCGTGCAACGGCTGACTCAGCCATTATTATTTTCATAGCCTTTAACGCTTATCTATAAAGCGCTACAGCCATTATTTCCATAAAAAAACCAGTGTAAAAAAAGGCACTTTGGGTCTCCCCTGGGTGCTGCTGCCGCCGCCCGCCGCACAGATGCCCACTGTTACACTTTCGGACAGAGAGCATGTGGACCGCAGACCCCTGTGGCCATTGGAAGATAGGACGCTGGCTCCCGTCCAAGTTGCATATGGCCACCTCGTCCTTTTGCGGCGTACTATGAAGCCCCGTCCCCTCCATGCCTTGCTGGGTACTTTAGCGGGCGGCATCGGGGCGTTAGCCCTGATGGTTGTGCCCCGGCTAACCCCCGAAATGCAGCAGCGTGCCTGGCTGGCCACCCTCACCATCGGCATGTTCGTCACCGCCTGCGGCTGGCTGGTGGCCTCTCGGCGGCTGCGCGCGAAGCTGACCCCGGTGGCCCAACTGGCAGAAGTGCTGGAACACGTGGATGCCTACGTGTACCTGAAAGACGCGCAGGGCCGTCACCTGTTTGCCAACGAGGCCATGCGCAGCTTGCTGCACGCATCCATGGAGGACGTGGTGGGACAAGGCGACGAGCAGTTCTTCCAGCCCGACAGCGTAGCCAAGCTGCGCCACAACGACGACCTGGTGTTGCGCGAGGGCCGCACCCTGCGGATCGACGAAGCCCAACTGCAGTTGCTCAATGGCCACACCTTCACCACCATGACCATCAAGCTGCCGCTGCGCAATGCGGCGGGGGATATCCATGCGCTGTGCGGCATATCGACCGACATCACCGCCCGCCAACAGGCCGAAGAGCAGCTGCGTATCGCCGCCATTGCGTTTGAGTGCCAGGACGGCATCATGGTGATAGACAAAAACCGCCACATCTTGCGCGTCAACCAGGCCTTCAGCCAGATCACCGGTTACAGCGAAGCGGAAGTACTGGGCACCAGTCCCTCCATGCTGCAATCCAACCAGCAACCGACCCGCTTTTACGAAGATATCTGGGCGGAAACCGAGCAGATGGGCGGCAAATGGCAGGGCACCGTCTGGCAACAGCGCAAGGACGGCAGCATCTACCTGGCCCGGGTAAGCCTGACGGCGGTCAAAGACGCGCGCAACAGCACCAGCCACTGGGTGGGCATCTTCAGCAACGCATCTGAAAGCCAGCTGCAGGAACACCAGCGGCTGCGCAACGAATCCGCGCACCGCGAAATTCTGGTGCGAGAGGTACACCACCGCATCAAGAACAATTTGCAAGGCATCATGGGCATCCTGCGCCAGTACGCACAGCAGCACCCGGAAACCGCCGTGCCCATCCACCAGGCGATCGGCCAGGTGCAAAGCATCGCCGTGATCCACGGCCTGCAAGGCCGCAGCGTGATGTCGACAGTGCGCCTGTGTGAGCTCACTAGCGCGATCGGCGACGAGATCCGCCAGCTTTGGCACACCCCCGTCACGGTGGATATTCCGCAGCCCTGGAACCCGTGCATCGTGGCCGAAAAAGAAGCCGTACCCATCGCCCTGGTCATCAACGAGCTGGTCCTGAACGCCGTGAAGCATGGGGGCAAAAACGCCGACGGGGTGCATATCCGCCTGCGCAAAGGCCCACGCCCGGACGTAGTGCAAGTGCACATTGTCAACGCCGGGCAAGTGCTGCCGCCCGCCGACCATGGCTCCTCGCACCACAGCGGCCTACAGCTCATCGCCGCCCTGATGCCGCGCCAAGGCGCACGCATCCGGCGGGAGCAGTCCGGCGACCAGGTGCACACCCTGCTGGAACTGGAGCCCCCCATCATCCGACTAGAACAAGAAGACCCAACATGCCCCGAGACAACATGATGCCACCCCGCAAACAACAACAACAACAACAACAACAACTGCTGCTGCTGGTCGACGACGACCGCCTGGTCCTGTCCATGGTGGCCAAGGGCTTGCGCGATGCGGGCTACCTGGTTGCCACCGCCGAATCGGCAGAGGAGGCCGAAGCCTGGTTGGCCAGTGGGCAGCGGCCCGACCTGGCCATACTCGATGTCGCCATGCCCGGCCAGGGCGGTCTGCTGCTGGCCCAGCGTCTGCATGCGCTAGACCATATACCGTTCATGATGCTGAGCGCCTACAGCGACACCGCCATCGTCGAAGAAGCTGCCCGCCATGGCGCGCTGGGCTATGCCGTCAAACCGCTGGACACCCAGCAACTGGTGCCCGCAATCGAAGCTGCGCTGGCCCGCGCCAACGAACTGCAAGGCTTGCGCAGCACCCGCCGGCAGCTGCAAAAAGCACTGGACGCAGAGCGCAAGATCAGCCTGGCCACGGGAATTTTGATGGTCGAGTACCGGCTACAGCGCAAAGACGCTTTTACCCTGCTACGCGATACCGCGCGCACCCAGCAGCGCAAGCTGGCCGAGCTGGCGGAGACCCTGGCCAGTGCCCGCGACACCCTGAGCCTGCTCGCCCCCGCCGGCCCGGGCGGGCAATCCCTTGACTTGGTAAAGCCCGCTCTGTAACAATAGGTTTCCCGCATGCCCGCCCCTACCCCCGGCGCGGCTTGTCTGTAGAGGCCCCGAACACGCCTCGCTAACCCGCTTGGTCGCGCGCACTGCGCTGCACCAGGTCGCTATGACTGTCCGACCGGACCGAGGCAAGCGTGTTCACATCCACTGAAACTCTGCGCCACACCGGCGCTTTCCAGCCCCTCTGTGGCACCGCTATTTGCGTGTTCGCATGGCGAACCACAGGGGCGCGTCCATGAGCAGCCTGCGCCCTGTCACGCAAAACGAATACCACTTTCCGGGCACGGAAACCCTGCTGTCCACCACCGACACCACCAGCCATATCGCCTACGCGAACGCAGCATTCATCCGCACCAGCGGTTTTTCCGCCGACGAATTGCTGGGCCAGGCCCACAACCTGGTGCGCCACCCGGATATGCCCGCCGCCGCTTTTGCGGACATGTGGCGCAGCCTGAAAGAGGGCCAGTCCTGGACCGCCCTGGTAAAGAACCGCCGCAAGGACGGCGACCACTATTGGGTCCGCGCCAACGCAGCCCCGATGCGCCGCAACGGCCGGGTTGTGGGCTATTTGTCGGTGCGCACCCAGCCCACACGGGCCGAGGTGGCCGCCAGCGAAAAGCTGTACCGCAGCCTGCGCGAAGTGCCGTCCACGTCCACAGCACGGTCATTCCACCGCGGATTGCTCATACGCACCGGCCTGCTGGGTTGGACCAGCGCGCTGCAGGTGCTGCCCACGGCCTGGCGGGTGCGGCTGCCCTTGCTGCTCGCGGGGGCTGTGATGGAGACGGTGCTTGCCATGGCGGGCCCGGGCGGCGGCAACGCGTGGGCGCTGGGTGCCTGCATCGCCAGCTGCCTGCTGCTGGTGAACGCGTTCATTGAGAACCAACTGACCACACCATTGCGAAAGATACGCGGGGTAGCCCAGCAGGTGGCCAGTGGGGAAGCGGCCGACAACCTGCACTTCAACCGCTGCGACGATGTAGGAATGGTGGCGCGCGCTATCCACCAGTCAGGACTGAATCTGCAGTCCCTGGTGGCCGACGTCCAGGCGCAGGTGGCGGGCCTCGAGGCCGCCAGCAACGACATCGCCTCGGCCAACCGGGATTTGTCCAGCCGCACCGAGCAAACCGCCGCCAATCTGGAGCAAACTGCCGCTGCCATGGAGCAGCAAATCGCCACCGTGCAGACCAACGCTGCCACAGCGGAAAAGGCCAGCAACTTGGCGCAGGACGCCACCAAAGTGGCCACCCAGGGCGGACAGGCGGTAGAAAACGTGGTGTCAACCATGGCGCTGATTGCCGAGGCCAGCCGCAAGATTGCCGACATCAGCGGCTTGATCAACGGCATTGCCTTCCAGACCAATATCCTCGCCCTGAACGCCGCGGTGGAAGCCGCCCGCGCGGGTGAGCAGGGGCGTGGCTTCGCGGTGGTGGCCAGCGAGGTGCGCAGCCTGGCCGGGCGTTCGGCTGCCGCTGCCAAGGAGATCAAGGCCCTGATCGATGCGTCCCAGGCCGAAGTGGAAAACGGCTCCCGACTGGTGGCCGACGCGGGCCAGACCATGACCGAAGTGGAACGCAAGGTTCGCAGCGTTCACGGCTTGATCGCGGAGATCACCAGCGCATCGCGCGAGCAGTCGCAGGGCTTTGTGCACCTGGGTCAGGCCGTATCCCAGCTGGACGCGATGACGCAGCAGAACGCCGCCATGGTGGAGCAGAGCAGCGCCGCTGCCGACAGCATGCGCGACCAGACCCGGCGTCTCGTGGCCGCAGTCCAGGTGTTTTCCGCCTGAACGTGCTGTGCCTATGACCACACCATGCTAAGCCCTCAGGCAGCTGGGCCTGGCCCCGCTGATTTGCCTTCTGCCGCCGAAACCATGCGTTCTTCTACCCATACCCATCCCGTACAGCACGCCCTCGGTTGGATCCTGCTGTTTCTGGCCTTGCCGCTGCTGTGGTGGGTCTCGCATGCCGAGCACTCCATCGCCATTGAGCCAATGCGCTTCCTGTATTGGCATACCTGTCTGGAGCTGTTCGCTGTGGTAGTGGCCATGCTAGTCTTCATGACCGGCTACCGCGCCGTCTTCTCGGCGCGCAGGGGCGCGGTGGTGCTGCTGGGGCTGGCGTTTTTGGGCGTGGGTTTGCTAGATTTCCTGCATACCATGAGCTACGGCGGCATGCCGGATGCCATCACGGTCAACTCCGCGCAAAAATCGATGTTCTTCTGGCTGGCGGCACGCCTGCTGGCGGCACTGGCTTTGCTTGTGTACGTGTTGGCGCCGGAAGGGCCGGACCTGCCCGTGGGCACAAAACGGCGGGTCCTGGCCGGGGTTTTGCTGCTGGTGGGGATGCTTGCCTATGTAGGTCTGCTGTTCCCGGACGCGGTGCCCGCCCTGTTTGTGCCCCACCAGGGGCTGACGGGCTGGAAGATCGGGCTGGAATGGCTGGTAATCACACTGGATGCGCTGACCCTGCTGGCGCTGTGGCTGCGCCGATCCGCCCTGGCCAATGAGTGCGCGATGGCACTGGCCTTTGCCGTGGCCTTGTCGGCAGCCTCCGAGCTGTTTTTTACCCGGCTGGGCACCAATGACAAGGATCTGGCCAATGCGGTGGGCCACCTGTACAAGATTGGCGCCTATTTGTACCTGTTCCACGCCACTTTCAACGAATCGCTGCGCCGCCCGCTGGATCGCTTGCAAATGCAGCATATGCGGGAAAAGCTTGTACTGAGCGCCGCGCCCGACGGCATTTTGTGGGTCGACGGTGCCGGGCGCATCCTGCTCGCCAACCAGGCGATGGCGCAACTCTCGGGCTACCGCTCCGAAGAGCTAGTGGGCCAGAACGTAGACATCTTTTTGCCCGCGCACCTGCGCGCCCGCCACGCCGAGTCCATGCGCGGGTACTTCATGGCACCCCACCCGCGCGCCATGGGCCAGATGAACCTGAAGCTGATGCGCCGCGATGGCACCATGCTGCCGGTAGACATTTCCCTGGGCCACTGGAAGGACCATGGTGCCGACCACGCCATTGCCTACATCCGTGACCTGACCGAGCGCAAGAAGTTTGAAGAGTCGCTGCGCCACCAGGCTACGCACGACGAACTGACCGGCCTGCCCAACCGCTGGCTGTTCCGCCTGCAGCTGGACCAGGCCCTGGTGCGCGCCGGGCGTATCGGCCAGCGCGTCGCCGTGCTGTTTCTGGACCTGGACTATTTCAAAACCATCAACGACAGCTTTGGGCACGCCGCAGGCGACGTGCTGCTGGTACAGGTGGGCGTGCGTATGCGCAGCGTGCTGCGCAACAATGACACGCTGGCGCGCCTGGGCGGGGATGAATTCGCCATCTTCCTGGCCGACCTGACCGAGGTGGACGAGGCCGTGACGGTGGCCAACAAGCTACTGGTCGCGCTGCAGGCCGCTTACTGCTTGCAGGACCAGGTGGTGTATTCGGGCGGCAGCCTGGGCCTGGCCTTTTACCCCGACGATGCCCTCGACAGCGACAACCTGCTGCGCTACGCCGATTTGGCCATGTACCAGGCCAAGCATGCCGGGCGCGGCACCTATGCCTGTTATTCGCAGGAAATGGACCGCCGCGTGCACGAGGACATGCAACTGCACACCCGCCTGAAGGAGGCCATGGCCCAAGGCGCCCTGGAGCTGCACTACCAACCGCAGGTGGACATTCTGAGCGGCGCAATTGCAGGTGCTGAGGCCTTGCTGCGCTGGCAGGACCCGGTGCTGGGCCCGGTATCGCCTGTGACCTTCATTCCCGTGGCCGAGGCCACCGGCCTGATCCTGCCCCTGTCAGACTGGGTGCTAGAAACCGCCTGCAGCCAGATCGCCGCATGGTGCCTCGCCGGCACCCCGCTGCGGGTGGCGGTAAACGTGTCCGCGCAGCAGTTTCGCCAGCGGGACCTGCCTGAAAAGGTACGTAGCGTGCTGCAACGCACAGGCGCCCCGGCGCATTTGCTGGACATTGAAATCACCGAATCCATGGCCATGTCCCGCCCAGAGCAGGCGCGCGAGCAGCTGGAGGCGCTGGTCGCCCTGGGTTGCAGCGTGGCCCTGGACGACTTCGGCACCGGCTACTCCTCCCTGGCCTACCTGAAGGCCTTGCCGGTGAGCAAGCTGAAGATCGACAAGAGCTTCATGGACGGTATCCCCCACGACAGCAACGACGTGACGATTTCCCGCGCCATCATCGCCCTGGCCAAAAGCCTCGGGCTGACCCTGGTGGCCGAAGGTGTGGAAACCCACGCGCAGCTGGACTTCCTGCGCGCCTACGGCTGCGAGGCCTACCAAGGCTGGCTGTTCGCCAAAGCCATGCCGGCATCCGCACTGTCGGCGTTATTACGCAACTTGGCGTTGGATGCCGTCGCCGCGCCAGAGAGCCCGACGTTCAACCACGCCCGGTAGCGGCGGGGCCCACCTCAGAGCCCATCCGCCCCACCAACCGAAACGCCACCCCCATCGCCAGCGTGCCGAAAATCGCCGTGCCGATGGCGGCCCCGGCCAGCACGCCGACCGGGCCGAACTGCGCGCCCCACCAGGCGAACGGGATCGTGCCCAAGGTGGCGCGGGCCCAGTTGAAGCCGGTGGACCACAGCGGCTTGCCCAGGTTGTTGAAAGCGGCGTTGGCCACAAACAGCGCCCCGGCAAAAAAGAAGCTGGCCGCCAGCCAGGAGCAGAACATGTGGATCAGGTGCTCGGCCTCGCCGTGCGCGCTGAAGGCCCAGACCAGCCCGTTTTGCCCCAGCGCCAGCAGCAGCCAGGCACTGCCCACAGCGATCACCATGAACAGCAGGCTGTCGCGCAGGCCCTGGCGCACCCGGTCGAAATGCCCCGCGCCCAGGTTTTGCGCCAGGATGGGGCCAACCGCGCCGCTGAGCGCGTAGATTAGCCCGAACGCCACCGGGGTCACGCGGTCGATGATGGCCTGCCCGGCCACGGCGGACGCGCCGAACTGGGCGATGGAGTGGGTCACGAACGCGGCGCTGATGGGGGTGGCCAGGTTGGTCAGCACCGCCGGGCCCGCCACACCCGCCAGCAACTTGGCATCGCTGCCCAGGGCCGCCCGGTTCCAGCGCCCCAGCAGGCCGTGGCGCAGCACGCCGCGCAGGCCCACCGCCGCCAGGATGCTGCGCGACACCACCGCAGTAGCCGCCGCGCCGTCCAGCCCCATGTGCAGGCCGAAGATCAAAATCGGGTCCAGCACGGCGGTCACCACCGCAGCCCCCAGCGTCACCGACATGGCTCCGCGCGCATCGCCTACCGAGCGCAGCAGCGCCGAACAGGCCATGCCGATGCCCAGCAGCGGCAGCGAATGCACCGTCACGCCCAGGTAGCGGGCGGCCAGGCGCTCGGTCTCGCCGGTGGCACCCAGGGCCGCCAGCAGCGGGTGCAGAAACGGCGCGGTGCCGCTGCCGATCAGGGCCGCCAGCAGCACCATCAGCAGCAGGCTGGAGGTGGCCAGGCGCTTGGCATCGGCCGCCCGGCCCGCGCCCACGGTGCGCGCCACCACCGCCGTGATGCCGATGGTCAGCCCGATGCACAGCGACGCATGGAAAAAGCCCACCACCCCGGCAAACCCCACCGCCGCCGCAATCGCCTGCTGGCCCAGCTGGGAGATGTAGAACAGGTTGATCAGATCCACGACAAACACCGCCACCAGCCCGATGGCCGAAGTGGTAGACATCACCGCCACATGCCGGAACAATGGACCTGTAACAAAACGTGGTGAGGATGGGGGAGCGGTAGTGGCCATGGGGACGATGGTACAAGCCCGGTTACTATAAAAAAAATAGCTTCCCACGCTGATCAAATAAGCGCCAAGCACCGAATCAATCTAAGAACAATACAGACATGAGTGCCTCGCCCAACCGCCAGAAATCGCAGGATGCCCTGCTGGTACGCCACCTCACCGCTTTCTTCGGCACGCTGGAGCCCGAGGCCATGGAGCTGCTGCGGCACAGTCTGGAGTGGCTGGAGGTGAGCGGCGGCGACACCCTGCTGACCCAGGGCCATGCGGGCGACGCGATGTACCTGGTGGTCAGTGGCCGGCTGCGCGCCTTTGTCCACAGCGAAGGCGGCAGCCCGCAGCGGGTGGGCGACATCGTACGCGGCCAGGTGGTGGGCGAAATGAGCCTGTACACCGGCGAGCCGCGTGCCGCCACCGTGGTGGCCGTGCGCGACGCGGTGCTGGCCCGGCTGGACCGCCCGGCCTTCCAGCGCCTGCTGGCCTGCAGCAGCCAAATATCGCAGGCCTTCACCACGCAAATCATCCGCCAGCTGCAGGGCCGCAGGCATGCGCCGGTGGCCGACAAGCTGGTCACCATCGGCCTGCTGCCCATCACTACCGGCATCGATGTACCCGACTTTGCCGCCCGGCTGGCCCTGCAACTCAGCACTCTGGGCCGGGTGGGCGTGGTCAGCCGCCACGACATCGACCAGCGGCTGGAGGCCCTGGGCCTGGGCCCCAGCGACAACACCGACAAGGAAACCCAGCGCCGCATTGCCATGCTGCTGGACCAGATCGAGGCCGAGCACGATTTTGTGCTGCTGCTGGCCGATGCCACGCCCACGCCCTGGACGCAGCGCTGCTGCCGCCACTGCGACGAACTGCTGCTGCTGGCCGACGCCACCCAGCCGCCGGTGCTGCACCCCAGCGAAACCCGGTTTTTGAGCAACCGCCCGCCGTTGACGGTGATTGCCGACATCCTGGTGCTGCTGCACCCGGCCAACCAGCCCTCGCCGCGCCACACCGCCCGCTGGCTGGCGCGCCGCCCGGTGGCCGGGCACCTGCACATCCGCCCCACGCTGGACCGCGACATGGCCCGGCTGGCGCGCATCCAGAGCCGCACCGCGGTGGGCCTGGTGCTGGCCGGAGGCGGCGCGCGCGGGCTGGCCCACCTGGGCGTGCTGCGGGCGCTGCAGGAGCGCGGCATCGAAGTGGACTGGGTCGGCGGCACCAGCATTGGCGCGGTGATGGCCACCTATGCCGCCTCCGACCAGCCGCTGGACAAGGTAATGGCCAACGCCCGCCGGGCCTTTGCCACCAACCCCACCGGCGACTTCAACCTGTTCCCGGTGCTGTCGCTGATCAAGGGCCTGCGCCTCAAACGCATCCTGCGCACCGCGGTGGAAGAGCTGGTGGGCTTTGACGCCGACATCGAAGACCTGTGGATCAACTTCTTCTGCGTGGCCACCAACTTCTCCACCGCCAGCGAGCAGCGCCTGCAGCACGGCAACCTGCCCCACGCGCTGCTGGCCAGCACCTCCATCCCCGGCGCACTGCCGCCGGTGGCGCATGGCGGCGACCTGCTGTGCGACGGCGGCAGCTTCAACAACTTTCCGGTGGACGTGATGCGCAGCATGCGCGGCGTGGGCCGGGTGATCGGCGTGGACCTGAACATCCGCACCCCGGTGCGGGTGGACCACGAGGACATGCCGGGCAGTTGGGCCCTGCTGCGCGACCGCCTGCGCCCGCTGGCCCAGCGCCGTTACCGCCTGCCGTCGCTGCCCTCGTACCTGATGACGGTAACCATTTTGTACAGCATGTCGCGCCAGAGCAGCGCCCAGCAGCAGTGCGACATGTACTTCAACCCGCCGCTGAACCGGGTGGGCATGCTGCAGTGGCGGCGGCTGGAAAACATCGTGCAACGCGGCTACGCGCATGCCCTGCAGGTTCTGGACGAGGCGGGACACCCCGCCTGACATTCGCAGCCCGTAGGCTTATAGTGTTTTGACCACGTTCAGGAGCCCCCCATGCGCATGTCCGACGAAGAGTACTTCCGCAGTTGCGTTGCCAAAGAGCGGCAACTGGCCCATCTGCTGGGCCACCACCAGATCGAAGAGTGCTACGAATCTGCGGGCACCCTGTGGGAGGGGCGCACCAAGCTGCCGCAGTGGAGCCGCCAATGGAGCGCCTGCGGCCCGCTGCTGGTGGCCCACCACATCCCGCTGCATTTTGGGTCGGACGCCGCCGGGGCCTGGGTGCAGGCGGGCAGCACCACCCAGCACCTGGCCGACCACCCAAGCCCCGACCGGGCGGTGATGATGGCGGTGGTCAAGGAAGTGGTGCGCCGACTCGAACACCCGAAGGAACTGCGGGTGGCCTAGAAGGCCGCAATTGCCGGGCGTTTATGCCGCTTTGCGGTGATTCAAAACCATAGCAGTCTATAAACTTTGGCGCTATGAACACACCCGACCTGCGCCAAGAATCCCCCTGGAACGCCGAGCTGATGCTGCCCCGGGTGACCGACAACCCCAAGCTGCTGGAGCTGCAAATCCTGCTCGGCGGCCTGCAACTGGTGCTGAGCCGGGTGCACCCCGCATTTGCCGCCAGCCGCTTCATCGCCACCCGGCAACTGGCCCAGCGGCTCATCCGCGGTATCGAAACCCTGAACCCGCGCAAGGCCCACATGGGCAGCGCCGACCTGCAGCAAGCCCTGCTGGAGACCGAAAAAGCCCTCGACCCCGGCAGCCTGATGGTGCTGCGCAAGCTGCTGACCCAGGCCCTGAAGGACGAAGACGACGAAGCCGGCATGGGCCCCTCCGACTTCACCTACAGCGATTTCATGGCCGAAGAACAGTTGCTGGCACGTCGCCAGGTGGCCCACTAAAGGGCCGGGTACACGGCACCCCAAAAAAGTGCGCACCAGAAAGGGTAAGTCCTAATACCTTTGCCCACACAAGGGTATACAGTCTCGTCAACTTGCAGAGAGGCCCAAGGCCTCTCCCAGCGAGGGTCCGGGGAGACACCCAGCAGAATGATCAACAAATTTATTTAGACATCCGCTACGAGATGTTTTTGAAAAGCGCCGCTTCACCCCGGCGCTTTTTCTTTTTGTGGCCCGGCTTCTGCCGCACGCGCCTGGCCGCAGTGCTTGCAAGCTTTTTACGCGGGTAGCGCTTATGGACAGGGCATGAGGAGCTCCTGAATCCATAGCACTTCTGGATGCGACAATCTTCGCATGGAACTCCTTTTTGTCTCGCTGGCCTCGCTGCTGGCCGGTTTTATCGATGCGATTGTGGGCGGCGGCGGCCTGATCCTGGTGCCTGCGCTGTTTGCCACCTTCCCCACGGCCCACCCGGCCACGCTGTTCGGGGTCAACAAGGGGGCCTCCATCTGGGGCACGGGCTTTGCCACTTGGCAGTACAGCCGCCGGGTGCAGTTGCGCTGGCAGAGCCTGCTGCCCGCGGCGGTAGCGGGTTTTGCCGGGGCGATGTTCGGGGCCTGGCTGGTGACGGTGGTGCCCAGCGACTTCTTGCGCAAGCTGCTGCCGGTGATTCTGCTGGCCGTGCTGGTCTACACCCTGGCCAAGAAGCAACTGGGCGCGGTGCACGCGCCGCGCTTTTCCGGCCTGCAGGAGGCACTGATCGCCAGCGCGATTGGCCTGACCATCGGTTTTTACGACGGCTTTTTTGGTCCCGGCACGGGTAGCTTCTTTGTGTTTTTGCTGGTGCGCTGGCTGGGCTACGACTTTTTGCACGCCTCGGCCTCGGCCAAGCTGCTCAACACCGCCACCAACCTGGCGGCGCTGATCCTGTTTGTCTCCACCGGCCACATCTGGTGGCACTTTGTGCTGCCCATGGCCATTGCCAATGTGCTGGGCAGCGTGCTGGGCTCGCGCATGGCGCTGAAGCACGGCACGGGTTTTGTGCGCACCGTGTTCATCGTGGTGGTGAGCGCGCTGATCTTGAAGACCGGCTACACCGCGTTTTTCCAGTAGCGGATTTGCTATTTAATATGTAGCTCGTCACGCCCTTGGCATAAGCGCTAGAGGCCTAAAACACCACTAAAACTTCGCGCCACGCATCTACCACCGTGCTGCGGGCCACCGTGGCCCCGGCCACCGCCAGCGGGCGCGCTTCGGCGGCGGGCAGGCGCAGCAGCAGGTTTGCTTGCGTGGGTGGCTGCTGGCCTTCGCGGGCCACCGTGATGTGCAGGCTGTCGGAGCTGCTGCTCACCTGCAGCCGCCACTGGCCGTAAGCCCCGTCGCGGCAGGCCTGCGAATGGCCGTCGTCTTCAAAGCAGGTGGCCTCAAACTGGCCCGCGCCGGGGTGCGGAAACACCTGGAAGCCGCGCACGTCCTGCACGTTGTCGAAGTGGATCTCGCCCACGTTCAGCGGGATGGCGCACCCGGCCTGGGCCAGCAGCGGCGGCGGGCAGTCCAGCGCGGCGGGCAGGCTGATCCACTGCCCGGCGTCGAAGTACGCCGCGCTGTGCCAGCAGACCCAGGCCCCGGTGCCAGGCAGCCAGACGCGGCGCGCGGTCTGGCCGGGCTCCACCACGGCGGCGACCAGCAGGTGCGCGCCCAGCAGCATGTCGTCGTTTTCCTCCAGGCGCTGCGCGTCTTCGGGGAAGTCGTAGTAGGTGGGGCGGATGATGGGTGCGAAGCTGCGGTGGTAGCGCCACACCAGGTCGTAAAAATACGGCATGAGCCGGTAGCGCAAGTGCACCAGCGCGCGGATCTGCGGCGTGACGGCGGGGTGCATCCAGGGCTCGTTGACGGTCTGGTCGTCGTTCCACGAATGGATGCTGAAGCGCGGCAGAAAAATGCCGTGCTGCACCCAGCGCACCAGCAGCTCGGGGCCGGGTGCGGGGCCGCTGAAGCCGCCAATGTCGTGCCCGGTGTTGGACACACCGGACATGGCCAGGCCCAGGCCCATGCGGATGTTGTACTTGAGCGTGTCCCAGGCGGTGTAGTTGTCGCCCGACCAGGTTTGCACATAGCGCTGCATGCCCGCCGCACCCGAGCGCGACACCAGAAACGGCCGCTCCTGCGGGGCGTATTCGGTTTGCGCGGCGTGCGAGGCCTGCACCATCAGCATGGTTTGCAGGGGCCGGGCTTCCATGGCGGCACGCGGTGTGCCAAAGCCGTGCACCTGGGCCTGGCTGCTCCAGATCTCGAACTCGTTGTTGTCGTTCCAGGTGGTGGGGATGCCCAGCTGCAGCAGCTGGGTGGTGACCTGCTGCTTCCACCAGGCAATGGTGGCGGGGTTGGTGAAGTCCAGGTAGCCGCCGGTGCCGTCCCAGAACTGCACGGCGGTGGGCTGGCCGTCGGGGTCGTGGATCAGCAGGCCGGCCTGGGTGGCCTCTTCGAAGCGCGGGTGGTCGCGCAGCAGGGCGGGCTTGATGTTGGGCACCAGGCGCACGCCCCGGTCGAGGTAGCTTTGCACGAAGGCGGCCGGGTCGGGGAATTTGTCGCGGTTCCAGTGGAAGACGTAGCGGCCCGCGCCGATGGAGGTGTAGCCCGAGGACAGGTGGAACGAGTCGCAGGGGATGTCGTGCTCGGCGCAGCGGGCCAGGAATTCGCCCATGCGCTCCTGGGCGTTGGGCGCGTCGGTGTAGCGCATGGTGGAGCCGGAATAGCCCAGTGCGTAACGCGGCGGAAAGATGGGCCTGCCGGTCAGCCAGGTGTAGCGGCGGGTGATGGCGGCCGGGTCGGCTCCGGCGATGTAATACAGGTCGAGGTCGCCATGGTCGGCCACAAAATAGCGGTAGTGGCCGTGGTAGTTGTCCATCTCGCGGCCCATGTCGAAGCTGCAGTCGGACAGGGTGTCGTAGAACAAACCAAAGCTGAGGCCTGCGTCTTTTTCGCCCCCTTTGCGGGTGATGTAGAACGGGATGTGCTTGTACAGCGGGTCGGTGCTGCGGGCGTTGTAGCCCATGGGGTCGAGGTTGCACATGCGGTAGCGCTGGCCCGCGCGGTTGGCATCGCCCGCGCGCTCGCCCAGGCCAAAGTACTGCTCGCCCCGGGTGCGCTCCAGGTAGTGGTAGACCTTCTCGTCCCACCAGCCGAAGTTGTAGCTTTGGGTGGCGCGGTCGGCGGCGGTGGCCGTCCAGGCGCCCTGGTGCTGGCCCTCCCAGCGGCAGAAGAAGCCTTGCAGCGCAACCGTCAGGCGCACCTGGGCGGTGGTGATGCACAGCCGGGTGCCGTCTTCGAACAGGTCAAACGCGGGCAACGCAAAGCCGCTGGTGTCCATGCGGTCGCGGCCCTCGGGCGGCAGGTCTTCCAGGCCGGGCGCTACTGTCCAGGTGCGGGGCATTTGCAACTGGCCCTGCGGCAGCACCAGCACGCGGACGATGTCTTCTTCGAGTACCCAGATGTGGGCGGTGGCCCCACCCGGACTGGCCAAGGTGAGGTGGTTGCCCTGCTGCGATTGCAGGGCGAATACGGGGGGGTGGTCGAGGCGCATGGTGAAGATCGGATTTAGATACGGAGGCCGTGGGCGTCGAAGCAATGCAGGTGCTCGGGCGGAGCCGTCACGCGCACGGTGTCACCGCGCTGGATGCGGGTCTGGCCGGGCAGGATGAGCTCGAACGGCGTGCCCTCGACCACGCTGCCGTGCAGGATGCTGGTGCTGCCCAGCTGCTCGACCTGCGCCACCTGGAGGTGCAGGGGGCCGTGTTCGTCCAGCTGCGCATGCTCGGGGCGAATGCCCACGGTGGTGGCCCCCGGCTTGGCGCTGGGGAACTGGGCTGCCGGTACGAAGTTCATGCGCGGGCTGCCGATGAAACCCGCCACAAACTGGTTGCAAGGCTGGTTGTACAGGTCCAGCGGCGTGCCCACCTGCTCGATGCGGCCGGCGCGCAGCACCACGATCTTGTCGGCCATGGTCATGGCCTCGACCTGGTCGTGGGTGACGTAAATCATGGTGGCACCCAGGCGGGCGTGCAGGTCGCGGATCTCGGCGCGCATCGAAACACGCAGCTCGGCATCCAGGTTGCTCAGGGGCTCGTCGAACAAAAACAGCTTGGGTTCACGCACGATGGAGCGGCCAATGGCCACCCGCTGGCGCTGCCCGCCCGAGAGCTGGGTGGGCTTGCGCTGCAGCAGCGGGCCCAGCTGCAGCATGGTGGCGGCGGCGGTGACCTTGGTGGCAATCACGTCCTTGGCCACCCCCAGGTTTTCCAGCCCGAAGGCCATGTTGTCGTACACGCTCATGTGCGGATACAGCGCATACGACTGGAACACCATGGAGCAGCCGCGGTGCGCGGCGGTGAGCTCGTTGACGCGCTGGCCGTCGATGCGAATCTCGCCGCTGGTGGCGGGCTCCAGCCCGGAGATGATGCGTAAGAGCGTGGATTTGCCGCAGCCGGAGGGGCCGACAAAGACCACGAATTCACCGTTGGCAACGTGCAGGTCCACGCCGTGGATGATGGTGGTTTTGTCGAAGGTCTTGACGACCTGGGCGAGTTCTAAAGTAGCCATTGCGAATTCCTTATTTCACACCGGCACTGGCAATGCCGGTGGTGATGTACTTTTGCAAAAACGTGAACACCAGGGTGATGGGGATCAGCGTGATGACGGTCATGGCCAGCAGGTAGTGCCATTGGGTGTTGAGCTCGCCCTGGAAGGCGTTCAGGGCCAGTTGCAGGGTGAAGTTCTCGGACTTGGACAGCACGATCAGCGGCCAGAGAAAGTCGTTCCAGCGCCACATGAACGAGAAGATGGCCAGCACCGCCATGGCCGGGGCCGCCAGCGGCAGGATGATCTTCCAGTAGATGCGCCATTCGCTGGCGTTGTCCATGCGGGCGGCCTCCAGCAGCTCGTCGGGAATGGTCAGCATGTACTGGCGCAGCAAAAACACCCCGGTGGGCGTGGCCACGGCGGGCAGGATCACGCCCCACAGGTTGTTGAGCAGGTTCAGCTCCGAGATCACCAGAAACGCGGGCACCAGAATGATGGTGGGCGGAATCATCAGCGTGGCGATGATCAGCACGAACACGGTTTTCTGCCCGGTGAACTGGTACTTGGACAGGGCAAACGCCGCCATCGAGTTGAACAGCAGCGTGAGGATGGTGGCCACCACGGTGATGAACACGCTGTTCCACAGGTAGCTGCCAAAGGCGAACTTGCCGAACAGCTCGGTGTAGTTGCCGCTGGCAAACTTCAGCTCGTTGAGCGGCTTGCGGTCGTTGATGTTGACGCGGATCTCAGTCTCTGGCGCAGCCGGGTCCACCATGGTGGCCATGATGCCGATGCGGCGCACCTGGGCCAGCGTGCGGGTCTGGCCGCTCTCATCCTTGGCCAGGAACAACGGCAGCGGTTTGTCAAACCCGGCCACCACCACCTCTTTCTGGCTGTAGGGCAAAAAGCTGGGCGGAAACTGGCTGAGCGCGCTCTCGGTCTTGAACGACGACATCACCAGCCACAGCACCGGGCCGAACATCACGAACAGGCCCACCACCAGGTAGGCATACGACACCCAGTCGGTCCAGTGGAGACGGTTGCGGCCTCGGGTGCGGGTTACAAAATTGGCCATGGTGTGCCGTCCTTACTTCTTGGTTTTGCCAGCGTCGCTGGCCTTGGACAGGCGCAGCTGCGCCAGGGTCAGGGCCATCAGGCCCACAGCCAGGATCAGCGAAGCCGCTGCTGCCAGGCCGTACAGGTGGATTTGCTCGGCAAAACCGGTCTGGTAGATGTACTGCACGATGAAGGTGGTGGCCGAGCCCGGCCCGCCGCCGGTGAGCACAAAGACCTCGTCAAAGCTCTGCACCGCGCGGATCATCACCAGCACCAGCACCACGATCAGGTTGGGCATCAAAAGCGGCAGGGTGATGCGCCGCAGCACGCGAAACGGCGGTGCGGCATCCATCTCGGCGGCCTCGTACACGTCTTTGGGAATGGCCTGCAAACCGGCCAGCAAAATCAGCGTGTAAAAACCCATGTGCGCCCAGATGGACACCACCACCACCCAGAAGAAGGCCCAGTGCCGGTCCAGCAGCCAGTCCATCGGCGTGCTGCCCAGGGCCACCAGCCCGGCATTGAACACGCCCTGGCTTTGCAACAACCACTTCCAGATCAGCGCCACCACCACCGGCGACAGCAGCACCGGATAGAAGAACACGCCGCGCCAGAAGCCCCGGCCGATGATCTTGCGGTTCAGCACCAGGGCCGTGACCAGCGAGAAAAACAGCATCAGCACCACCTGGATGGCGCTGAATTGGATGGTGTTGAAGATCGAGCGCCAGAAGATGTCGGTGCGGCAGCTCTGCAGGTCGCTGTAGTCGCGGCATTCCAGCAGGATGGCGAAGTTCTCCACCCCCGTGAAGGGCCGCTGCGTGGGCAGCAGGTTGACCCCGCCGGTCACCGCGTAGACCAGGTTGATGACGATGGGCAGGAAGGTGAAGATGCTGATGACCAGCAGGTTCGGCCCCACAAACAGCCAGCCGATCCTGGAGGCCCCCAGCCACTTCTGCCCGAGCCGGAACACCGGCTCGAACAGGTTGAAGAACAAGCCCAGAAGGCGCAGAAACACAGACATAGATTTCCTCTCCAGCGGCCCGCGCGGGCGCAGGCATGGCCCCCGCCGCCGCAACGGCAGGGGGCTTGCTTCTCGCTACACTACAAAATTAATAGCTTCTCACGCTCTATCCATAAGCGCTGGAGGCCTAAAAAGCATCTAACGCAGAACCAGGCGTCTACTTTTCGGCCTGCTTCACCGCCTCGGCCATGTCGGTGCTGATCTTGTTGACCGCCTCGTCCACGCTGATCTCGCCGACGATGGCCTGGGTGACGCGGGTCACGGTGGGCAGCATCAGGGCGCGGTTGTATTTGTAGCCCTGCAGCGCATAGGCGGCGGGGGCCACGGTGGGCGTGCCGTTGGTGAACACCGTCAGCGCGGCCTTGGCCGCAGGGCCGGCGCTGGTGTAGGCCAGGCCGCGCTGGGCCACCCCGGCGTGGGCCGGGATGGTGTTGGTGCGCGAGGCGAATTCGGCCACGTTGGCCTCTTGCGCCATGAAGTCCAGGAACTGGGCCACTTCCTTGGGCGACTTGGTGGTCTTCAAAGCCACCCAGGCCGAGCCGCCGGGCATGCCGGAGCAGGCGGCGGGGCCGCAGGGGTTGGGCACGGCCACCCAGTCAAACGCGTTGCCGATTTCTTTTTGCATGCGGTTGATCTGCCAGGAGCCCGACAGCACCATCACCACCCGCCCGTTCTTGAACTCGCCCACGGTATCGGCATAGCTGGAGCCGCCGGAGCCGCCCCACACGTCTTTCAGCATGGTGCCGTCCTTGTGCCAGCCGACCAGCTTGGCCACGGTGGTCTTGTAGCCCTCGTCCAGCGCCAGGTTACCCTTGGCATCAAAAATCTTGGCACCGAAGCTCACGGCCGGTCCGGCAAAGCGGTGGCCCGAGCGGTCCCAGGCCATGGCGGCGGGGGTCTGGGTGGCCTTGGCCACCTTGCGGGTTGCGTCGGCCCACTCGTCCCAGGTGGCCTTGGGGCCAGGCATGGGGATCTTGGCCTGTTCAAACAGGGTTTTGTTGACAAACGGGCCGGTCATGGTGAGCTGCGACAGCATGCCGTAGATGCCCTTGTCGCCCGCCTTGTTGCGCATCCAGGGCAGGGTGCTGCCGAAGTTGGCTTCCCAGTATTTGCGGTCTTTCAGGTAGGGGCCGATGTCGATGTAGTTCTTCGACAAGCCACCGATTTCGGCCACGCGGGCGATGTCCGGGCCTTGGCCCGCGGCCAGCTGGATGGGCAGCTGCTCGACCACGGTTTTGTAGGGCACGATGTCCAGGTTCACCTTGGCACCGGGGTTTTGCTTCTCGTAGCGCTTGATCAGGTCGGCGGTCACGTCGCATTCGATGCCGTCCTGGTAGCACATGACGCGGATGTCGGCCACGGCCACGGTGGCCAGGCCCAGCAGGCCCAGGGCTGCAACGGTCTTCAAAAGGGGGGAAGGGAATTTCATGGCGCTTGCCTCTTTGTTGGTAGTAGTGATGAACGCAGAAATCAACGCACCATGCACGGGCGCTTGTTGTCGAACTTCCAGCCGGGGATGAGGAACTGCATGGCCGTGGCATCGTCACGCGCGCCCAGGCCGTGCTGCAGGTACAGCTGGTGGGCCTTCTCGACCTCGGCCATGTCCAGCTCCACGCCCAGGCCCGGTTTCTGCGGTACCTTGACATAACCGCCTTCGATGCGCAAAGGCTCCTTGGTCAGGCGCTGGCCGTCCTGCCAGATCCAGTGCGTGTCGATGGCCGTGACCCTGCCGGGTGCGGCCGCACCCACGTGGGTGAACATGGCCAAGGACACATCAAAATGGTTGTTGGAATGCGAGCCCCAGGTCAGCCCGAAGGCCTGGCACATCTGGGCCACCCGCACCGAACCGGCCATGGTCCAGAAGTGCGGGTCGGCCAGGGGAATATCGACCGACTGCAGCGCCAGGCTGTGGGCCATTTCGCGCCAGTCGGTGGCGACCATGTTGGTGGCCGTGGGCAGACCCGTGGCGCGGCGGAACTCGGCCATCACCTCGCGGCCAGAGAACACGCCTTCGGCACCGCAGGGGTCTTCGGCATAGGCCACCACGCCGCGCATGCGCTGGCCCAGGCGGATGGCATCGTTGAGCAGCCAGCCGCCATTGGGGTCCAGCGTCACGCGCGCCTCGGGGAAGCGCTCGTGCAGCGCCACCACGGCATCCACTTCCTCGTCGCCGCGCAGCACGCCGCCTTTGAGCTTGAAGTCCTGGAAGCCATAGCGCTGCTGGGCCGCTTCGGCCAGGCGCACGATGGCTTCGGGGGTCATGGCTTTTTGGTGGCGCAGGCGGAACCAGTCGTTGTCGGCACCGGGCTCGGTGCGGTAGGCCAGGTGGGTTTGGGCACTGTCGCCCACGTAGAACAGGTAGCCCAGCATCTGCACGGCATCGCGCTGCTGGCCTTCACCCAGGAGCGCGGCGACCGGCAGGTCCAGGTGCTGGCCCAGCAGGTCCAACAGGGCCGACTCGGCAGCGGTCACGGCGTGGATGGCCACCCGCAGGTCGAAGGTCTGCTGCCCGCGCCCACCGCTGTCGCGCTCGGCGAACTGGCGGCGCATGGCGTTCAGCACGGCCTGGTAGTTGCCAATCGACTGGCCGACGATCAGCGCCCGGGCATCCTCCAGCGTCTGGCGGATCTTCTCGCCACCGGGCACCTCGCCCACGCCAGTGTGGCCCGCGTTGTCGGTCAGGATGAGCAGGTTGCGGGTGAAGAACGGACCGTGCGCGCCACTCAGGTTCATCAGCATGTCGTCATGCCCGGCCACCGGAATGACCTGCAGCGCGGTGATCCGGGGGGTGGCGGAGGGGGACTGGAGGGTCATGGTGTGCTTCGGATTATTTCGTTACGGAGTGTTTTGTTATCGATAACAACTTAAAACGAATCGTATCGCTAATGTTTAGACGAAAAACTAGGAATTACCCTAGTCTTTAGGCGGTGCGTCCGCAATTAACCGCGCACAAACGAATCCACATCGCCGATGTTATGGGTATCATCCCGGCAGCTTTTCAGTCTGTATGCCCACCACCATGTCCCACCATTTCACTGTCCATGACATCGCCAGGATGGCGGGTGTCTCCGCCATGACCGTCTCCCGGGCGCTGAACCACCCGGCGCAGGTGTCGCCCGCCACGCTGGAAAAAGTGATGGTGGTGGTGCGCAGCACCGGCTTTGTGCCCAACGGCATGGCCGGCGGGCTGCGCTCGTCCAGGGCCCGGCTGGTGGCGGCAGTGCTGCCCACGCTGACCGGGCCGGTGTTCCAGGAAACCATCCAGGCACTGAACCAGGCGCTGGATGCCCAGGGCTACCAGCTGATGGTGGGCCAAAGCGGCTACGACAGCGCCCGCGAAGACGCGCTGCTGGACGCCATCATCCGCCGCCGCCCCGACGGCATTGTGCTCACCGGCATCATGCATTCGCAGGCCGGGCGCAAGCAATTGCTGGCCTCGGGCATCCCGGTGGTGGAAACCTGGGACCTGACGCCCACGCCCATCGACATGCTGGTGGGCTTTTCCAACGAAGACATCGGTGCGGCGGTGTGCGCCTACCTGCACCAGCGCGGCTACCGCCGCCCGGCGTTGATCTGCGGCAGCGACGAGCGTGCCCGCCGTCGCAACGGCGGCTTCCAGCGCATGGCGCGCAGCCTGGGTGCCGCGCAGGACGTGCCGGTGGTTCTCAGCCCGCCCCCCACCACGCTGGGCGCGGGCCGCAGCGGGCTGGCCGAGTTGCTGGCGCGCCCCGAAGGTGTTGACGCCGTGTTTTGCAGCTCGGACATGCTGGCGCTGGGCGTGCTGATCGAGGCCCAGGCGCGCGGGTTGGCGGTACCGGGGCAGGTGGCCATCGTCGGCCTGGGCGACCTGGGCCTGGCCGCCCACCTGCACCCGGCGCTGACCACGGTGCGCATCGACGGCACCCGCATCGGCCAGACCGCCGCGCAGTACATCGTGGACCGCGCCGATGGCCGCCCGATTGCCGAGCCGATTGTGGATATCGGCTTTTCGATCATCGCGCGCGCGTCAGCCTGAACGCGGCACGCAAAAGCGCTCTGTTTTTAGTAGCTTCTCACGCTTATGGAATAAGCGCGGGGATCACTTTTTAGTCGCAATCTTTACCGGAGCCACGGCGCTGGCGGCCAAGGCTGGAGCGGATGCCGCAGAGGCCGCCGCAGCGGCCGGGGCCACATAGCCCGGCAGCTCGGCCACTTCGGCAATGGCGCGCGGCGTGCCGATGGGTACCGGGGCCTGGCCCATGCGCACGGCAGCCAGGTCTTGCACGCTGGGGTACTTTTGCAGCAGCCAGTAGTCGAACACCCGGCGCGCAATCGGTGCTGCGGCCACGCCGCCAAAACCGGCGTTTTCCACCACCATGGCCAGGGCGATTTGCGGATTCTCTGCCGGGGCGAAGGCCATGTAGAGCGCGTGGTCGCGGAAGCGCTCTGCCGTATTGGCGGCGTTGTATTTCTCGTTTTTGCCGATCGACACCACCTGGGCGGTGCCGGTCTTGCCCGCCGCCACGTAGCCCGCGCCGCGGAATGCGGTGGCCCCGGTGCCTTCGATGTTCACGCCCACCAGGGCGCGTTTGATGACCTCGATGTTGGCGGGTTTGGCGCTGATTTCGGCCTTGATCTCGCGCAGCGTTTGCTGGGCATTGCGGGTCACCACGTCCACCACTTCCTTGACCAGGTGCGGCTTCATCTTGATGCCGTCGTTGGCCAGAACGCCGGTGGCCGTGGCCAGTTGCAGCATGGTGAAGTTGTTGTACCCCTGGCCGATGCCCAGCGAAATGGTTTCCCCGGCGTACCACCGTTGCTGCTCGGGCCGCTTGTAGGCGCGGCGCTTCCAGGCGGTGGACGGCAGAATGCCGCGCACTTCGCCCTGGATGTCGATACCGGTGAGGCCGCCAAAACCGAACTTGCCCACTTCGTCGTGGATCAGGTCCACGCCCATGTCGTTGGCCAGCATGTAGTAGTAGGTGTCACACGATTGGACGATGGACCGGTACATGTCCACCGTGCCGTGGCCGCCTTCCTTGTCGTCGCGGAAACGGTGGCCGGCAAACATGAAGTAGCCGGGGTCCATGATGGATTGCTGCGGTGTGCGCTTGCCGGTTTCCAGCGCGGCCAGGGCCATGAAGGGCTTGTAGGTGGAACCCGGCGGGTAGGTGCCGCGCAGCGCGCGGTTGAGCAGCGGCTTGTCGGGCGAGCCGTTCAGCGCGGCCCAGCTCTCCGAATCGATGCCTTCGACAAACAGGTTCGGGTCGAAGGTGGGCTTACTCACAAAGGCCAGCACCTCGCCGGTTTTCGGGTCCAGCGCCACCAGCGCACCGCGGCGGTCGCCGTACAGGTCTTCGACCAGCTTTTGCAGCTTGATGTCGAGCGACATGACCACCGTGTTGCCGGGCGTGGCCGGGTTGCTGGCCAGGCGGCGCACGGCACGGCCCCCGGCCGAGGTTTCGATCTCTTCCACCCCGGTCAGGCCGTGCAGTTGCGTCTCGTAGCTTTGCTCGATGCCCAGCTTGCCGATGTATTCGGTGCCTTTGTAGTTGTCTTCGTCGTCCGAATCGTCGATGCGGGTTTTTTCGGCCTGGTTGATGCGGCCGATGTAGCCGATCACGTGGCTGGCCAGCTCGCCAAACGGGTAGCTGCGGAACAGCCGGGCCTTGATGTCCACGCCGGGGAACCGGTAGCGCTGGGCGGCAAAACGGGCCACTTCCACGTCGGTCAGCCGGGTGCGGATGGGCAGCGACTCGAAGTTGCGCGACTCTTCGGCCAGCTTCTTGAACCGTTTGCGGTCGCGCAGCTGGATGTCCACCACCTGGGCCAGGTCGTCGATGGTTTGTTCCAGGTCGCCGACTTTGCTGGGGGTGATCTCCAGCGTGTAGGCCGAGTAGTTGCTGGCCAGCACCACACCGTTGCGGTCCAGGATCAGGCCCCGGTTGGGCACCACCGGCACGATGGCGGTGCGGTTGTTTTCGGCCTGCTCCAACAGGTCGTCATGCCGCGTGATCTGCAGGTACGACAGCCGCGCCACCACCCCGCCAAACGCCAGCACCACCACCACCCCGGCGGCCACCAGCCGCAGACGAAAGCGGTAGATCTCGGCGCCTACGTCCTTGAGTTCGGTCATAAAGGCCGGGTTTTATCCGGGTCCGGGGCCATGCGTTGCGGTGCCAGCAGCAGGATGCTGACCAGCGGCCACAGCAGGGCTTCGATCACCGGTGCCAGCAAGATCGACCAGCCGGGAAACACGCCCCCGCCCAGCATGCGCAGCACAAAGGCCACCAGGTGCGCCACCACGAACAGCGGCAGCACCTGCATGGCCTGCGAGGGCACGGTAAACCACAGCAGGCGGCGGTGCATGGCGATGGCCAGAAAGCTCATCACGCTGTAGGCCAGCGCATGCAGGCCCAGCAGGCTGACCTGGTGCACGTCCATGAACAGGCCAAACACGAAGGCGGTGCCAATGGCCACGCGCTGCGGCTGGTGCACGCTCCAGAACACCAGCAGCACCGCCAGCAGGTCGGGCACCCAGGGCGCGCGGCCCCACAGGCCGATGTTTTCGGCCATGTTGAACAGCAGGGCCAGCACCAGGCTGACACCGATGAATACCGGGTTGGCAGGCAACAGCAACTGCTGCCCAGGACGCATGATCATGGGAGGCTCCCGCGCTTATTCAGCATCATTTCTTAGCTCCTTTTTTAGGAGCAACCACCGGAGCGGGAGCCGGGGGCATTTCAGGGATCTGCGCCGCCACCGGCTGCAGCACCAGCACGTGCCGCGGACCGGCCACCTGGGCCACCGGCGTGCAGTAGATGCGGGCAAAGGCCGAGTCGGCACGGCGCTCGATCTTGGCGATAGTCGCCACCTGCAGGCCCAGCGGGTACACGCCGTCTACGCCGCTGGTGGTCAGCACGTCGCCGATCTGCACGTCGGAGTTGCCCGCCATGAAGCGCAGCTCCAGCTGGCCGCCGTACGAGGCCGGATCGCCATAGGCCACGCTGCGCGCGCCGGTGCGGGTGTTGAGCACGGGGATGGCCTGGTCGCGGTCGATCAGCAGCGTGACCTCGCTGACCATGGGGTAGGCGCGGGTGACCTGGCCCAGCACGCCCAGGCCGTCGAGCACCGGCGAGCCCGCCACCACGCCTTGGCTCGTGCCTTTGTCGATGACGACTTTGTGGGTGTAGGGGTCGGCCGCGTCGTACAGCACTTCGGCACTTTGGGCCGGGGTGGTGGTTTGGGCGCGCAGCTCCAGCAGCTGGCGCAGGCGGGTGTTTTCCAGGGTGAGCTGCTCCACCTGCCCGGCGCGGACCGACTGGGTGACCAGCAGGCGCTGGGCGGCATCCGCCTTGGCTTGCAAACTGGCCTGGCTGGAGAAGTAGGCGCTGCCGCCCAGCACCAGGCGGATCGGCTCGATCACCGCCCACTGCACCGGGTACAAGGCCGTGGCCAGGCCAGCGCGCAGCGGACGCATCAGCGCAAAACGCGCATCGGCGACCATCAAAAACAGGGCCAGCGCGCTACAAAAGATGAGTTTGGTCAGGGCCGAGGGGCCCTGGTTGAAGAACGGGGGCGGGGTCCTGTCCAGCGTACCAAGTGGCATCGCCGTACCTCTGGTTGGCGTGTTCCGCGAAAATTATTCGCTGGTGAAGATCGAGCCGAGACGTTCCATGCGTTCGAGTGCAATGCCGCAGCCGCGCACCACGCAGGTCAGCGGCTCTTCGGCCACCAGCACCGGCAGGCCGGTTTCTTCGGCCAGCAGGCGGTCCAGGTCGCGCAGCAAGGCTCCGCCACCGGTCAGCATCATGCCCCGGTCGGCAATGTCGGCACCGAGTTCGGGCGGGGTTTGTTCCAGCGCGTTCTTGACCGAGGCGACGATATTGTTCAGCGGGTCGGTCAGAGCTTCGAGGATTTCGTTGCT
The DNA here is from genome assembly GCF_040822085.1 of Rhodoferax sp. WC2427. Taxonomy (NCBI): domain Bacteria; kingdom Pseudomonadati; phylum Pseudomonadota; class Betaproteobacteria; order Burkholderiales; family Comamonadaceae; genus Rhodoferax; species Rhodoferax sp. WC2427. The sequence goes on along the minus strand of NZ_CP162006.1, from coordinate 215,471 downwards.
GGAGATGGTGAAGCTGCGCGGCACGCCTTCGGACAGGTTGCGGCCCTTGACTTCCATCTCCTTGACTTCGGAGCCGGGGAAGGCCGAGCCGATGTTCTTCTTGATGGCTTCGGCGGTGGGCTCGCCGATCAGCATGCCGTAGTTGCGGCGGATGTAGTTGATGATGGCATCGTCGAAACGGTCGCCGCCCACGCGCACACTGCCCTTGTAGACCATGCCGCCCAGCGAGATTACGCCCACCTCGGTGGTGCCGCCGCCGATGTCCACCACCATGGAGCCGCTGGCTTCCGACACCGGCAAACCGGCACCGATGGCCGCGGCCATGGGTTCTTCGATCAAATACACCTCGGAAGCACCCGCGCCCAGGGCCGACTCACGGATGGCGCGGCGCTCAACCTGGGTGGAGCCGCAGGGCACGCAGATGATGATGCGGGGGCTGGGACGGAACACACCACGGGGGTGCACCATCTTGATGAACTGCTTGAGCATCTGCTCGGTGACGGTGAAGTCGGCAATCACGCCGTCTTTCATCGGGCGGATGGCCTCGATGTTGCCGGGCACTTTGCCCAGCATGGCCTTGGCTTCCTTGCCCACAGCCTGGATGGTTTTTTTGCCTTGCGGCCCGCCCTCGTGGCGGATGGCGACCACGGACGGCTCGTCCAGCACAATGCCCTTGCCGCGTACGTAAATCAGGGTATTGGCGGTGCCAAGATCGATGGCCAGGTCGGTAGAAAAGTACCGACGGAAAGTCCCAAACATGCAAAATCCTCTCGGGCATGGCCTGCGCATCGGCACGCCATCGCCGTGTAATACGGTTCTAGATAGACACGACCCCTGCAGTGCCCAGGTTGTGGGCAATATTGTGTTCAATAGGCCCGCCGCCCGGGTTCTGCAAAGGTCTTAGATTGGTTTTTGGTGCGATTACGAGCCACCAAGGGGCCGCGCGACCAAAGGCGGGATAATACCGCATCTCCTGTGGCTAACCCGCGCCAACTGCGCGGAAACCCCGCTTTACTTTCGTTTGCAACCCTGTTTAAGACATGGCCCTGACCCTCCCTGAACTCGACCGCATCGCCAACCTGGCGCGCCTGGAACTCCAACCCGATGAACGCGAACGCCTGCTGAACCAGCTCAACGGCTTTTTCGGCATCGTCGAAACCATGCGCGCCGTGGACACCACCGGCATCGAGCCGCTGGCCCACCCGGTGGCGGCAATCAACGACATCGTGCTGCGCCTGCGCGACGACGTGGTCAGTGAACCCAACCGGCGCGAAGCCAACCAGCAAACCGCGCCCGCCGTCGAGCGCGGCCTGTTCCTCGTCCCCAAAGTCATTGAATAAAGCGCCCGCATCGCCATGAGCCTCCCTACACAGCTACACGACCTGAGCGTGGTCGAACTGGCAGCGCTGCTGCGCGCCCGCAAGGTCTCCGCCGTCGAGACCACCCGGCACTTTCTGGCCCGCGCCGAAGCCCATGCACCGCTGGGTGCCTACCTGGCGATGGACCAAGCCGTCAGCCTGCGCCAGGCCGTCGCTGCCGATGCCCGCCTGGACAACGGCACGGCCGGTCCGCTGGAAGGCGTGCCCATGGCGCACAAGGACATCTTTGTCACCCAAGACTTCCCCACCACCGCGGGCTCCAAAATGCTGGAGGGCTATCGCTCTTCTTTTGATAGCACAGTAGTGAAGCAGCTCGGGCAACAAGGCGTGGTCACACTGGGCAAGCTGAACTGCGACGAGTTCGCCATGGGCTCGGCCAACGAGAACTCGGCCTTCAAACCGGTGCTGAACCCCTGGGACACCAGCCGCACTCCGGGGGGCTCGTCGGGCGGTAGTGCCGCCGCCGTGGCCGCGCGCCTGGTGCCCGCCGCTACCGGCACCGACACTGGCGGCTCGATCCGCCAACCGGCCTCGTTTTGCGGCATCACGGGCATCAAGCCCACCTATGGCCGCGCCTCGCGCTATGGCATGGTGGCGTTTGCCTCCAGCCTGGACCAGGCCGGCCCCATGGCCCGCAGTGCCGAAGACTGCGCCCTGCTGCTGTCGGCGATGTGCGGCCCGGACCTGGACCGCGACTCCACCTCGCTGGACCTCCCGGCTGAAGACTACAGCCTGAAATTGAACGATTCGATCGAAGGCCTGCGCATCGGCGTCCCTGCCGAATTCTTTGGCGACGGCCTGGCGCCCGACGTGCGCGCCGCGGTCGATGCCGCCTTGCAGCAGTATGTGAAGCTGGGTGCCAAGCTGGTGCCCATCGCCCTGCCGCGCACCGAGATGGCCATTCCCGTGTACTACGTGATCGCCCCGGCCGAGGCCTCCAGCAACCTGAGCCGCTTCGACGGCGTGAAGTTTGGCCACCGCGCCGACAAGTACACCGACCTGATCGACATGTACAAGAAAACCCGCGCCGAAGGTTTTGGCGACGAGGTCAAGCGCCGCATCATGATCGGCACCTACGTACTCAGCCACGGCTACTACGACGCCTACTACCTGCAGGCGCAAAAGATCCGCCGCATGATCGCCGACGACTTCCAGCAGGCCTTTAAACAGTGCGACGTGATTGCCGGACCGGTCGCGCCCACCGTGGCCTGGAAACTGGGCAACAAATCCGCCGACCCGGTGGCCGCCTACCTGGCCGACATCTTCACCCTGCCCTCGTCCCTGGCCGGTTTGCCCGGCATGAGCATTCCCGCCGGTGTGGGCGAAGCCGGCATGCCCGTGGGCCTGCAGCTGATAGGCAACTACCTGCAAGAAGCCCGGCTGCTGAACATGGCCCACCGGTTCCAGCAGGCCACCGATTTCCACCGCCAACAACCCGCCGGTTTCTGAATATGAGCAAAGCACCCCCTTCCCTGCTGGTCCAGGGCTATGAAGTCGTCATCGGCTTCGAGACCCACACCCAGCTATCCACCGCCAGCAAGATTTTCAGCCGCGCCTCCACCGCCTTCGGGGCCGAGCCCAACACCCAGGCCTGCGCCGTGGACCTGGCCTTGCCCGGCACGCTGCCGGTGATGAACAAGGGCGCGGTCGAGCGCGCCATCCAGCTCGGGCTGGCGCTGGGCTCCACCATCGCACCACGCAGCGTGTTTGCCCGCAAGAACTACTTCTATCCCGACCTGCCCAAGGGCTACCAGATCAGCCAGTTTGAGATTCCCGTGGTGCAAGGCGGCTCGGTGGAGTTCTTCCTGGGCGACGAGAAGAAAACCGTGCGCCTGGTGCGCGCGCACCTGGAAGAAGACGCGGGCAAGTCGCTGCACGAGGATTTCATTGGCCAGACCGGCATCGACCTGAACCGCGCCGGTACGCCGCTGCTGGAAATCGTGACCGAGCCCGACATGCGCTCCAGCGCCGAGGCTGTGGCCTACGCCAAGGAATTGCACAAGATCGTCACCTGGATCGGCATCTGCGACGGCAACATGCAGGAAGGCAGTTTCCGCTGCGACGCCAACGTGTCGGTGCGCAAACCCGGTGCCGAACTGGGCACGCGCCGCGAAATCAAGAACCTGAACAGCTTCAAGTTCATGCAGCAGGCCATCGACTACGAGGTGCGCTGGCAGATCGAGCAGCTCGAAGATGGCCATGCGATCCAGCAGGCCACCGTGCTGTTCAACCCCGACACCGGCGAAACCCGCGCCATGCGCACCAAGGAAGACGCCGCCGACTACCGCTACTTCCCCGACCCGGATCTGCCGCCGCTGGTGGTGGCCCCGGAATGGGTGGAGCGCGTGCGCGCCGAGATGGCCGAGCTGCCCCGCGTGATGGCGGCGCGCTTTGGTGCCGACTACGCCTTGAGCGAATACGACGCCACCGCGCTGACGCAGAGCAAAGGCATTGCCCGCTACTTTGAGGCCGCGATTGCCGCAGGCCAGCCCGCGCAGCCCAAGCTGGTGGCCAACTGGGTCATGGGCGAGGTGGCCCGGCGCCTGAACGCACAAGACCTGGACATCGCCCAGGTGCCGGTAGGCGCAGACAAGCTGGCCAAGCTGCTGGACCGCATTGCCGACGGCACCATCTCCAACAACGCCGCCAAGCAGGTGTTTGATGTGCTGTGGACCGATGTGGATGCCCAGGTGGACGCGGTGATCGAGGCCAAGGGCTTGAAGCAGATGAACGACACCGGCGCGCTGGAGGCTATCGTGGACACGGTGATTGCCGCCAACGCCAAGAACGTGGCCGAATTCAAGGCGGGTAACGACAAGGCGCTGAACGCCCTGGTCGGCCAGATCATGAAAGCCAGCGCGGGCAAGGCCAATCCCGGCCAGGTCAACGCGCTCTTGAAGGCCAAACTGGCGGGGTAGGCCGGGTTTTATATGCTTTTTAGGCTGCTAGCGCTTATGGATTAAGCGAGAGCAGCTTCTAAATAAATAGCAAAACTAATTCAGAGCCCCGGCCCACAGCGGCTTGAGCCGGGCCAGCTCTTCGTCGAACCGGTCGTTGACGCGCTTTTTTTCCAGCTGCTGGTTGGCGATGAAGCGCTGCTGGGCGACCAGGTTCTCCTGGAATTCGGTGACGCGGCGCTTGAGGAATATCGGGGCCTTGCTGGGATCGCTTTTGTAGAACTCCAGCTCGCTGTCCAGCGCTTTGCGTTGCTCGGCCAGTTCGGCCATGCGCTTGTTGGCGGTCTGGATCACGGCATCCACCTGGGTCAGGGCGCTGGCGCGCTCGGCATCGTGGGCGGCCTGGTTTTGGTAGCGGGTCAGCAAGGCGCGGTTGCGGCGGCGTTCTTCAAATACCCGGGAGCGGTCTTCGGCGTCTCTTTTGTCATGCGCTTCGCGGGCGCTGATTTCCTGGGCGGTGAGGGTGGGGCCCAGGCTGCGTTTGACGGTACCGCTGGCGTTGAGCTCTTTTTGTTCGCGGTCCAGGCATTCAGGGATGGGACGGTCGGAGGTGATCTTCTTGCCTCGGCTGTCGGTGCAGGTAAATATGCCCTGCGCAGACGCAGCGCCGAGCAAGCAACTGCACAGCACACCGATACCCCAAACTCCGGCCCAACGTCTCACATAGTTCCTTCGTCGACTCCGTAACGCTGCCGATAGGCTAGCACCCGTGGATAGTGAGCACGCAGCTCGCTCGTATCATTTTGTTGCAAGTATTGTAGTAAATCTGCGAGCCTGGCGATAGCACAAACTTGCATGCCCAGTTGGTTGCGTACATATTGCACCGCGCTGTGCGGCACATCCTGGCCGCCCTCGGTGGCCATTTCCTGGCGGTCAAGCGCAATCACCACCGCGTGCGGTGTGGCCCCGGCGGCCTGGATCAGCGCAATCGACTCGCGGGCGGCGGTGCCGGCCGACATCACGTCATCCACAATCAACACCCGGCCTTTGAGCGGCGCACCCACCAAGGAGCCGCCCTCGCCGTGGTCCTTGGCCTCCTTGCGGTTGTAGGCAAACGGCAGGTTGCGCCCCCGCCGCGCCAGCTCCACCGCCACCGTGGCGGCCAGCGGAATGCCCTTGTAGGCGGGGCCGAAAATCATGTCAAACTCAATGCCGCTGTGGAGCAGGGCCTGGGCGTAGAACTCGGCCAGGCGCTGCATGCGGGCGCCGTCGTCAAACAGCCCGGCATTGAAGAAATAGGGGCTCATGCGCCCGGCCTTGGTTTTGAACTCGCCAAAGCGCAGCACCCCAGACTCCACCGCAAACTGTACGAAATCCTGCGCTAAGCTAGCGGGCGCTTTAATGTCCACCATGGGGAAAATCCTTGTTCAAATTAACCAGCCTGAATCTCAACGGCATCCGCTCAGCCACCAGCAAAGGGGTGGAAGCCTGGATCGCCGCGACCGCCCCGGATTGTATTTGTGTCCAGGAAGTCAAGGCCCAGGCCGCCGATGTGCAGGGCAAGTTCGAGCAGTTGGCCGGTCTGCAGGGCTATTTCCACTTTGCGGAAAAAAAGGGCTACTCGGGTGTCGGCGTGTACACCCGGCACACGCCCAGCGAGGTGGTCACCGGCTACGGCTCCCACGAATTCGATGCCGAGGGCCGCTACGTCGAGCTGCGCTTTGACACCCCGACGCGCAAGCTGTCCATCATCAGCTGCTACTTTCCCAGCGGCTCGTCGGGCGAAGACCGGCAACTCGCCAAGTTCCGCTTTCTGGCGGAAATGGGCCCCTACCTGGCCAGCCTGCGGAAAACCCGCGAGTTCATCCTGTGCGGCGACGTCAACATCGCCCACCAGCAGATCGACCTGAAGAACTGGCGCAGCAACCAGAAGAACAGCGGCTTCCTACCGGAAGAACGCGCCTGGATGACGTACGCGCTGGCCCACCCCGAGGCCGCCGAAGCCGCAGGTTTGGGCTTGGTCGATGTGTACCGCCTGCTGCAACCCACTGCCACCGACACCGCCTACACCTGGTGGAGCAACCGCGGCCAGGCCTATGCCAATAACGTGGGCTGGCGGCTGGACTACCACCTGGCCACGCCCGCCCTGGCGGCGCTGGCGCGCAGCGAGCATATCTACAAGGACGTGAAGTTCAGCGACCACGCCCCGATCACGGTGGACTACGAACTGACGCTTTAAGCGCGCCCATCCTCCATGACCACAGAGTCCCCCTCCGGTTGGATTACCGCTGCCGATGTCGCCCGCAAAGCGGGCGTTTCCCGTTCGGCGGTCTCGCGCACCTTTACCGAAGGTGCCAGCGTGTCGCCGGAAACCCGCGAGAAAGTGCAGCGGGCGGCAGAGGCGCTGGGTTACCAGGTGAACATGCTGGCGCGCAGCATGATCCAGCGCCAAAGCAATCTGGTGGGGGTGGTGGTCAAGGGCTTTGACGACCCGTTCCTGCAAAGCCTGCTCGGGCCCATCACCCACCATCTGGCGCTGCGTTCGCTGGCGCCCCTGCTGATGGATGCCAGCGAGCCGGCCCAGCTGGCCAAGTCCTTGCGGCATCTGTTGCAGTACCGGATCGCGGGGGTGATCCTGACCTCGGGCACGCCGCCCATCCAGCTGGCCAAAGAGTATTTGCGCCTGCGGGTTCCGGTGGCCATGATCAACCGTGCGCCCGATTTGGTGGGTGTGGACGTAGTCAACAGCGACCATTTTGAAGGCGGTGCCATGGCGGCGCGGGCCCTGCTGGCAAAGGGCGCCCGCAAGCTGGTGTTCCTCAGCTCGGCCACGACGACCTACAGCGCCAGCGTGCGCGGCGAAGGATTCGTGCAGACACTGGCCGCCGCGGTCCAGCACGGTGGGGTGGTGTTGCGCCGCGTGGAAGCCGCAGCGGCCACCTATGCCGGTGGATTCGACGCCGCACCGGCCCTGCTGGCCGATGCGCAGACCCGGCCAGACGGTGTGTTTTGCGTCAACGACGTGCTGGCCTGCGGCCTGGTGGACGGTGCGCGCCGGCATTTTGGCCTGCACGTGCCCGGGGACTTCCAGGTGGTCGGTTTCGACGACATTCCCATGGCGGGCTTGTCCGCCTACGCGCTGTCCACCCTGCGCCAGGACGTGAACGCATTGGCCGAAGCGGCCGTCACCTGCCTGGCAGAGCGCATGCAGGAACCCGACATGCCCAGCCGCGTGCTGCAGCTCCCCGTGGCGCTGGTCGAGCGCTCCACCTTGCGCCCCTGAGAACTCTCCCACACCGTCTCAGGGAAGACCCTAGATCGCGCCCTTCACTATTCGCCGTACATTGCACACGTGTGCAAAGCGCTGCCAAAAATGCGCCACTACTTCTGGAGACAAACCATGCAACGCCTACTGGCCCGACAACTCGTCTTATCTTCCCTGCTGATCCTGCCCCTGGCCAGCCAGGCGGCCGACCGCCTCAACGTGCTCTGCGCCGCCGACAACGACTGGTGCGAACTGATGCGCAACGCGTTTGAAAAAGAGACCCAGGTGGAGGTTTCCATGGTGCGCAAAAGCGCCGGTGAAATCTTTGCCCAGATCCGCGCTGAAGCCAGCAACCCCAAGACCGACATCTGGTGGGCCGGTACCGGCGACCCGCACCTGCAGGCGGCCGCCGATGGCTTTACCGAGGTGTACAAATCGCCCCAGCTCGACAAGCTGCACCCCTGGGCGCAGAAGCAGGCCGAAATTTCCGGCTACCGCACCGTCGGCATCTACGCCGGTCTGCTGGGCATTGGCTACAACCCCGAAGTGCTGAAGCAAAAGAAGATTGCGCCGCCCCAGTGCTGGAAGGACCTGTTGAACCCGGCCCTGAAGGGCGAGGTGCAGATCGCCAACCCCAATTCCTCGGGCACGGCCTACGCCACCATTGCCACCCTGGTGCAGTTGCAGGGCGAGAACGAGGCCTTCGCCTTCATGAAGAAGATGAACGACAACGTCAGCCAGTACACCAAGAGCGGCTCGGCCCCGGCCAAGGCGCTGGCGCGCGGAGAAACCGCGGTGGGCATCACCTTCCAGCACGATCTGCTGAAGGAAACCGTGGCCGGTTTTCCGGTGGAGGTGATCTCGCCCTGTGAAGGCACGGGTTACGAGATTGGCTCCATGAGCCTGGTCAAGGGCGCGAAGAACATGGCGGTGGCCAAGCGCTTCTACGAATTCGCGCTGCGCGCCGATGTGCAGTCCCTGGCCGCCAAGGCCAGCGCCTTCCAGGTGCCGTCGAACAAGACCGCCACCATCCCGGCCAAGGCGCCGCGCCTGGAGAGCGTGAAAACCATCAGCTACGACTTTGCCAAGTACGGCAGTGACGAGGTGCGCAAGCGCCTGCTCAAACGCTGGGACGACGAGATCTTCTCGCTGCCCCGCTAAGTCTCCCCACCACCCAACCGAGAGATATGGTCTGTGAATAAGTCTTTACGAGGCTGGCTGATGCTGGCCCTGACCGCCAGCGTGCTGCTGCCCTGGCACGCCCAGGAAGCGGGATTCTGGGGCGGCGAATGGCTGCATGCCGGCTGGCCCGGCAACGACACCACCGCCGCCGCGCTATGGCAGGTACTGGGCCTGCAGCGCTTCGGCCTGCTGCCGCTGCTGCTCTGGCCGGTCGCCATCGGCCTGGTCAGCATGGCACCACTGCCACGCCGCACCCAGGGTGCCGTCCTGTGCGCGCTGGCCCTGGCGGCCCTGGGCTGGCTGGCCTGGCTGGGCTGGGGCCCTGCGGGCACCGGTCTGCCCGGCCTGGGCTGGGGCGCGCTGCTGTTCAGCGCCAGTGCGGTGTTTGTGCTGACCACCGGAGCCGCCTGGATGGGTGCCTGCCGGGGCGATGTTTTCGTCTGCGGCGTGATCGGCATGCTGGTCGCCTTGGTGGGGCTGTTTGTGATGTTCCCGGTACTGCGGGTGCTGGCCAGCGCGTTCGAGCAGGGCACGGGCTTCAGCCTGCAAGCCGCCTGGGCACGGGTGGCCGACAGCCGCATCTGGTCCCTGGGCTGCGTCAGCGGTACCCGGCGTTGCGGCGTGGCCTGGAACACCTTGTTCCTGGCGGTCTGCACCGCCGCCGGTTCGACCCTGCTGGGCCTGACCTTTGCGCTGGTGGTGACACGCACCGGCTTTCGCTTCAAGCGCCTGCTGCGGGCACTGACGGTGCTGCCCATCATCACCCCGCCCTTCGTGATCGGCCTGGCGCTGATCCTGCTGTTTGGCCGCAGCGGCGTGGTGTCGGCCTGGGTGTCGCAAGCCTTTGACGTGCCCGCCGGGCGGGGCCTGTACGGGTTCTATGGTGTCTGGCTGGCGCAGTTGCTGTCGTTCACACCGATTGCCTTCATGGTGCTGATCGGCGTGGTCGAAGGCGTGAGCCCTTCGGTGGAAGAAGCCTCGCAAACCCTGGGCGGCACGCGCTGGACCACCTTCTGGCGCGTCTCACTGCCTTTGATGCGTCCCGGCCTGGCGAATGCCTTCCTGGTGGCCTTCATCGAGAGCATGGCCGACTTCGGCAACCCCATGGTGCTGGGCGGCAATTTTGGCGTGCTATCCACCGAAATCTACTTCGCTATCGTCGGCGCGCAGAACGATGGTGGTCGGGCCGCCGGGCTGGGTCTGATCCTGCTGGTGTTCGCGGTCAGCGCTTTCCTGGCCCAGCGCCACTGGCTGGGCAACAAGTCGTACACCACGGTGACGGGCAAGGCCGACAACGGCCAGCACGCCGGGCTGGACCGCCGCCTGTCCGCCGTGCTGGCGGTGGTTGCCACGCTGTGGACCGGCTTCACCCTGGTGCTGTACGGCATGATTCTGGGTGGTGGCTTTGTCAACCAGTGGGGCCGCGACAACAGCTTCACGCTGCGCCACTACGCCAGCGCCTTCGGCATCGAATCCGGCGAGCACGGCCTGCGCTGGGTGGGCACCGCCTGGGATTCGCTGTTTACCAGCCTGATGATTGCCGGTGTCTCGGCCCCGCTGACCGCCGCCCTGGGTCTCACAGCCGCCTGGCTGCTGGTGCGCCAGCGCTTTGCGGGCAAGGCGGCGTTCGAGTTCGCCACCATGCTGAGCTTTGCCATCCCCGGTACGGTCATCGGCATCAGCTACATCCTGGCCTTCAACATGCCGCCGATCGAGCTGACCGGCACGGCCGCCATCCTGGTGCTGTGCTTTGTGTTCCGCAACATGCCGGTCGGCCTGCGCGGCGGTATGGCGGCCATGAGCCAGCTCGACCGCAGCCTGGACGAGGCCTCCACCATGCTGGGTGCCAACAGCTTCACCACTGCCCGGCGGGTGATCTTGCCGTTGATGCGCCCGGCCTTGAGCGCGGCCCTGGTGTACAGCTTTGTGCGCTCCATCACCTCCATCAGCGCGGTGGTGTTCTTGGTCAGCGCCAAGTACAACATGGCCACGGCCTACATCGTCGGCCTGGTGGAAAACGGCTCCTACGGCATCGCCATCGCCTACTCCAGCGCCTTGATCGCCATCATGCTGGTCATCGTGCTGGCCGCACAGAGTCTGGTCGGCAAACGGCAGTTGCGCCGGGTCGAACGCGTCGAAGGGACCACTCCCGCCCCCGTCTTTTCCCCAGTACTTACGCAAGTTCCCCCTGTAAGCCCAAAGGGCGATACAGGGGCGCTGCGTACGTCCTATTCCTTAAAGGTTGAATCATGAGTACTGCCCCCACGCAGGGCGCGCTGGTCTTCGAGCGCGTCACCAAACAATACGGCAAGGTCGTTGCCGTCAACGATGTGTCGTTCAGCATTCCGCAGGGCACGCTGGTCACCCTGCTCGGCCCCAGCGGCTGCGGCAAGACGTCCACGCTGCGGCTGATTGCCGGGCTGGAGCATGTGAGCCAGGGCCGCATCTTCATCGGTGGCCAGGACGTGACCCAGCAGTCGGCCATCGAGCGCAACGTCAGCATGGTGTTCCAGTCGTATGCGCTGTTCCCGCACATGACGGTGCTGGAGAACGTGGCCTACGGCCTCGAGGTGGGCGGTGCCCGCAAGGCCGATGCCCGCGAGCAGGCCCTGGAAGGCCTGCGCCTGGTCGGCCTGAACGACTACGGCCCGCGCCTGCCCAGCGAACTCTCCGGCGGCCAGCAGCAGCGCGTGGCCGTGGCCCGGGCCCTGGTGCTCAAGCCCCAGGTGCTGCTGCTGGACGAGCCGCTGTCGAACCTGGACACCAAGCTGCGCCGCCGCGTGCGCGAAGAAATCCGCGAGATCCAGCAGCGCCTGCAACTCACCGCCGTATACGTGACGCACGACCAGGAAGAAGCCCTGGCCGTCTCCGACCAGATCATCGTCATGAACAACCAGCGCATCGCCCAGCAGGGCACGCCACGCGAACTGTTCGACACGCCCGCCGACGAGTTCGTGGCCGACTTCATCTGCGACGCCAACCGCGTCACCGGCGAAATCCTCGGCCACGTGTCCGCAGGCCAGGCCGACTGCCTGGTCGGTGGCCTGGCGGTGCAGCTGGCGAACCCCCGCGCCTACCGTGGCGAGATTCGCATTGCGGTGCGGCCCGACGCGGTGCATCTGGCCCCTGCCACCAGCCAGCACATCCTGGTGGGCCAGGTGCGCCACGCCGCCTTTTTAGGTACCGAAATGCAGTACGCGGTGGAGTCGCCGCTGGGTGAATTGTTTGTGCGCCAAACCGATATGCAGCAGCCGCTGGCGGTTGGCTCCTCGGTCGGCATCGGCTTTGCCAACCACGGCGTGTGCATTGTGGGAGGCCGCGCATGAGCACCGCGGCGATCGACGCGCGCTACGCGCTGGCCCAAAGCATCGCCCGCCAGGCCGGGCTGCAGGCGCTGGAATGGTTCCGCAAGCGCGACCAATTGGTGATCGAGTCCAAGGGCTTGCAGGACATGGTCAGCGCGGCGGACAAAGACACCGAGCTCTACATCCGCGCCCAGGTGCTGGCGCGCTTTGCCGACGATGGCTTTCTGGGCGAAGAAGGCGGGCTCGACCACGCCGATGCCGACTACCTGTGGGTGATCGACCCGATCGACGGCACGGCCTGCTTCGTCAACGGCATGCATGCCTGGTGCCTGTCCATCGCGGTCATGCATGCGGGCAAGCCGGTGATCGGCGTGGTGTTCGATCCGAACAGCGACGAGATGTTCCACGCCTGCGCAGGCCAGGGCGCGTTTGTGAACCAGTTGCCCATGCAGGCCCACAGCGCCCGCAGCATCACCGAAGGGGTGCTGGGCGTGGGCTTTTCACACCGGGTGCCGGTGAGTGCCTTTGTGCCCTTTCTGGACCGGGTGCTGTCGGGTGGCGGCATGTTCATCCGCAACGGCTCCGGCGCGCTGATGCTGTCCTACGTGGCCGCGGGCCGGCTCATCGGCTACTACGAACCGCACATCAATTCGTGGGACTGCCTGGCCGCCATCGTGCTGGTGGTGGAGGCCGGGGGCCAGGTCAACGACTTCCTGGCCCACAACGGCCTGCACGACGGCAACCCCATCATCGCCGCCGGTCCCCACCTGTATGCGCCGCTGCGGGCGCTGATTGAGCCCGTCACCGCGCTGTAACGTCCCACCGCCCTGTTTACCCACCCTTCCAGGAAACAAAACCCCATGGTCCACACCACCGTATTCCGCCGCCCGCTCGCCTACGTCCTGGGCAGCGTCGCCCTTAGCCTGGCCGGTTGCGGAGGTGGCGATGACGCACCCAGCGCCAGCGCCAACCTCTATTACCAAACCAAGACACCGTACAGCCCGCAGCAAAATGCCGCCACCTACGAAGCGCCCCCCAGCGGCTACAGCACGGTCTACACCCAGCTCATGGCGCGCCACGGCTCGCGCGGCTTGTCCAGCCTGAAGTACGACCTGGCCGTCTACAACATGTGGAAAAAAGCCTCGGACGACGGTGCCCTGACCGCCCTTGGTGCCCAGCTGGGCCCCGATGTGCTGAAGATCATGAAGGCCAACTTTTTGCTCGGCTACAACGTGGCGGGCATCAGCAAGCCCGGCTATGGCAATGAAACCCAGGTCGGCATCACCGAACACACACAACTCGCCCAACGCATGCTGAGCCGCAACGCGGCCCTGTTCACCCAGGCCGGTGCCGCCGCCGCCAGCAGCCCCCGCCAGATCGTGGTGGTCACCTCGGGCGTAGACCGCGCAGTAGACAGCGGGGCCTTCTTCGTCAAGTCGCTGCTGGCCGCCCAAACCAACCTGACCAGCCTGGTGAACTACCCGGCCGCACCCGCGCCCTACCCGGCGGCAGCCCCCGTGGCCCAACCGGCCGGAACCAACCACTTCCTGCTGTACTTCCATAAGCTGGTGGCCGCCACCGACCTGGTCACCAACCCCGCCGACCCGCTGTACCCCACCTACCAGGACAGCCAGGCCTTCCAAAACTGGCTGAAAGATAGCGACCTGGCCGCCAAACAAGCCGCCATCCTGGCCGACCCCGCAGCCAAAACCGCCGGGCGCGTGGTGCTGGAGCGGTTGTTCACCAAAGCCTTTGTAGACAAGATCGAAGCGGGCACCTACAGCTTTGCCAACACCGGCACCTTCACCTACAGCAGCGACGACGGCAAGTTCACCAGCACCCTGGCGGGCGACGGCAAAACCGGCATCAGCAACCTGGGCGAAGCCGCCTCCCTGCTGTACGAGCTGTACGTGATTGCCCCGGCCATGAAGAGCGAGGCCAAGGTCGATTTCTCCGGCTACATGCCACTGGCGCAGGCACAGTACTTTGCCTTTACCCAGGATGCGGCCGACTTCTACAAGATGGGCCCCGGCATCCTGGAAAAAGGTAGCGTGACCTGGAAGATGGCGCAAATCCTGGAAGACGACTTCTTCACCGAAGTCGATGCCATTGCCAAAGGCAACCTCGGCCACGTGGCCAAGCTGCGCTTTGCACATGCCGAAATCGTCATCCCCTTCGCCTCCAAGATGGGCCTGAAGAATGTGCTGCAACAGCAGCCCCTGGCCAGCCTGTACAGCTACGCCAACAACCCCTGGCGCGGTGACTATGTGGCCCCCATGGCGGCCAATATGCAGTGGGACGTGGTGAAGAACAGCAGCGGCACGGTGCTGGTCAAGATGCTCTACAACGAGAAAGAAACCGACTTCAAGGCCGCGTGCGACAGCGCACGTTTTGCGACGGGTAGCCACTACTACGACTACACCAAGCTGAAGACCTGCTACGGGCACACCAGCCTGTAAGCCAGCCCAACGGGGCCACTACACCCCTTTTTTTGCACTGCGTTGCACACGTGTGCGTTACGTTTTTATCCTTACACCACAGGAGACTTTGATGCGCCTGCCTTTACGACCCGTCGCCCTGGCGACCGCCTTGCTGCTGTCCGCTTGCAGCACCTACCAGCCCGCCCAACAAGCGTCTGCACCCGACCCCCAACTGGCCAAAATCGGCCAGATCGTGGTGGTCTACCTGGAGAACCGCAGCTTCGACCACCTGTTCGGCCTGTACCCCGGTGCCAACGGCGTGGCCAATGCGCGGGCGCTGGGCCAGGGCGTCGTGCAGGTGGATGCCAACAACCGGCCCTACGCCGTCCTGCCGCCGCCCGTTGCCGACAAATCCGGCAAGCCCGATGCACGCCTGAGCGCCCCCATCCCGAACGGCCCGTTCCGTCTCGACCCCAAAGTCGGCCTGAATGACACGATGTTCAGCCCCATCCACGCCTTCTGGGCCAACCAGCGCCAGATCAATGGCGGGCGCAACGACCGCTTCGTGGCCGACGGCAACAGCGGCGGCCTGCTGATGGGCACCTACGACGGCAGCTCGCTGGGCCTGTGGAAGCTGGCGCAGCGCTTCACCCTGGCGGACAACTTCTTCCAGTCGGCCTTTGGCGGTTCGTTTCTGAACCACTTCTGGCTGGTCTGCGCCTGCACCCCGGTGTACGCCAACGCGCCCCACCACATCGTGGCACTGGACGCCCAAGGCCGATCCATCGAGCCGGATGAGCCCGAAGCCTATGTGACGCAAGACGGCTATGCGGTCAACACCATGCAAAGCACCTGGCTTTTTGATCCCACCAAAAAACAGGCGCTGCTGCCACCGCAAACCGCCCCCACCATTGGCGACCGCCTGAGCGACAAGGGCATTCCCTGGGCCTACTACGGCCAGGACTTCAACCGTGCCGTGGCCGCTACCCAGGCGGGCAAGGGCGTGGCCAGCTTTTCGTACCACCACCAGCCGCTCATCGCCTTCAAGCGCTTCATCGACAGCGCCGCCGAGCGCAAGGCCCACCTGAAGGACCGCGAAGACTTCATGGCCGATGTGCGCGGCGGCACCCTGCCCCCGGTGGCGTTCTACAAACCCACGGGCGGCATGAACATGCACCCGGGCCGTGGCAGCGTAGCCGCGGGCGATGCCGAAGCCACCGAGATCGTCAACGCCATCATGGCCGGGCCGCAGTGGAAGAACACCGTGGTCATCGTCACCACCGACGAAAACGGCGGCTTCTGGGACCACGTTGCACCGCCCAAGGGCGACCGCTGGGGCCCCGGCTCGCGCATTCCCGCCATCGTGGTGTCGCCATTCAGCGAAGGCGGCCACATCGACCACACCCAGTACGAAACCGTCTCCATCCTGAAGCTGATCGAAGACCGTTTTGGCCTGGCCCCGCTGGGCACCCGCGATGCCAAGGCCACCAGCCTGGCCCGGGCCCTGAAGTTCTGATTTCCCTGACCCTGCACTTTTAACAACAACGAGGAGACAAGCATGCAACATCCCAACCACTTGCCGGTACGCGCCCTGGCCGCCATTGGCCTGGCCTTGCTGGGCACCACAGCCCAGAGCCAAACATCCAGCGAAAAGACCGGTGTCACGCTCTATGGCCGGGTCGATGTGGGCCTGCGCAACGCGCCCACCGACCTGTCGAAAAACGACGACCGCCAATGGAGCGTGGGCAACAGCTCGGCCGGACGCTTTGGCTTCATCGGCAAGGAAGACCTGGGCGACGGCCTGGCCGCCGTGTTCCGCCTGGAGTCGCGCTTCGATGCCGACACCGGCGCGGTGCAAACCGACAAGAACGCCACCGGCCAGCTGTTCAAGCAGTACGCCTACGTCGGCCTGCAAAGCCAGAAGCTGGGCAGCATCACCCTGGGCAAACAGTCCAGCCCGGCCGACGAGGCCAATGCCAGCCGCTTTGAAGCCTTTGACGGCGACAGCCTGGCCGCCAACGGCAGCCGCACCGCCCGGGTGTTCCAGAAATGGAACAACGCCATCTACTACGCCACCCCGCGCTGGAGCGGTGTCAAGCTGGGTGTGGGTGCCGCCCCCGGCGAAGGCGTGCACACCCGGGCCTACGGCCTGGTGGCGCTGTACGACCAGGGTCCGCTGTCGCTCAGCAGCTCGTACCAGCGCGAGAGCTTTATCGAAGGCTCGCCCGACAAAGCCGGTGACGATGCCCGCACCACCGTCACCCTGGCGGGCTCGTACGACTTCGCGCGCTTCAAGCTGCTCGGCCTGTACGCACGCTCGTCCAAGCTGAACCTGGCCGACACCGGGGCCGAGCGGGTGCTGACCCTGGGCACCATCGTGCCGCTGGGCCAACACCGGCTGCTGGCTTCGCTGCGCTGGATCGATGGCGACCAGATCAAGACCACCGGCGACCATTCCAGCGACAAGGACAGCGTGCGCCTGGGCCTGGGCTACCAGTACGACTTCAGCAAACGCACCCTGGTGGCCTTATCCCTGGCGCAGGAGCGCATGAAAACCTTCGCCAAAAACGGCTCCGAAGCCAGCGCCCGCAATGGCACCGGCTACGAAGTGGCCTTGCGCCACAAGTTCTGACAGCACGTTCTGAGTAGGAGCCCCATGCTGCGCACCCTGTTGCTGTGGATCACCCTGGGCTGCACCGCCCCGGCCTGGGCGGCTCCTGCCGACCAGCCGTTTGAGGCCTACACCCGCTTTGTGCGCGGCATCTACACCCAGTGGTATGTGCCGGGGGCCGACGACTTTGCCATGCAAAGCCAAACCCTGGTCGGCAGCCTGCAACAGCTGTGCGCCGCCGACGCAGCCGCGGAGGCACCGGCAGGGGCCGAAGCCCGGCAGCAATGGCTGCGCACCGTGTCGGCCTGGGAGCGTTTCTCCGCCGTGCGGGGCGGGGCGCTGCTGGCGCGCCGCTCGCCGCGCAGTCTGGACTTCATGCCCACCCGGCCCGAAGCCATTGCCGAGGCGGAGCGCACGGCACCGGCTGACGCAACCACACTGGAATCCATCAGCGCCCCGGCCAAAGGCCTGCCCGCGCTGGAGTGGCTGCTGTGGCCCGGCAAGCTGCGCGCGCACACGCCCGCCTGCCGCTACGCAGAACAGCTGGCCAGCGACATCCTGGCCGAAGCCCGGGCCCTGCAAACCGCCTATGCCGCCGCCGTGCAAGCGGGGTGGGACGACCCGGAGGCCGAGTACGCGATGTACGAGTTTCTGAACCTGTGGAACGGTGCCCTGCAAAAGCTGTGGCGCGAAGACATCGACCGCACCCTGCAAAAACTCAACGCCGGGCGCTTTGCCACCTTCAACCGCCAGGCCAGCGGCCATGCAGCACAGGCCTGGGCCATCCACTGGCAGGCCTTGCGCAGCCTGGCCCTCGGCCCCGCGTCCGGCACCGACGCACCCAGCCTGCAAGCCTATTTGCTGGCCCAAAACCATGCGCCCCAGGCCCTGCTGCTGCAGCAGGCCGTGGCCCACGTGGACCAGGCCATGGACCGCCTGCTGGCCAGCCGCGACCCCACCGCCGCCAGCGTGCCGCTGCACCAGCTGGTCACGGCCTTGAAGGCCCTGCAGCACTTCACCGAAAAAGACCTGGGCCCGGCCCTGCAGTTCACCATCAGCTTCTTTGACGAAGACGGAGACTGATGGGGGCGCCTGAACCGCTGGAGCCAGTGCCCAGAGCAGGCCCTGCGGTAGCGGTGGCCCGCCCTCTCAATTGCTATTCAATATATAGCTGCTCTCGCCCATTCCATAAGCGCAAAGGGCCGATTTGGCTTAAAGCCCCATCAACCCGTCCCCTCCGGCTTGATCTGCGCCCGGGCAATCACCGGCTTCCAGCGGGCCTGCTCGGCCTTGATGAAGGCATCGAACTCGGCGCTGCTGCTGCCCACGGCCAGGGCGGTTTCGTGGGACAGCTTTTCCACCACCAGTGCGCTGCGGGTGGCCTTGATGGCCTCGGTCTCCAGCTTGGCCTGGTTCGCCTTGGGCCATTTGCTGGGCACCATCAGGCCGTACCACTGGGTCATCTCGAAGCCCTTGAAGCCCTGCTCGGCCACGGTGGGCACGTCGGGCAACTGCGGCAGGCGCTGGGCCGTGCCGGTGGCGATGCAGCGCAGCTTGCCTGCCTTGATGAAGGCCAGCAGCGCGGGCGCGCCCACCGACGCGGCCTGCAGGCGCCCGGCCATCAGGTCGGTCAGCATGGGGCCGGTGCCGCGGTAGGGCACGTGCAGCATGAAGGTGTTGCTGACCATCTTCAAATACTCAAACGCCAGGTGCCCGGCGCTGCCGTTGCCCGCCGAGCCGTAGTTCAGCTGGCCGGGTTTGGTCTTGGCGTAGGCGATGAATTCGGTGAGGTTTTTCACCGGCAGGTCGGGGTGCACCACGTACAGGCTGGGCACTTTGCTGACCAGGGTGATGGGCGCAAAGTCGCGGGCCGCGTCGTAGGGCAGCTTGGCAAAGATGTAGGGGTTGACAGCCAGTGTGCCGATGTGGCCGAGCACCAGGGTGTGGTCGTCGGTGCTGTTGGCCACCTCTTGCATGGCAATGTTGCCTGCCGCACCGGGCTTGTTGTCCACAAACACGTTCTGGCCGATGGTTTTGGCCATCTCGCCCGCCACGGCGCGGGCCACGATCTCGGAGCTGCCGCCGGGGGCGAAGGGCACCACCAGGCGCAGCGGTTTGCTGGGCCAGGCGGCCTGGGCGCGGGCAGACGGTAGCAGGCTGGCAGCCGCTACGGCGGTGGCCGCCCGCAATACCTGGCGGCGGGGAAGGATGGGGGGGTACATGGCGCGTCTCCGGTGTTTTTGCAGGGCTCCATCATGCCGGATAAAAACCGGCCTGGGCCACCGCAAAAACTACAAAAACAATAGCTGCTCTCGCTGATGGAATAAGCGCTAGAGGCCTATTTCATGCCAAAGCCGAGGCCTGTACCTGCCCCGTGGCATAAAAGGCCCGCAGGTTGGCCACCGTCAGCGCTTCCATAGCCTGGCGGGTTTCGCGGGTGGCGCTGGCGATGTGCGGCAGCAGCACCACGTTGTCCAGCGCCATCAGCTCGGGCGGCACATGGGGTTCATCGGCGTACACGTCCAGCCCGGCCCCGGCGATGCGGCCGGTTTGCAGGGCCTGCACCAGGGCCGCCTGGTCTACCACCGAGCCGCGCGCCACGTTGACCAGAAAGCCGTTGGGGCCCAGCGCGTCCAGCACCTCGGCGTTCACCAGGTGGTGGGTGGACGCGCCCCCGGCGGCAATGACCACCAGGGTGTCGGCCCAGCGGGCCAGCTCCACCAGCGCAGGCTCGAACTTCCAAGGCACACCGGCCACCGGCTTGCGGTTGGTGTAGCGGATCTGCATCTCGAAGCCGGTAGCGCGCTGGGCGATGGCGCGGCCAATACGGCCCAGGCCCAGAATGCCCAGGCGCTGGCCGGTGACCTTGCGCGCCAGCGGAAACTTGGCCGTGGGCCAGGCACCCCGGCGTACAAAGCGGTCGGCGGCGCTGGTGCCGCGGGCCACGTCCAGCAGCAAGGCCATGGCCAGGTCGGCCACGCAGTCGTTCAGCACCTCGGGTGTGTAGCCCACCTGGATGCCGCGCTGGGCGGCCACCGCCAGATCGATCTTGTCCAGCCCTACGCCGTGGCTGGAGATGACGCGCAAGCCCGGCAGCGCTGCCAGCAGTGCGGCCGAGGCCCCCGCCGGGGCCGAGGTGGCCAGGCCGGTGAAGCGCGCGCCATGCTGGGCCAGAAAGCCCTGCGGATCGGCCTGGTCGGCCAGGCGCTGCACGTCAAATTCGGCGGCCAACGCGGCCTCCAGGGCGGGGGCCAAGGGGCCATTTTGCAAAAGTGGGGGGCGGCTGGTCATGGTGTGCTTTCTGGCTCAGTCAAGGCCAATTTTCTGGTCCTGGATGATTTGGGTGTAGCGCTTGCGGTCATTGGCGATGAGCTGCTGGAACTGGGCGGGGGTGGTGCCCTTGGGCAGCGCGCCCAGTTCGGTCAGCCTGCGCTGGGTGTCGTCGGCGGCCAGCACCTCGCGCACATCGGCCGAGATTTTGTCCACCACGTCCTTGGGCGTGCCGCCGGGGGCCAGGATGCCGATCCAGGAAATAGAGTTGAAGCCCGGCAGTGCGGCTTCGGCCAGCGTGGGCACGTCGGGCAGTGCCGGTACGCGCTTGTCGCCGGTCACGGCCAGGGCCCGCAGGCTGCCCGACTTGATGTGGCCGCTGCTCTCCAGCACGGTGGCGAAGGTAAGTTGCACGTGGCCCGCGATCAGGTCGGCAATGGCCGGGCCGCCGCCCCGGTAGGGCACGTGCAGCACAAAGGTGCCAGTGCCGCTTTTGAACATCTCGGCGGCCAGGTGCATGGAGCCGCCCGCGCCCGAGCTGCTGTAGCTCAGCTTGCCCGGCTGGGCCTTGGCGTAGGTGATGAATTCCTTGGCGGTCTTGGCGGGCACCTGGGGGTTGAGCAGCATGACCAGCGGCAACTCGGCCACCAGCGAGACGGGCTCGAAGGCGCGGTCCGGGTCGTAGGGCATCTTTTTGTACAGCGCCGGGTTGATGGCCTGGGTGCCGATGTTGCCCATCAGCAGGGTGTAGCCGTCGGGCTTGGCCTTGGACACAAATTCGGCCCCGATCATCCCGGCAGCCCCGCCTTTGTTGTCCACCACCACCGGTTGGCCCCATTTCAGGGACAGCTTCTGCGCCACCAGGCGCGCGCCGGTGTCGGTGCCTCCACCAGGAGCAAACGGCACAACCAGGGTGACCGGGCGGCTGGGGAACGAGCCCTGCGCCAGCGCCAGGCTGGCAGACAGGGCGGTGAAGATGGCAATGGATGCAGCGATCGATGCGGCCTTGACCAGGCGTGTGGTGGTCGCCATGGTCTTACACCGCACCAGTGGCTTCGGCGTACAGCGCGTACACCGCATGGCAGCGCGCCGGGTACAGACTAATCGAAGAAGCGAGGTGGATGTTTGGCATACGGTGTCTCAGTGGTGGTGGTCAGTGGGCGAAAAAACCAGGGCCTTGATCGGCCAAAGCACCTGCGTGGGGTGCGGCCGACCAGCGGCCTTACCCCCCAGTGCCAAGCGGGCACGCTGGGGTTGGAACGAATGCCGGAGGTAATCAGTCGGCGGCGATTTTGCGGGTTTCGATCAGCTTCTTCCAGCGGGCCGACTCGCTGGCCTGGTAGGCGGCGAACTGCTCGGGGGTGTTGGCCACCAGCTCAAAGCCGACGTCGATAAACTTTTGCTTCACCACCGGGTCGGCCAGGGCCTCCATCAGTGCGGCGTGGATCTGGGCCTTGACTTCGGGCGGCAAGCCCTTGGGGGCCACCACGCCCTGCCAGGAAGTGGCCACCGCGTCCTTCACGCCGGCTTCGGCCAGGGTGGGCACATTGGGCAGCAGGGGCGAGCGCTTGTCGCTGGCGATGGCCAGGGTGCGCAGCTTGCCCGCGTGGATGTGCTGGATCACCGAGTTGATGTTCTGGAACGCCGCATCCACCTGGCTGCCCAGCAGGTCGGTAATGGCGGGCGCGCCGCCCTTGTAGGGCACGTGCAGGCCGGAGGTGCCGGTTTGCAGCCAGAACAGTTCGGCGCTCAGGTGGTCGGACGAGCCATTGCCTGCCGAGGCAAAGGTCAGCGCGCCGGGATTGGCTTTTTCGGCGGCAATCAGGTCGGCCACGGTTTTGAACGGCGAGGCCGCGGGCACCACCAGCACGTTGGGGGCTTGCACGGCCACCGTCAGGTAGTCAAAGTCTTTGGCCGGGTCGTAGGCCACCTTCAGCAGGTGCGGGGTGATGACCAGCGGCCCCAGCGAGGTGACCATCAGGGTGTAGCCATCGGGTGCGGCCCGTTTCACATAGGCCGCGCCGATGCTGCCGGTGGCCCCGGCCTTGTTTTCCACGATGACGGTTTGCTTGAACTTCTCTTGCAGCTTGGGGGTAATGGCGCGGGCCAGCGCATCCGACGAGCCGCCGGGCGGGAACGGCACCACCAGGGTGACGGTTTTGTCGGGCCAGGCGTAGGCACTGGTAGACAGTGCAAGGGCCATCGATACCAGGGCAAGGGTCTTTTTCATGGGGGTCTCCGAATAAGTAGGCACCTGGACACAGCCCGGGTGTTGTCAGGCATTCTATGAATTTATGTAAATGTGTCAAACAACTTTGCGTATTTTCGGGTAACTTGTCAGAGCCTGTCAGAATGCCAACTCCTCTGCCCCTGCCGCCATGAACGAAACCCTGCTGCAAACCGACGGTGTCGGTTCCCTGCCCGACCGCATCTACGCCCGCGTGGTCGAGGCCATTCTGCGTGGCGACTTTACGCCGCACAACAGGCTGCCCACCGAAGGCGCCTTGAGTGCCCAGTTTGGCGTGTCGCGGCCCACGGTGCGCGAGGCGCTGGCGCGGCTGCGCTCGGACGGCATCATCGACTCCAAGCGCGGCGCGGGCAGCACCGTCATCCGCGCGCCAGGCGCACCGGTGGTGGTGGCCACGCCGATCAAAAGCCTGGCCGACATCGAGCGCTATTACGCATTCCGCAGCTGCATTGAAATGGGCGCTGCCGCCGGGGCCGCCGAGTTCCGCGACGACGACGACCTGGTGGCCCTGCACGCCGCCTTCGACGCGCTGAACACCGCCATGGAGAGCGGCCAGTCCGGGGCCGAAGAAGACGTGCGCTTCCACCTGGCCATTGCCAACGCCTCGCACAACCCGTTTTTTGTAGCCACCATCGCCACCAGCGTGGCCCCGATCCGGCAGTTCATCGAGCTGGCCCGCAACGTGACCGACAAGAAGAGCCCGACCCGCGTGCGCGCCACCCAGGCCGAGCACCAGGCCATCGTCGATGCCATCGAGCGCCGCGCCTCCGCCGAGGCGGCCGAGGCCATCCGCATCCACGTACTGAACGCCAAACGGCGGATTTTCGAGCGCACGCCGCTGCCCTGAAGACCGCTTAGTTTGCTTGACAACTTATAAAGTTGTCAGATAATCGTGCCCACATTGGAGATTTTGATGCCAGCAGCTACGCCCCACACCATCCGCATGCACCTGCGCGACAACGTCGCCATCGTGGCCAACGACGGCGGCCTGGCCGCAGGCACGGTGCTGCCTGGCGGCCTGGTGCTGGTCGACAAAGTGCCCCAGGGCCACAAAGTGGCGCTGGTCGACCTGCCCGCCGATGGGCCGGTACTGCGCTACGGCATCCCCATCGGCTACGCTTTGCAAGACATTCCCGCCGGGAGCTGGGTGCACGAGCGCCTGCTGCGCATGCCCGATGCACGCGGGCTGACCGACTTGCCCATGGCCACCGTCAAGCCCGAAGCCCAGCCCCCGCTGGAGGGTTACACCTTTGAGGGCTACCGCAACGCCGACGGCTCGGTGGGCACGCGCAATATTTTGGCCATCACCCAGACGGTGCAGTGCGTGGCCGGGGTCACCGACTTCGCGGTGCAGCGCATCAAGGCCGAGCTGCTGCACCGCTTTCCCAACGTGGATGACGTGGTGGCGCTGGAACACAGCTACGGCTGCGGCGTGGCCATCGACGCGCCGGGCGCCGAGATTCCCATCCGCACCCTGCGCAACATCAGCCTGAACCCCAACTTTGGCGGCGAGGTGATGGTGGTCAGCCTGGGCTGCGAAAAGCTGCAGCCCGAGCGCCTGATGCCGCCCGGCACCATTCCGCTGGTGGACGAGCGCAACGTGGCCGATGTGGGCACCAGCGCCGACACCCCCCTCGACGTGGTGTGCCTGCAAGACGACGCGCACGTGGGCTTCATGTCGATGGTCGAATCCATCGTGCGCCAGGCCGAAGTGCACCTGGAGCGCCTGAACGCCCGCCGCCGCGTCACCGTGCCTGCGGCAGAACTGGTGGTGGGCGTGCAGTGCGGCGGCAGCGACGCGTTTTCGGGCGTCACCGCCAACCCCGCCGTGGGTTTTTGTACCGACCTGCTGGTGCGCGCCGGGGCCAGCGTGATGTTCTCGGAAACCACCGAGGTGCGTGACGGCATCGACCAGCTCACCTCGCGCGCCAGCACCCCCGAAGTGGCCGAGGCCATGGTCAAAGAGATGGCCTGGTACGACGCGTACCTGCAGCGTGGCAAGGTGGACCGCAGCGCTAACACCACGCCCGGCAACAAAAAAGGCGGCCTGTCCAACATTGTTGAAAAAGCCATGGGCTCCATCGTCAAGAGCGGCTCGGTGGCCATCACCGGCGTGCTGTCGCCGGGCGAGAAGCTCAAGCAAAAGGGTTTGACCTACGCGGCCACCCCGGCCAGCGACTTCATCTGCGGCACCCTGCAACTGGCCGCGGGCATGAACCTGCACGTCTTCACCACCGGCCGCGGCACGCCCTATGGCCTGGCCCCGGTGCCTGTCATCAAGGTGGCCACCCGCAGCGACCTGGCCCGCCGCTGGCACGACCTGATGGACGTGAACGCAGGCACCATCGCCGACGGGGTGGCGACCATCGAAGATGTGGGCTGGGAGCTGTTCCACCTGATGCTGGAAGTGGCCAGTGGCCGCAAAAAAACCTGGGCCGAGCACTGGAAGCTGCACAACGCGTTAGTGCTGTTCAACCCGGCCCCGGTGACCTGAAGCCGGGTTGCTATTGATAAAGTAGCTGCTTGCGCTGATGGAATAAGCGCCAAAGGCACTTTTAAGCACTTTTTTAGCTCTTTTTAGCCTGCTCGTACAACGGCAAAACCCGGGGCAGGTTCTTTTGCATTTCGGCAATGCGGGTGCTGCCCGCCGGGTGGGTACTGAGCCACTGGGGCGGCGCACCCTTGTTCTGGGCGGCCATCTTTTGCCACAGGGTGATGCCTGCGCGCGGGTCGAAACCGGCGCGGGCGGCCAGCTCCAGACCGACCAGATCGGCCTCGCTTTCGTCCGAGCGGCTGAACTGCAGGCTCAGCAGCTGCGCCCCGCCGCCGATCACCGTGTTGCCCAGTTGCCCGGCACCCAGCCACTGGCTCAGTAAATTAGCCCCCAGGTTCGTGGCCACCGACTTGCCCATGCGCTCGCGGGCGTGTTCGCGCAGGGCGTGGGCGATCTCATGACCCATCACGGCAGCCACTTCGTCGTCGGTGAGCTTGAGCGTGTCCAGAATGCCGGTGTAGAAGGCGATCTTGCCGCCGGGCATGCACCAGGCGTTGATCTGGTTGCTGCCGATCAGGTTCACCTGCCACTGCCAGTCTTTGGCGCGCGGGTTCCAGTCGGCGGTAAACGGGATGATGCGCGCGGCGATGCGGCGCAGGCGCAGCAGTTGCGGGTGGTTGGCCGGGGCCAGCGCCTGCTGCTGGTTCGCCTGCTGCAAGGTTTGCTGGTACTGCGCGCGGGCGGTTTGCTCCACCGACTCGGCCGGCACCAGCTTGGAAAACGCCGAGTTGCCGCCCACCTCCACCCCGTCACGCGCCCACGCCAGCGGGGCCGCCAGCAACGCAGCCGCCAGCAGCACCTGTGCCCATCCACGCTCTGCGTCCATTCGAGATCCTCCTGAGAACGTATTATTCCCGGATGACGCAAACCCGCACCGCCAGCCCCGCAATTCCCACTTCGCCAACCGAACAAGCCCTCCCCGTCCGCTGGATCGACACCCTCAAGGTCTACAAAGAGCCAGCCACCCTGCGCATGCTGTCGCTGGGCTTCTCGGCCGGGCTGCCGCTGTTGCTGGTGCTGGGCACGCTGGGGTTTTGGCTGCGCGAGGCCGGCATTGACCGCACCACCATTGGCTACCTGAGCTGGGTGGGGCTGGCCTACGGCTTCAAATGGGTCTGGGCTCCGCTGGTGGACCACCTGCCGATCCCCGTGCTGACGCGCCTGCTGGGACGTCGCCGCAGCTGGTTGCTGCTGGCCCAGGCCGCCATCATGCTGGGCCTGGTGGGCATGGCCAGCACCGACCCGCAGGTGGCGTTGAACCGCGTGGTCTGGTGTGCGCTGGCGGTGGCCTTTGGCTCGGCCACGCAGGACATTGCGCTGGACGCCTTTCGCATCGAATCGGCCAACACCGAGCGCCAGGCCGCCCTGGCCGCGGCCTACCAGACCGGCTACCGGCTGGCGATGATCTGGGCCGGGGCCGGGGTGCTGTGGATTGCCGCGCGGGCCGAGGTGGCCGGGGCGCCGCTGTACCAGCCAGGCGCCTGGCAAACCGCCTACCTGGTCATGGCCGCCAGCATGCTGGTCGGCGTGGTCACGGTACTGGTGTCCCGCGAACCGGTGCGCATCGCCATGCCCGCCACCCGCAACGCGGCCGAGTGGCTGCGCAGCGTACTGATCGAGCCGTTTGCCGACTTTCTGCGCCGCTACAAGGGCCAGGCCCTGCTAATCCTGGCGCTGATCGCCGTCTACCGCATCAGCGACGTGGTGATGGGCATCATGGCAAACCCGTTTTACGTGGACATGGGCTACACCAAGGACGAGGTGGCGGCGGTGACCAAGATTTTCGGGGTGGTCATGACCCTGGCGGGGGCCTTCATCGGCGGCGTGCTGTCGATGCGCCTGGGCGTGATGCGGGTGCTGATGCTGGGCGCGGCGCTGAGCTCAGCCACCAACCTGCTGTTTGCCTGGCTGGGCGGGCAGGGGCACAACCTGCAGGCCCTGGTGTGGGTGGTGTCGGCCGACAACCTGGCCGGGGGCATTGCATCGGCGGCGTTCATCGCCTATCTTTCCAGCCTGACCAACGTGCAGTACTCGGCCACCCAGTACGCGCTGTTCAGCTCGATGATGCTGCTGGCACCCAAATGGCTGGCCGGGTTCTCGGGGCGGTTTGTGGATGCCTACGGCTACAGCCAGTTCTTCACCGCCACGGCACTGATGGGCGTGCCGGTGCTCCTGCTGGTGGCCTTGGCTTCCAGGGTAAAAACGCCTTCTGCGCTTGTGGAATAAGCGTAAGCAGCTCTTATTTCAGGAGCAAAACCTGTGTAAAGTTTTTACCCAACTTTACAGGGGCTACAACCGGGATTGGCAGCGAAGGTGCACCATCACTTTACAAAGCGATTTCTCCTTTCCCCCCGATTCAAGATGGACACCCCATGAGCGCACACCTGCTAATGATTGAAGACGACACCCGCCTGGCCGGTATGGTGGGCGAGTACCTGGGCCAGTCTGGCTTCACGGTGGCGCATTCGCCCACCGCCAATGGCGGCCTGGGCATCCTCAACGGCCCGTCCAGCGCCACCCGGCCCGAGCTGGTGATCCTGGACCTGATGCTGCCCGACATGGACGGCCTGGAAGTCTGCCGCCGCATCCGCACCACCTCGGGCGAGGTGTCGCAAATCCCCATCCTGATGCTCACCGCCAAGGGCGACCCGCTGGACCGCATCATCGGCCTGGAGCTGGGTGCCGACGACTACCTGCCCAAGCCCTTCGAGCCGCGCGAGCTGCTGGCCCGCATCCGCGCCATCCTGCGCCGCCGCACCGACGGCACGGCCACGCCGCACAAGGTGCTGCAGTTCGGCACGCTGGAGATCGACCGCGACGCGCGCTCGGTGTCGGTGGCCGGCAAGGCCTGCGACCTGACCGCCTACCAGTTCGACCTGCTGGTGACCCTGGCCGAGCGCGCCGGGCGGGTGCTGACCCGCGACCAGATCATGGAAGCCGTGCGGGGCCGCGAACTGGAAGCCTTTGACCGCAGCATCGACGTGCACATGGGCCGCATCCGCGCCGCCATCGAGGCCGACCCCAAGAACCCGCGCCGCATCGTCACCGTGCGCGGCGCAGGCTACGTGTTCGCCAAGCAGCAGGATTGATGCAACACCCCCCGGGCTGCGGCGGCGGCCTGGCAAAGCCAGTTCCGCGCTGTTCGCGAAGGGGGCTTGCTGCGCTCGCCCTGTGAATTGGATGTCGTTTTGATCCCTTAGCATCGTCCCCATGCAACCCACTCTTCCCAATATGCTGCAGCGGCTGTACGTCCGCATCTGGCTGGCCGTGCTGCTGGCCGTGGCGGTGCTGACGCTGCTGGTGGGCTGGGCCTGGCGCATGGCCACCGACCCGCCGCTGCGCGACCTGGAAATCCGCAACCGGT
Organism: Rhodoferax sp. WC2427; assembly: GCF_040822085.1. Classification (NCBI taxonomy): domain Bacteria; kingdom Pseudomonadati; phylum Pseudomonadota; class Betaproteobacteria; order Burkholderiales; family Comamonadaceae; genus Rhodoferax; species Rhodoferax sp. WC2427. The sequence goes on along the minus strand of NZ_CP162006.1, from coordinate 186,976 downwards.
CCGGCGAGATCATCGGCAAGGGCACCTCGCGCGGGCTGCGCAGCACCACCCGCGGGCCGGACGGCGAACGCTACCCGCACATCGCCGCCAGCGCGCCAGAGGAGCCCGAAGATGCCGACGAACCCAACAGCGACACGCCGCCTCCAGCCGATGCGCCCCAGGGCCGGGGCCCCGAATTCGTGGTGCTGATGCAAGACGGCCAGAAACTGCTGGTACACCTGCCCCGCCCTACCCGCGCCGCCTGGCTGCGCCCGCCCTTCGGCTTCTTCTGGACGCTGGGCCTGGTGGGCCTGGCGATGGCGCTGGCCATGTACCCCATCATCCGGCGCCTGACGCGGCGGCTGGAATCGCTGCAGCGCAGCGTGGAGCAATGGGGTGCGGGCGACCTCTCGGTGCGCGTGCCCATCCACGGGCAGGACGAGGCCGGTCTGCTGGCGCAGCGCTTCAACACCGCGGCCGAGCGCATCGAGACCCTGGTGGCCTCGCACAAAACCCTGCTGCAGTCGCAAAAGTCGCTGCTGGCCAATGCCTCGCACGAGCTGCGCAGCCCGCTTACCCGCATCCGCATGGGGCTGGAGCTGATGGGCTCCACGCCCTCGCCCACCTTCAAGAACGAGATCAACCGTAACATCGCCGAGCTCGACCAGCTGGTCGAAGAGATCCTGCTGGCCAGCCGCCTGGACGCCAAGGAAGCCGACATGGGCACCGTCGAAGAGGTCGATCTGATCGGCCTGGTGGCCGAAGAATGCGCCCGGCTGGATGCCGCGTTCGAGGTCGGCGAAGCAGGTGCCGATAGCGCAGATGGCGACCACGAACAAACCTTCGTGGTCCAGGGCGTGGCCAAACTGCTGCGCCGCGCCATCCGCAACCTGCTGGAAAACGCCCGCCGCTACAGCACCGGCGAAGTCAGCGTCAGCCTGCAGCAACACGGCCAGTACGCCGTGCTGCGCGTGTTCGACCGCGGCCCCGGCGTGCCCGCCGCGCTGCGCGAGCGCATCTTCGAGCCGTTCTACCGCCTGCCCGGTGCCAGCGAAACCAACGGCGGCGTCGGCCTGGGCCTGGCCCTGGTCAAGTCCATCGCCGAGCGCCACGGCGGCACGGTGCGCTGCGAAGGCCGCGAAGGCGGCGGGGCCTGCTTTGTGATCGAGCTGCCCTGCTGAGCAAAAAACCCGCGCACATCAGTTACGTTTTTTAGCAATTTAGAGCCATTTTTGTGAGCCTTTACGGGCAGGGCGGGCTTTACCATGCTCCTGCAGTTCCGCTCAATACAGCCAACGCTGGTGCAGGACCCATGGGTTTCGATGCCTCGGCGCATTCCATGCAGAGCCCCACCGGTGCCTGCCCATATGGATCTGAAGCCCCCCATGGCGTGTGTCGGCAGAAAGAGATCCTCATGGGAATTTCCGGCCCCCGCCGCCCCGCTACCGACGAATCCCGCCGCCTGTGCCAGGGTCGGGTGCCATGAGCGGCAGCACGCCCTTTTTTGCCACCACCGCAGACGGCGTGCGCCTGGCGTTGCGCCGCATCGGTCCGCCCAAAGGCACGCCGGTGCTGCTCTCGCATGGCTCATTTTCCAACCATGGCACCTGCCTGGGGCTGGCCAGCTACCTGGAGACCATGGGCTGGACGGCCTGGGTGTTCGACTGGCGCGGGCGCGGCGACAGCGGCACACCGGCGACCGCCGCCTGCTTCGATGCGGTGGCCCGCTGGGATGTCCCCTGTGTGGTGGACGCGGTGCTGGCCCACAGCGGCCACGAGCGTCTGTTCTGGGTGGGCCATTCCGGCGGTGGGCTGGTGGCCGCGATGTGGCTGGCACGCCATCCGCAGCTAGGCCAGCAGAAAATTGCCGGTCTGGCCATGCTGGCCAGCCAGGCCACCGAGGCGGCACGGCATTGGCGGGCCCGTGCCGCACTGCGGCTGTTTGACGGCTACCTGCGCTGGCATCCCACGGCCCACGGTCCCCGCTTGCGCATGGGCCCGGAAAACGAAGACGCCGCCATGATGCGCCAGTGGTGCCGCTGGAATTTGCGCCAGGTGTTCCATGGCGACGATGGCTTTGACTACCTGGCCGGACTCTCCACCCTGACGCTACCGGTGCTGGCCCTGGCGGGCAAAGGCGACCGGCATATCGCCCCTCCACTGGGCTGCCACAAGCTGATGCAGGCCTTTGGCAGCGTGGACCGCAGCTTCGAGATCTGTGGCACAGCACAGGGCTTTCTGGAAGACTACACGCATAACCGCCTCATCCTCTCGCGCAGTGCCCGCAAGGAGATCTGGCCCCTGGTGGGGCAATGGCTACGGGAACGACTAGACAACAGGGTTTAGTACGAGCAGCGCACCAACTCCTGCGCAACTCCCTAGAATGTTCCATCCATTCCCACAACATGCCGGAGACAAACCCCATGAGCTACCACGCCGCAGCCGACCGCTACGCCGACAAAATGCATTACCGCCGCACCGGGCGCAGCGGCCTGAAACTGCCCGCCATCACCCTGGGCCTGTGGCACAACTTTGGCGACACCACGTCCATGGCCACCCAGCGCGCCATGCTGACCACCGCCTTTGACCTGGGCATCACCCACTTCGACCTGGCCAACAACTACGGCCCGCCCTACGGCAGCGCCGAGAGCAACTTTGGCGAACACATGCGCCGCGACTTCCGCCCCTACCGCGACGAGCTGGTGATCTCCAGCAAGGCCGGGTACGACATGTGGCCCGGCCCCTATGGCCAGGGCGGCGGCGGACGCAAATATGTGCTGTCCAGCCTGGACCAGAGCCTCAAACGCATGGGCCTGGAGTACGTGGACATCTTCTACTCGCACCGTTTCGACCCCGACACCCCGCTGGAAGAAACCATGGGCGCGCTGGCCAGCGCGGTGCAGCAGGGCAAGGCGCTGTACGTGGGCGTGTCCAGCTACTCGGCGGGCAAGACCCGCGAGGCCGCTGCGCTGCTCAAGCAAATGGGCGTGCCCTGCCTGATCCACCAGCCGTCGTACAGCATGATGAACCGCTGGATCGAAGAAGACCTGCTGAACGCCTTGGAAGACAACGGCATGGGCTGTATCGCCTTCAGCGCGCTGGCCCAGGGCCTGCTGACCAACAAGTACCTGAACGGCATTCCGGCCAGCGCCCGCATCAACCAGCCCGGCGGCGGCTCGTTCAAGAGCGAACACCTGAGCCCGCAAAACCTGGCCCACGTCAGCGCCCTGAACGATATGGCCCTGGCGCGCGGCCAGAGCCTGGCGCAAATGGCCATCGCCTGGGTGCTGCGCGACCCGCGCATGACCAGCGCCCTGATCGGTGCCAGCCGCCCCGAGCAGATCGTGGAACTGGTGGGTGCGCTCAAGCAACTCGACTTCAGCGCCGAAGAACTGGCCCGCATCGACCAGCACGCGGTGGACGGCGGCATCAACCTCTGGAAGCGCCCCTCGACCGACCAGCCACTGGCCTGAGCGGCTGCGGAAAAGTTCAAGGAAAAAGTGACTCCTGTGCTTATGGCATAAGCACAAGCAGCTACTGAATAGATAGCGGCCGAGGTTTCACGTGAAACCGGCTTCGCGCCTGGCGGATGGGGCGGTGGTGCCTGTCCGGCAACACCGCGTTTCGTACACAGCCCCTTCCAAATTCGCCGCAACGCCCCATCTGCCCAGATCTGGCCCCACGGCCCCACCTTCTTTTTTCTGGACATTGCCCCTATGCCCTCCCTGTTCGACCCCCTCCAGATCGGCAACTTCACCGCCCCCAACCGCATCCTGCTGGCCCCGCTGACGCGCGGGCGGGCGACGCGCGAGCACGTGCCCACCCCCATGATGGCCACCTACTACGCGCAGCGGGCGTCGGCCGGGCTGGTCATTTCCGAGGCCACCGGCATCAGCCGCGAAGGCATGGGCTGGCCCTATGGCCCCGGCATCTGGACTGGCCAACAGGTCGAGGCCTGGAAGCCGGTGACCGACGCGGTGCATGCGGCGGGCGGGCACATCCACCTGCAGCTCTGGCACATGGGCCGCATCGTGCACCCCAGCTTTCTGGGTGGCGCCCAGCCGGTGTCGGCCTCGGCCACCACCGCCCCGGGCGACGCCCACACCTACAGCGGCAAGCAGCGCTATGCCCAGGCGAGGCCCCTGGCCCTCGACGAAATCAAACGCCTGCTGGACGACTACGCCCACGCCGCCCGCAACGCCATGGCGGCGGGTTTTGACGGGGTGCAGGTGCACGCCGCCAACGGCTACCTGATCGACCAGTTTTTGCGCGACAACAGCAACCTGCGCGACGACGCCTACGGCGGCCCGGTGGAAAACCGCATCCGCCTGCTGGCCGAAGTGGCCCAGCGCGTGGCCGATACCGTGGGCGCCGGGCGCACCGGGGTGCGCCTGTCGCCCAACGGCGACTCGCAGGGCGTGAACGACAGCGACCCCGAAGCCCTGTTCAGCGCCGCCGCCCGGGCGTTGGATGGCATCGGCATCGCCTACCTGGAACTGCGCGAGCCGCCGCTGAACGGTACTTTCGGCAAGGCCGACCGGGCCCCCGTGCACCCAGTGATCCGCAAAGCCTTCCATGGCCCGCTGTTCCTCAATTCCGACTACAGCCAGGCCCGCGCACAGGCCGCACTGGACGCGGGCGAGGCCGACGGCATTGCCTTTGGCCGCCCCTTCCTGGCCAACCCGGACCTGCCCTACCGCTTCGCCCACGGCCTGCCGCTGAACCCAGATGTGCCCGCCACCTGGTACAGCCAGGGACCCGAGGGCTATACCGACTACCCGGCGGCAGCGCGCAGCTGAGGCGGCCCGTGGGCGCCGACTGACGGCGCTCACAACCTAGGGCCAAATGGGCTGCCAGCGCTTATTTCATAAGCATGGGCAGCTCTTATAAATATAGCAATTGGCGGCGTGGCGGGTTTCAAAGAATATTGCTTGCAAATTGCAAAATATATTGATATTCTTTCAATTGAAACTTATGGAATATCTATGTCCGCCACCGCACCTGTCCCGCCCCCCTCCCCCGACCCCGGCATGGTACTGGCCAAAGCCACGCTGCAGGCGGCCACCCTGCTGGGCTTTACCGGCACGGTGCTGGGCAAGGTGATCGGCCTGAGCGAGGCCTCGATTTCGCGCATCGGCACCGGCGAGCGGCCGCTGCAGCCCAGCACCAAGGAGGGCGAGCTGGCCGCGCTGCTGGTGCGGGCCTATGCCGCGCTGGATGCGATGGTGGGCAGCGACCCGCAGCGGCGCCTGGCCTGGCTGACCAGCCACAACAAGGCCTTGAACGGCACACCCAAGGAGCTGGTGCAAACCGTGCAGGGCCTGGTCCAGGTGACCAGCTACCTGGACAGCATGCGGGCCAAGCTGTGAGCCCGCTGGAAATCGACCCCGGCTGGATCACCCAGTCGCTGGCGGAGTACGAGCATGGCCTGGAAAGCGATGTCTGGCGCGCCGTGGACGGCCTGGAGGGCATGGCCACGCTGCGTCTGGTCGACACGCTGGCCGAGCTGCAGGTGCTGGAGCAGATCCTGGCCGCCAGCCTGCCGCCCTTGCCGCCCGAGGCCGTCCTGCTGGACCCCCGGCTGGGCACGCCGTTTCGCCACACCGGCTTGCACGCCTCGCGCTTTCGCCCGGCCCAGGCCACCGGTATCTGGTACGGGGCCGATTCGCCCGAGGCAGCCTGCGCCGAAGTCGGCTACTGGCGCTGGCGTTTTCTGATGGACAGCGAGGGCCTGCGCGGCGGCCATCTGGTGGGCCCGCTGACCCTGTTTCACGCCATGGTGGCCGGCCCCTGCCTGAACCTGGAAAGCCCGCCCTGGAACGCCCACGCCGCGGTGTGGAGCGACCCGCGCGACCACCGGGCCTGCCTGGCGCTGGCCGAGCAGGCGCAGGCCCAGGCGGTGCAATGGATCCGCTACCCGTCGGCGCGCAGCCCCGAGGCCTTCAGCGCCGCCGTGTTCGACCCGCAGGCCCTGGATGTGGTGGACCCGCACGCGCAGCAAACCTGGGTGCTGAAGGTCAGCGCGCAGCGGCTCCTGTGCAGCCACGCAGGTGAACGGCTGGAAATAGCCACCGAGGGCTGGGTGTAGGCCGCCCTGGTCGCTGCGCCCGGTAGCGCAGTTAGAACAGCTCGACGTCCATGTGTGCGTCGGCCACTTGCAGGGCACCGCTGGACATCAACTCTTCGTAGAAGCAAACCTGGTTACGGCCATGCTCCTTGGCGTAGTACAGGGCCTGGTCGGCATGGCCGAGGATCTCCACCGGCGCACCCTGGCTGGTGCCGGTAAAGCCCACGCTGACGGTGACGCGACCGACCTGGGGGAATTCGTACGCTTCAATGTTTTTGCGGAACCGGCTGAAGATGCTGCGGGCCCGCTCCAGCTCGGCCGACCGCAGCAGCACCACGAACTCCTCGCCGCCAAATCGGAAGATGCGGTCGTTGGCGCGGAAAGAAGAACGCAGCAGATTGGCCACCAGGATCAGCACCTCGTCGCCATACACATGGCCAAAGCGGTCGTTGACCAGCTTGAAATGGTCGATGTCCACGACCGCCAGCCACTGGGTGTCGACGCCGCGCCGCTCACCGGGCGGTGCGCTGCTGCGGGCGGCGCGCGAGAACTGCTCGTCAAAGGTCTTGCGGTTGAACAGGCCGGTCAGCGCGTCCCGTTCGCTGTAATCCAACAGGCTCTGGTAGTTGCGGTAGACCTCGATGATGCCGTGGATCACCTCTACCGTCTGGGCGCTATAGGCCTTGTCGTTGGTGATCTCGATGCAGGACACCACCTTTTTGTCCAGCCGCACCGGTAACCACAACGTGACCCCACCATCGGCGGCAATGCGCTGGGTGCTTTTGGTCTCTTGTTCTATACATTCCAGCAACTCGGGGTAGCCGCTGAGAGGCTCGCCGTGTTCTGGGCCCGGATGCTCGCTCTCGGCCAGTACCAGGCCGCCGTCGAGCAGCAGCACCGGGCGTACCGAGGTTTCGCCTTGGTGGGTGGAGAACTCGAGCTTGCGGATGCGGCGAATGTCCATGAGCTGGCGCAGCGCCGAGACCACCGACAGCTCCAGCCGAGATTGGTCGCGGTGGCCAGTGATATCCACCAGATGCTGCAGGATCGGGGTTTGGTTCTTGGTGTTCATCGGAGTGTGGGCGGGGTCCGTGTGTTTCTACGAGAGCCTGAGCGGGCCGACAAACAGGCCGGATGGGGACCCAGCTTCCTCCGCCCGGGTTGTCCAGGCATCCTTGCAGCCGATGTCGAAAGCACTGCAGCCGCGAAATGTAACATTTCTTTGCAGAATTCAAGCACAAATTGCGACTCGGCCGCAGGATCTTGCGATTCGGCCACGCAAGCTTCAGGCCAGGGCCGCCAGCACCCGTTGCGGCGTCACATCCACCAGGCAGCGGGTGTGGCCCAGCGGGCAAGTACGCTGGAAGCAGGGCGCGCAGTCCAGCGGCGGCTGGTAGGCGGCATCGTTTTTGAGCCACAGCACCTGGGCACGGTCGTTCAGCGGCGGGGTGTGCAGCGGGCTGCTGGAGCCAAAAATGGCCACCTGCGGCACGCCAAAAGCGGCGGCCACGTGCATCAGGCCGGAATCATTGCTTACTATGGTTTTGGTAGCTGCTATCGCCGATAGCGCCTGCTCCAACGTGGTTTTTCCTGCAAAGTTCAGGGCCCAGCCGGGACGCGCAGCGTTGACCGGTGCAGCTATCTCCTCGCACAGCGCCCGCTCCTTGCCCGAGCCCAACAGCACCACCGGCAGGTCCAGCTGCTGGGCCAGCGCGGCAAAGTGGGCGGCCGGCCAGCGCTTGGCCGGGCCAAACTCAGCCCCGGGCGCAAACACCGCATAGCCGCCGGGCTGCAGGCCCAGGTCGGCCAGCGACTGCGCCACCAGGCGCGGCGGCATCTGCAAGCGGGGGCGGTCGCGGTCCAGGCCGGTTTCGCCACTCAGCGCGGAATAGAAGGCCACCATGGGCGGTCGCTCGTCGCGGGGCGGATTTTTCAGCCGCTCGGTCAGCAGGCCGATGCGGGCTTCGCCCAAGTAGCCGACCCGCCGGGGGATGCGCGCCAGAAACGGAATCAGCGCGCTTTTGAGTGAATTGGGCAGCACGTAGGCCGCGTCAAACCGACCGTGCAGCTGTGCCGCCATGGCCCGCCGCGCCTGCCACTGCAGGCCGCCGTGCTGGAACGGAAATTCGACCACCTCGGCCACCTGCGGCATGGCCCGGTACACCGGCGCCACCCAGGGCAGCGCGCCCACGGTCAGCCGCTCGCCCCGCGCCTGCAGGCGGCGCATCAGCGGCTCGGTCATCACCGCGTCCCCAATCCACTGGGGGGCGATGACCAGGGAGTTAGTGGCCACCGCCGAAGTGCTCACCCGCCTTCAGCGCGTACACCGTGCCGCAGTAAGGGCACTTGGCCTGGCCGGTATGGGCCACGTCAAGGTACACCTTGGGGTGGCTGTTCCACAGGGCCATGTGGGCTTTGGGGCTGGGGCAGAACACGCCGCCTTGGGCGTTCAGGTCTTTGGCTAGCAGTTCAATGGACATGTTCAGACTTTCGTGAGCCAGTGGGCGTATTTGGGATTGCGGCCGTTGACGATGTCAAAGAAGGCCGCCTGGATTTTTGCGGTGATCGGGCCGCGGCTGCCAACGTAGTCGTCGCGGCCGAGTTCGATGCGGTCGAGTTCGCGGATGGGCGTGACTTCGGCGGCGGTGCCGGTGAAGAAGGCTTCGTCGGCGATGTAGACCTCGTCGCGGGTAATGCGCTTTTGCACCACTTCCAGGCCCAGGTCCTTGCAGATGTGGAACACGGTGTTGCGGGTGATGCCGTTGAGGGCACCGGCGGACAGATCGGGGGTGTAGACCACGCCGCCCTTGACCACAAACAGGTTTTCGCCTGCGCCTTCGCTGACAAAGCCGTTGGCGTCGAGCAGCATGGCTTCGTCATAGCCGTCGTCGGTGGCTTCCATGTTGGCCAGGATGGAGTTGGTGTAGTTGCTCACCGCCTTGGCCTGGGTCATGGTGATGTTGACGTGGTGGCGGGTGTAGCTGGAGATCTTCACGCGGATGCCGCGCTGCATGCCCTCTTCGCCCAGGTAGGCACCCCAGGGCCAGGCGGCGACCATCAGGTGGATAGTGTTGCCCTTGGGCGAGACGCCCAGCTTCTTGTCACCGATCCAGGTCAGCGGGCGCAGGTAGCCCGATTCGAGCTTGTTTTCGCGGATCACGGCGCATTGCGCATCGTTGACCTCTTGCTGGGTGAACGGGATCTGCATGCGCAGGATCTTGGCGCTGTTGAACAGGCGCTCGGTGTGTTCCTGCAGGCGGAAGATGGCCGGGCCGTTGACGGTGTTGTAGGCCCGCACGCCTTCGAACGCGCCGCAGCCGTAGTGCAGGGTGTGCGTGAGCACATGGATCTTGGCATCGCGCCATTCGACCATCTGGCCGTCCATCCAGATTTTGCCGTCGCGGTCAGACATCGAAGGGGGTAGCGGGGACATGGCGGTTCCTAGGGGGGTTGTAGAGGGGTGAAGAAACTAATTTTACGGGTTGCTCAGGCCGCGCCAGGGGCCGCAGCAGGCGGCTCGCCATCGTCTTGCGGGGGGCGCAGCAGTTGCCATTCCACCAGCTTGCCACCCGCGAAGGTGCAGGTCACAAACGAGGCGCTGGCATCGGTCCAGCGGTACAGCTCAGGCTGGGTGTCTTTGGGGGTTTGCAGCGCGCCCAGCGACTTGGTCATGGCCACCACGTGCAGCAGGGTCACGCCGGGGCGCAGCTTGGCGTTGAGCATCACCGCACTGGCCACCGTGCCGATGGGCCGGTTGGCCGCGCGCGTCATCACCTGCATCATGCGGGAAAAATGCAGCAGCCCCCACATCACGACCAGGCCCAGCGCCAGGGCCACACCGGCCCAGGAATATTCGCGAAACGCCACTACCACCACCGCTACAACGCCCACCGGAACCAGGATTTTCTGAAATTGCATGCAGGGATTTTGTCAGACTCCACCCGGGGACCAGCGAACCGCCACCGCCAACCCGCCCAGCCGCTGTGAACGGCCCACCTGTACCTGCGCGCCCAGCACTTCGGCCACGCGCTGGACGATGGACCAGCCCAGACCGCTGCCGGGCTGGTCCTGGCCCAGCGGCCGGTAAAAGCGCTCGCCCAGATGGGCCATATCGGCCTCGGCCATGCCCGGGCCGCTGTCGTCCACGTGCAGTACGGTCTGCCCGCCCTCCTGCGCCACGCGGATCTGGATACGGGCCCCGGGCGGGCTGTAGCGCAAGGCGTTGTCCACCAGGTTGCGCACCAGCACCCCGGCCAGCACCGCGTCGCCCGGCACCGTGCAGGGGGTGTCGGCTTCCAGCTCCAGGATTTGCTGGCGCTGCAGGGCGGCGGGTGCCAGGTCGGCGGCGGTGCTGCGGGCCACGGCGCACAGCTCCAGCGTGTCGGTGTGCGCGGTGCCATCGGCTTCCAGACGCGCCAGCGTCAGCAGCTGCTCGACCAGCCGGGTGGCGCGGTCGCAGCCTTCCAGGGTGGCCCGCAGCGCGTGCTGGCGCTGGTCGGCATCGGCCCCGGCACCCAGCGCCACCTGGGCCTGGGCGCGGATGGCGGCCATCGGGGTGCGCAGTTCGTGGGCCGCATCGGCGGTAAAGCGGCGCTCGGATTCGCGCAAGTAGGCGATGCGCTCCAGCAAGCCGTTCAAGGCCTGCACCATGGGCCGCATTTCGGGTGGCAGGTCGGCAATCCGCACCGGCTCCAGGGCTTGCGGCTGGCGCAGGCCCAGCACCTGGCTGAGCTGGCGCAGCGGCTGCAGGCCCTGGCGCACCGCCCACCAGCCCCCCAGCGCCAGCAGCGGCAAGGCAAAGGCCAGCGGCAGCAGCAGGCTGCGCAAGATGGCCCGCAGGATCTCGCCGCGGGCCGCCGTTTCTTCGCCCACCAGCACGTAGACATCGCGGGCGCTGTGCAAGCTGGCAAACACCCGCCACTCGCGGCCCTGCGGCATCCGCACCGTGCTGAACCCGGCCACCAAAGGGGCCATGGGTGCAGCGGGTGCGTTGGCGGAGCGGACCACCAACTCGCCCGCGTGGAACACCTGGAAGGCCACGTGCGGGGCATAGCGGTAGGCCGCTGGCGTATCGATGGCGGCATCATCGTCGTCGTCCGGCGCGATTTGCTGCGCCACCAGCAGGGACGCGGCCTGGGCCAGGTGGCTGTCGAGTAGCTCGTCGAGTTCGTGGCGGGCATCGAACCAGGTGGCCACCGCCGCCCCCAGCCACACCACCATCACCAGCCCCAGCACCCCGGCCAGCAGGCGGGTTTGCAGGGAGCGGCCTTTCATGCCGGGTCGCGCTGCACGGTGTAGCCCACGCCGCGCACAGTCTGCACCACGCCCACCGCCAGCTTGCGGCGCAGGTGGTGGATGTGCACTTCGATGGCGTTGCTCTCCACCTCTTGCCCCCAGCTGTACATCTGCTGCTGCAACTGGTCGCGCGACAGCACGCGGCCCGCATTGCGCATCAGGGTGTGCAGCACATCGAATTCCCGCAGGGACAAGGCCACGCTCTCGCCGTGCACCCGTACCTGCCGCGCGGCCGGGTCCAGCTGCACCGGCCCGCTGCACAGCCACTCTTGCAGTTGGCCATGCGCGCGGCGCACCAGGCTGCGCAGGCGCGCGCCCAGCTCGTGCAGGTCCACCGGTTTGACCACATAGTCGTCGGCCCCCAGGTCCAGGCCGCGGATGCGCTCGGGCACGGTGTCGCGGGCGGTGAGGACCAGCACCGGGGTGGAAACACCGCTTTGGCGCAGGTTTTGCAGGGCCACCAGGCCGTCCTGCAGCGGCAGGCCCAGGTCCAGCACCGCTGCCGCGTAGGTGCCGGTGGCCAGTTCGCGCTCGGCCGCCAGGCCGTCACGCACCCAATCCACCTGAAAACCCAATTGCCGCAAACCGGCACGCAGGCCGTCGCCCAACAGGGAGTCATCTTCTGCCAACAGAATGCGCATCGTCAGTTGCCTTTGTTTTTCTGCTGATCTTCCGGCATTGCGGGTGTTGGCGCTTTAATCTGCATCATGTTCTGTGCGGATAACGCTGCCATCCTGGCCCGCCACCAGACCGTTCGGCGCCTGCTGCCATTGCCAGGCCCAAAAAGCCAGCACCGCCACCAGCAGCAATACTGCCAACAGAGCGTGGTTGCGTTTGGCCAGGTCGGGCCCAGGGCCTTCGACCCGCCCCGTCAACATATTGCGGGCTACATTCTTGCGGCGCAGCAGGCCCAGGATCAGCATCAAAGCCAAATGGCCGAGCACCAGCGCCAGAAAGGCGTTGCCCAGGAATTCATGCGCTTCGCCCAGCCCGTCGCCCCAGTCGCTATAGCTGGCGTATCCCGACAGGGTCAAGGGCAAGGCCAGCACCAGCAGGCCCACTACCGCCAAAGCCATGGCCAGGTTCTGCGCCTGGCGCCCATCCACCGCTTGCAGCGACGCCGCTGCTGCCAGCCACCGCGGCAGGCCCGCCAGCTTGCGCCACAGTAGGGACAACCGGGCCTGCCGGGGGCCCACCAGCCCGTACACCACCCGAAAGACCAGCAAACCGGCCAGGGTGTAGCCCAGGGTCACGTGCAGCATGCGCCAGCGCTCGCCCTCGGCCGTTAAATAAGCGCCCACAAAGCTCAAGGCAAACAGCCAGTGGAAAACGCGGGTGGGCGCATCCACCACGCGGCGGGTGGCGGGGCCGCTGGATGCGGCGGCGGGCGACGGGGTCATTGCGTTCATGTGGGGCTCCTTCAGTCATCCCAGTGGCGGCGAAAGCGCGCATCCAGGCCTTGGGGGAAAGTGATTTCCGATTCGCGGAAACTGCCGCTGTCGGCGCGGGTGTGGCAGGCGACGCAGTTGGCTGCGCTTTTTACCGCCGACTGCTTCCAGACCGCCGGATCGACCTCGCGGTGTTTGCGGATGAACCACTCCGACTGGGTGATGCGGTCCTGCGGCGGCGGCGCGCTCACCCGCTTGTAGGTGCCTGCATTGGCCTGCAGCCAGGTGCTGATCTCGCGCACGCTGGCTTCGTCCAGCGAAGCGTCGGTGCCGTAGTGCTGCTTCAGTGATCCCATCAAATGCCGCCACGAAGCCGCAGGCAGCATGCCGGGCGGATAGGCGATGTGGCAGGACACGCACTCCTGCTGGAACTTGGGCAAGGGCGTGGGCAGGGGTACACGGGAATCAGCCCCGGCACCCCAGGACAGCAGCGTGGCGGCCAGCGCCAGGGCGCAGCGGCGGGCGAAAAGCAAGTGCATGGTGGAATTTCCAGAAATGCGCATCAGCGCTGGAGGGCCACCAGCCAGGCCAGCACGTCAGCCTTTTCGGCGGCGCTGCATTCGCGTGCGAACACGTCGTTGCAATTGCGGCGAAACCATTTTTCGGTTTTGGCGGTATCGGTGAAGCGTTCGGGATTGAACGCCGGTGCCAGCGGACGGATGGCTTTACCGGTACTGGCATGTTTGCCTTCCACCGTGGGCGATGCCGTGTGGCACGACGCGCAGCTCCATTCCTTGCCGTGGCGGGTAGTGAACAGTTGCTGCCCACGCGCGGCCTGGGCAGGCGCTCCTGCCTGGGCGGTGTAGCCCGCCAGTTGTTCGGCAGGGGTGGTGGCGTGCGCCCACGGGGCCAGGGCCAGTGCGCCCCAGAGCAGCCCGCGGGCGATTGAAGTCAGGTTATGCATCGGTTCCTCCATGCAGCCCATGGTAGGAAACACAGATTACCGAAAACTTAAGGTCTAGAGCCGATCGAGCGACGGGTCCCGGGGCTGGTCGCTATGCGACACGGGAAAGCCGTCGGCCACGTAGCCAGGGCCTTTCATCAGCATCACGATCACGCAGCCAATGGCCACCGTGAGCACCGCCGACCAGTGGAACAGCACCACCCCCACCACCGCGTAGCCCACAATCTGCAGCCCGCGCAGGTCGGCAGCGGCATCGGAGGCCATGAGCCAATACCAAAGGCACCAGCCAGCGAGGGGAACGACGGTACCGACCAGCAGCACCATGGGCAGCTTGCGCCAGATAGTCCACTCCCAACCCGCCGGAGAGCGGCAGGTGGAGGGGAGTTTTTGAAGCCAGTCCATGGGAGGATGCGGTAAACCTATATCCCCATACTACGTCAAAGAACGCACAACTTCCATTGCCTGCTCGACCCGCTCCACGGCGTGGATGGTCAGGCCCTCGATGGGCTTTTTGGGGGCGTTGGCCTTGGGCACGACGGCCACGCTGAAGCCCAGTTTGGCGGCTTCTTTCAGGCGCTCCTGGCCGCGCGGCGCGGGGCGCACTTCACCGGCCAGGCCCACCTCGCCAAAAGCGATGAAGCCCTTGGGCAACGGCTTGCCGCGCAGGCTGGAGGTGATGGCCAGCAGCACCGCCAAATCGGCGGCGGGCTCGCTGATGCGTACACCGCCCACGGCGTTGACAAACACGTCCTGGTCCATGCAGGCGATGCCCGCGTGGCGGTGCAGCACGGCCAGCAGCATGGCCAGACGGTCTTTATCCAGGCCCACGCTCAACCGCCGGGGCGATGGCCCGCCGCTGTCCACCAGCGCCTGGATCTCCACCAGCAGCGGGCGCGTACCTTCCAGCGTCACCATCACGCAGCTGCCGGGCACCGGCTCGGGGTGCTGGCTCAAAAAGATGGCGCTGGGGTTGCTCACGCCCTTCAGGCCGTGCTCGGTCATGGCGAACACGCCGATTTCGTTGACCGCGCCAAAGCGGTTCTTGATGGCGCGCACCAGGCGAAAGCTGCTGTGCGTGTCGCCCTCGAAGTACAGCACCGTGTCCACCATGTGCTCCAGCACGCGCGGGCCGGCCAGCGCGCCCTCTTTGGTGACGTGGCCCACCAGCACAATGGCCACGCCGCTGGCCTTGGCCGCGCGCGTCAGGTGCGCCGCACATTCGCGCACCTGCGCCACCGAGCCGGGGGCCGAGGTGAGCTGGTCGGAATAGACGGTCTGGATCGAGTCGATCACCGCGATGTGCGGGCGGTGGGTTTGCAGCGTGCTGAGGATTTTTTCCAGCTGGATTTCGGCCAGCACCTGCACCTGGCTGTTGACAATGCCCAAGCGGCGCGAGCGCAACGCCACCTGCGCCCCGCTCTCCTCGCCGGTCACGTACAGCGTCTTCTGGCCCGCGCGTTGCAACGCATCCAGCGCCTGCAGCAGCAGCGTGGATTTGCCGATGCCGGGGTCGCCGCCGATCAGCACCACGCCGCCCTCCACAATGCCGCCGCCCAGCACCCGGTCCAGCTCGTCCAGCCCGGTGGGCGTGCGGTCCATGTCGGTAGCTTCGATATCGGCCAGGGCCATCACCTCGGCGGTTTTGGCCAGCGCCGCAAAGCGGTTGTTCTTGCTCGCCGCCACCGGCTCGGCCACGGATTCGATCAGCGTGTTCCAGGCCTGGCAGTGCGGGCACTTGCCCAGCCACTTGGGGCAGGTGCCGCCGCATTCATTGCAGGTGTAGATGGTTTTGTCTTTGGCCATGCAGCGACTATAGCCGAAGGCTGTGTAAAAACACAGTAGCTATTGTTTTGGGAGCTGCTAGCGCTTATTCCATAAGCGCTAGCAGTACTTTTTATCTGAAGATGGTTGCTACGCTGCGCTCACTGCCGCGTAAGAACCAGATGCGTGGCAAGCGGCAAGGCGACTAACGTTGAAGCCGAGCGGGCGCATAGCGATCCGACTCAGGCGACCAGTTAAAACGGCTTCCACTCATGGAAGAGGGGTAAGACGTGGAAAGTTTGCTAAGTGCTCTTCTGCTGCTCGTACTTTCCGGTGCATTGCCTTTACGCGCCATTGGTAGGCGACGAAAGAAAGTGGCGCAAGGACGACAAGAGACACAAGTGCAACGATGGCGGCAACAACATAAAGACTGGATTGAAGGATTGGATTCGACGCTTGAATCGTGGCTTGCGGCGCTAAAGCTGCCAGCACTTGAAGAAAAAACGCAAAGACAAGAAGCAGCCCTCCAACTGAGTACTGTGCTGATTGAGCAATTGCTAGAGCGGTCATCCCTTCAGTAGCTTTGTTCGGCGGACTCGCAACCCACGCAAGGCTATGCGGGTTCTGTGCTGCCGTTGGATAACAAAGCCACAAGCCAGACAACAGACCGACAGACGCGGCAACCACTGTGATGATGAAGGCGCAGGACATGAAGGGTTTTAACGCGATGTACGCCGCAAACCCTGAGGTTTACATCCGCGACTGAGGTTTGAATCATCCATCGAAATCTCCTGAAAGTGGCTTGCCGACGTGTTTCCCATAGGGTGATCCGGTTTTTATACAGGGTTTAAAACCCCGACAAACCCCGCAGACAAAACGCCGAACCACTATAGCCCGGTGAAGCTTCGCCCCACCCACACGGCGGCACGGTTCCTTCAAAAGAGCGCCACACGCAATACTCTCATTTTCGTAGCGGCTCACGCCCATTCCATAAGCGCCAGCGGCACTTTTTATCTACAAAATCAAACCCAAGGCTGCGCCAACTGCTCTGTGGCAAACACCCGCTGCACCGCCGGGCGCGCCAGCACCGTCTGCAGGTACGGCCCCAGGTGCGGATAGGTGCGCGCCGGGGCGCTGGCGAAGTTGCGGGTCCAGCGGCAGAGCATCAGCGCGTAGGCGTCCAGCGCGGAGTAGGTGGGGCCCAGCAGCCAGGGGCCGCCGTGGCGGGCCAGCTCGGCATCGAGTTGCGCCAGCAGGCCGCTGACCCGGTGCTCGGCCTGGGCCTTTACTTCGGCGGCAGCGGCGGTGTTGCCGGGGTTGACCCAGCGGTGCGGGTAGAAGTAGGCGATCAGCGTGCTTTGCAAGGTGTTGGTCATCCACACCAGCCACTTGTAGAAATGGGCGCGCTCCACGGTGCCCACCGCCGGGGCCAGGCCCGCGGCGGGGTGGCTGTCGCACAGGTGCAGGCAGATGGCGGCGGACTCGAACAGCACCAGGTCGCCGTCGGTCAGTACCGGCACCAGGCCGTTGGGGTTGAGTGCCAGATAGGCCGGGGCCTTGTGTGCGCCTGCGCTGGTGTCGACCAACAGCAGTTCAAACGGCAGGCCGATTTCTTCCAGCAGGATGTGCGGCGCCATGGCGGCGGTGCTGGGGGCGTAGTGGAGTTGCAGCATGGTGTGGTGGTGGTTATTGAGGTGCAAAGTGGCGGCGCAGGCCCCAGGTGGCCAAGCTTAAACCAGCCAGCGCCCACACCAGCAGCGGCAGCACCAGGCCCAGCGGACCCAGCCCCGCGATGGCGTAGGCAAACACCGGCGGGCCCAGGGTGGAGCCCAGGTTGCCCATTTGCGCGACCGCCCCGGTGGCGCGGGCCTGCACCGGCTGCGCGTCGCTCAAATATGGCACCAGTGCAAACGCGGAACCGCCCGCCAGGCCCACCAGCGCCATCAACAGCAAGGCCACTGGCGCAATCGGCAAGCCCTGCCACAGGCACAGCCCCAGCGCCAGCCCGGCAGCGGCAACACCCGCAAACGCCAGCGGTACCAGCGTGGAGGGCCGCAGCACCGACTGGGCCAACCAGCCCGCCAAAAAGTTGCCACCAATGCTGAGCAACGGCAGCAGCACCGGCAGCCAGGCGCGGTCGGCCCCGGCGTAGGGCGGAATAAAGGTCAGCAGGGCAATGGCGGTGGCGGTGTAGAAAAAGAAGCAGCAGCCCGGCAGCGCCGTGGCCCACTGGCTGTAGATGCGCGCATGCAGCTGCGGCAGGCTGGCCAGCGTGGGCCAAGGCTGGGTGGAGGCGCTGTCGCGGGGCAGCAGCCACAGCACCGTGCAGCCCATCAGCGCCATGGCCAGGGCGTGCACGGCCATCAAACCACCCAGTTGGAGATGCGCCAGCACCCAGCCCCCGCCCGCCGCGGTGAGTGCAAACGCCACGCCCACAAAGGTGCTCCACAGCCCCATGGCGATGGCGCGGTGCTGTGGCGCGCTGTGCTGCATGATGAGCGTGGGCGCGGCCACCACCACCGCCAGTTGCGACACGCCTTCCAGCAGCCGCGTCAGCCACAACAGCGCAAACGGCGGCTCCAGCGACTGCACCCCGGCCAGCACGGCCCCCAGCCCCATGCCCACCAACAGCAGGCGCCGGTAGCCGATGGCCGGGGCACACAAGCCCATGGTCACGCCAAACACCAGCCCCACCATGCCCACGGTGGACAAAATCCAGCCCATCGCCGCAGGCGTGGCCGCGTAGGTGGCCTGCAGGGTCTGGAAGGCAAACGACACCTTGGAAAACTGCATCGCCGCCGCCACGCCGCACAGCCACAGGGTGAGCACGCGGGGCCAGTGGGTGGTGGTCAGTGGGGCCATGGACAAAGAGGTTTGCTTTTAAAAATATAGCTGCTCATGCTGATGGAATAAGCGTGAGCGGCCTATTTTAGGCCTGGGCTTTAGGCCACAGCCGCACCGCCAGCGCCACCCCACCGGCCAGTGCCGCCAGGCCGCACACGCCCGGCCAGCCCCACTGCGCCAGGGCCTGGCTGCCCAGCCAGGCACCGCTGGCCATGCCGATGAACATGCTGCCCATCAGCACCGCATTCAGGCGGCTGCGGGCGGCGGGCTCCAGGCTGTAGACGATGGTCTGGTGGGCAATCAGGCTGGCCTGCACGCCCAGGTCGAACACCACCGCGCCCAAGGCGATCAGCCACAGCGGGCCGCCAGCGTCCATGCCACCGAGGGCCATGGCCAAAAAGGCCACCACCACCAGGCCCGCACCGATGCGCGTCACCACCTCGGGGCCCTTGCGGTCGGCCACCTTGCCGGCCAGCGGCGCGGCCAGCGCACCGGCTGCACCCGCCAGGCCAAACGCTCCGGCGGCGGCACTGCCCAGGTGGAAGGGCGCGGCGTGCAGCATCACCGCCAGCGTGGACCAGAACGCGCTGAAGGCCACACTCAGCAGGCCCTGGGCCAGGGCGGCGCGGCGCAAACCGGCATGGCGCTGCAGCAGCGTGAACAGGCTGGCCATCAGCGCCAGGTAAGGCATTTGCGTGGTCGGCACAAAGCGCGGCAGGCCGCGCCACACCGCCACGCCCAGCAAGGCGATGCTGAGCGCCGCCACCACGAACATGCCCCGCCAGCCCGCGTGCTCGGCCACAAAGCCCGACACCACCCGCGACAGCAAAATGCCCAGCAGCAGCCCGGTCATCACCGTGCCCACGGTCTTGCCGCGGCTGGATTCCGGCGCCAGCGTGGCGGCGGCGGGCACGATGTCCTGCGCCAGGGTGGCCGAGATGCCAATCGCCAGGCTGGCCGCCAGCAGCACGCCAATCGACGGCGCCGCCGCCGCCGTCAGCAGCGCAATGCACAAAATCGCCGCCTTGCCCAGGATGATGCGGCGGCGGTCAAACCGGTCGCCCAGCGGGGCCAGCAGGATCAGGCCCAGGGCGTAGCCCAGTTGCGTCAGCGTGGGCACCAGGCCGATGGCCACTGGCGACGCCTGGAACTCGCCCGCCAGCACGCCCAGCATGGGCTGGCTGTAGTACAGCGCGGCAGCGGCCAGGCCCGCGCCTGCGGCCAGTAGCAGGACCAGCGCACCGGGCAGAGCCGTGGTTTGGTTATGCGTCATAACGGTAGAAGACATGGTGAAAACCCTGAAATTGTCGGATGCCGCGAGTGTCCTTGAATCCAGCCACACAGGGAACGCCCACACTGGGCACAATGCCTATACGCTATGCGCATGAAGACCACCCCCGACCGCATCGAGCTGATGCAAACCTTTGTGCGCATCGTCGAGGCGGGCAGCCTGTCGGCGGCGGCGCTGCAGATGGGCGCCACCCAGCCCACGGTGAGCCGCCGCCTGCAGGCGCTGGAGCGCTCGCTGGGCATCAAGCTGCTGCAGCGCTCCACCCATGCCATGCAGCTCACCGAGGACGGCAGCCGCTGCTTTGCCCGGGCCAAGGAGCTGCTGGGACGCTGGGACGCGTTCGAGGCCGACCTGCGCGGCAGCCACGATGTGCCCGAGGGCACGCTGCGCGTGATGGCCCCGCACGCCTTTGGCCAGCAGCAGCTCATCACCCCGCTGGCCGAGTACCTGCGCCGCTACCCCCGGGTGGCGGTGGAATGGCTGCTGCACGACGGCACACCCAACTTCATTGCCGACGGCATCGACTGCGCCATCCACGTCGGCGCGGTGGACGACCCCACCGTGGTGTCGGTCAAGCTGGCCGAGATTCCGCGCATCGTGGTGGCCGCCCCCAGCCTGCTGGGCGACGGCCCCCGGCCCACCCATGCCGAGGACCTGGCCGCCCTGCCCTGGCTGGCGCTGCGCACCTTCTACCGCAACGAAATCAGCCTGGAGCACCGCAGCGGCACGCAACACCGCCTGGCGCTGCAGCCGCGCATCAGCACCGACAGCCTGTTTGCCATGCGCAACGCCGCGCTGATGGGCCTGGGCGTGTGCGTGGCCTCGGCCTGGGCGGTGGCCGACGACGTGGCCAACGGCACGTTGGTGCACCTGCTGCCCGAATGGCATGCCGCCCCTTTGCCGATGGTGCTGCTCTACCCCTACGCCCAGTTTTACCCGGCCAAGCTGCGGCGCTTTGCCGAAGTGCTGCGCGCCGCCCTGCACCACGGCCTGGAGCCGGCCTGGGCAAGCTGAAAATTTAGGGCCCTCCTCCTACATCCTTGTCACACCGGCAGGTCTAAGCTGGCAGCTTTTTGGGAACCACGCGCATGCAACTCACTGCCACCTGCACCCTGTCGGTCCACAACGCCGCCGAATGCCCGCTGGTGGCCATGCTGCGGGCCAGCCACGGCGAGGCCCAGCACATCCTGCAGGAAAACTTCGAGGTGCAACCCTGGGTGCCGCGCGTGGACTACACCGATGTCTACGGCAACCTGTGCCAGCGCATGGTGCTGCCGCCCGGCCCCGCCCACATGGCCTTGTCGGTCACCGCCGAAGTGGATGCCGACATTGCCGTCGCCCCGCACGCCGCCCCCACTCCCACGCAATGGCTGCCCGACAACGTGCTGCTGTACCTGCTGCAAAGCCGCTACTGCCCGTCGGACAAGATGGCCGAACGGGCGCTGGGCATCGTCGGCAATGCACTGCCCGGCTACGACCAGGCGGAAGCCATCCGCGCCTGGATCCACGCGAACCTCACCTACCAGTACGGCGTGAGCAGCGGCTCCACCGATGCCCTGGACACGCTGTCCCAGGGCGCGGGCGTGTGCCGCGACTTCGCGCATGTGGGTATCGCCCTGTGCCGCAGCCTGCGCCTGCCCGCGCGCATCGTCGTGGGCTACCTGTACGGGCTGGCCCCGATGGACCTGCACGCCTGGTTCGAGGTGTTTGTGGGGGAGCGCTGGTACACCTTCGACGCCACCCAGACCCAGCCGCGCGGCGGGCGCATCGTGATGGCCTACGGGCGGGACGCGGCGGATGTGGCGTTTATCTCCGACTACGGCAGTACGCCGCTGGAGGTGCAGCAGATGCAGGTGACAGTGGACCTGTCACCTGGTTAATTTTCTACTCTGGCAGGACCAGCGCGTCGCCGCGGGTCTTCTGGTCGTGCAGCTTGTGCAGCAGGTCGTCGATCTTGCGGGTGAGCTTGTCTGCCGCGCCATCCACCGCCTTGTGCAACGTGTCGGCATGGTGCGTCACGGCCACGGGCGGACGGCCTTCCAGGCGGGCTTCGAGCATGCAGCGCTTGTCCTGGTGGCTGTTCTTGTCGCTGTTTTCATCGCTCAGGTGCACCTCGACGCGGGTGATGTGTGCGCTGAGCCGCGCCAGCGCGTGCTGCACCACCCCGGTCACGTGGGCCGCCAAGCCTTCATGGCCTTCGATGTTGTGGTCGGTGTTGAATTGGATCTGCATAGAGTCTCCTGGTAGGGGTTATGGCAGCGCACCGAGGATGCCCTTGCTGTTAGGTAGAGCCCTTGGGGGGCAGTGAGTTCCCCCAAGGTGGCCAACCAGTCCAAATGCAATCCATTGGATGCGCCCCAAGGTCCATTATGCTCGCTATTTTTTTGATAGCTGCTCACGCCTATAGAACAAGCGCTGGAGCCACTTTTTGCCCTTAAACCTTCGGCGCCAGTATGGCCATGGTGATGCGCGAGACGCAGGTCAAATTACCTGCGTCGTCCACCAGCTCGATGGCCCAGACCTGGGTGGTGCGGCCGATGTGGACCGGGCGGGCGGTGCCGGTGACCCAGCCGTGGGTGGCGCCGCGCAGGTGGTTGGCGTTGATGTCCAGGCCCACGGCGCGGTGGCCTTCGGGGGCGGCGTACATGGCGCCAATGGAGCCCAGGGTTTCGGCCAGCACCACGCTGACGCCGCCGTGCAGCAGGCCGTAGGGCTGGCAGGTGCGGTGGTCCACCGGCACGCGGGCGCGCACGAAGTCGTCGCCCACCTCCAGAAACTCGATGCCCAGGTGGGCGATGGCGGTGCCGACGGCACCGGCGGTACAGATTTCGACGGAGAAAGGCTGCTTCCAGATGGGCATGGGGAAAACTCCAGTAAGAGATATAAACGAACCCGTTCTTATAAACCACGCCCCGCGCGTCCGGAGTCTCCCGCTTGCCCACCCCCCCTGCTTCTGCTTCTGTCTCCGCCGCCAATCTGCGCGGCATCCTGGCCATGGTGATTGCCGTGGGCTCCTTCTCGGTGATGGACGCCGCCCTGAAAACCCTGAGCCACCACTACCCTCCCCTGCAGGTGGCTTCGATGCGCGGGCTGGTGGCGCTGCCGCTGGTGGCCTTGTACGTGCTGTGGCGCCGGGAGCTGCCCAGCCTGCTGAAAATCCGCTGGCCGCTGCATTTGCTGAGGATGGTGATTGGGGTGGCGATGCTGTCGCTGTTTGTGACGGCGCTGCGCACGCTGGGGCTGGCCGAGGCCTACACCATCTTTTTCATCGCCCCGCTGCTGATCACGGTGCTGTCGATCCCGGTGCTGCAGGAGCGCGTGCGGCCGCGCCACTGGTGGGCGCTGGCGGGCGGGCTGTGCGGCGTGGTGGTGGCGCTGCGGCCCGACCAGGGGGCGTTCCTGTCGCTGGGCGCGCTGGCGGTGCTGGGCTCGGCCGTGTGCTACGCGGTGTCGTCGGTGACCAGCCGGGTGCTGAGCCGCACCGATTCCAGCGCCGCGCTGGTGTTCTGGGGCACCGGCGGGCTGGCGGTGGGGGCCGGGGTGCTGGCCTGGCCGCACTGGGTGGCGGTGCTGCCTGCAGACGCGCCGGTGCTGGCGGTGATCGCGGTGAGCGGCTTTGCCGGGCAGTTGGCGATCACGCAGGCGTTTCGCTACGGGCAGGCCGCCGTGGTGGCACCATTCGAGTACACCGCGCTGGCCTGGGGTGTGGCGCTGGACGGTCTGCTGTGGCAGTCCGCACCCGACCAGAGCACGCTGCTGGGCGGGGCCATCGTGATTGCCTGCGGGCTCTGGGTGGTGCGGCAGGAGCGCACCAAAGAGCTGGTAGTGGCACCGTGAACTTTGGCTCACCCCCAGGCTACAGTGCTGCGCACTTTCCGCCAACCCTTGCAGGGGGCAACAGCAGCGGCCTGGCGGAGCCAGTTCCGCGCTGTTCTGGAAGGGGCGTTGTTGCAGTCGCCTTGGAGATCATCAGGGCCGCTATTTTTTATCTTTATGCCTAATTGGTATCCAGCGCTTATTGAATAAGCGTAAGCAGCTACGAAAACCATAGTTTTATGCCTCTTGCTCCAGCGCCGCCTGCAGCTGCTCGGCGGCATGCTCGAAGTCGAAGCCGTTGACGGCACTCTGGAAGGCCGGGTAGCTGCCCGCGGGGAATAGGCTGCGCAGGCTGGCCGCGTGCTCCAGCACCAGTTCGACCGCATCGCCGTCGCTGTCTTCCAGCAGGTGCAGCAGTTGCTGGCCCAGGGCGCGGACTTCGGCGGTGGCGGCTACCGGGGCCGGTTCGCCATTCGGCTCGGCCACGCGCTCGGCCAACAGGGTGCGCAGGGCGGCCAGGGCACGGGTGTTTTCGGCCTGCAGGCGGGCCATGGCGGGGGCCACCTCACCGCCCGTGCTGCCACCCTGGTGCAGCGCCTCTTCCAGCGCCAGCGCGGCGGCGGCCAGGTCGGTCAGGCCGATGTTGCCGGCCACGCCCTTGGCGGTGTGGACCACGCGCTGCAGGGTGGCCAGGTCGCCCTGGGCCAGGGCCTCCTGGGCGCGCTGGGGGGCGTTGGCGTGGTGTTGCACAAACTGCTGCAGCAGCCGCAGGTAGAGCTTTTCGTTGCCAGCCACACGGCGCATCCCTGCGGCGGTGTCCAGGCCGGGCACGGCGGGCCAGGCTTGCGGGGCAGCGGGGCCGGTGGCTGCGGCCTGGGCAAGGGTGCCTGGGTTGGCGGGGCGGGCCCAGCGCAGTACCGTGTGCAGCAGGCTGGGCGGATCCAGCGGCTTGGTGATGTGGTCCACCATGCCCGCCGCCAGGCAGCGCTCACGCTCTTCGCGCAGGGCGTGGGCGGTCATGGCGATGACGGGCAGCGCGGCATAGCGGGGGTTGGCGCGGATCTGCCGGGTGGCCTCCAGCCCGCCCATCACCGGCATTTGCAGGTCCATCAGCACGGCGTGGAAGTGCTCGGGGGGCGCGGTGGCCAGCAGGTCCAGGGCGATGCGGCCGTTGTCGGCCACCACCACCTCGGCCCCGGCGGCCTGCAGCAGCTCCACCGCGATCTGCTGGTTGATGTCGTTGTCTTCGGCCAGCAGCAGGCGCAGGCCGTCCAGGCGGGCGGGGGCCGCGTCCGCCGGGGCGGGCAGCGTGGCCGGATCGGCCAGGCCGAAGCCGAGTTCAAAGCTGAAGCAGCTGCCCACGCCGGGTTCGCTCTGCACGTGGATCTCGCCACCCATGCGCTCCACCAGGCCACGGGTGATGGCCAGGCCCAGGCCGGTGCCACCGTATTTGCGGGTCACCGAGCCGTCGGCCTGGGTGAAGGCCTGGAACAGTTTGGCGGCCTGCGCTTCGGTCATGCCGATGCCGGTGTCGCGCACTTCAAAGCGCAGCCGCACCCGCTCCGGGGTCTTGTCCACGGTGTGCACGGCCACGGTGACCAGGCCCTTGTCGGTGAACTTGGCGGCGTTGCTGAGCAGGTTGGTGAGGATCTGGCCCAGGCGCAGCGGGTCGCCCACCAGGGCCGGGGCCACCTCGGAAGCCACGTCGAACACCAGGGCCAGGCCCTTTTCGGCCATGCGCTCGGCCAGCAGGGTGGTGCTGTGGTTGAGCACCTCGTCCAGCCGGAACGGCACCTGCTCCACATCGAGCTTGTCGGCCTCGATCTTGGAGAAGTCCAGGATGTCGTTGATGATGCCCAGCAGCGCCACGCCCGCGCGGTGGATCTTGCCGATGTAGTCGCGCTGGGTGCTGTCCAGGGGGGTCTTCAGCGCCAGGTGCGACAGGCCGATGACGGCATTCATCGGGGTGCGGATCTCGTGGCTCATGTTGGCCAGGAACATCGACTTGGCCTGGGTGGCTTCCTCGGCCACCTCCTTGGCCTGGCGCAGCTCGGCCTGGGCCTGGGTGAGTTCGCTGATGTCGACCAGCACGCCCACCAGCCCGGCCACCCGGCCATCGGCGTGGTGGAAGGGGTTGATCGAGTACAGGGTGGTGTGCGGCTTGCCGTCGGCAAACACAAAGGTCTCTTCCCGGCGGATCGCGGTGTTGGTGGACAGGATATACAGCTGTTCGCTCTGGATCACCTGCCGCCGCGCCAGCGGAATAAATTCCAACTCGATCACCGTGGTGCCCAGCAGGTCCCGGGCCGACAGGCCGAACGCCTGTTCGTAGGCCTGGTTGCAGCCCAGAAAGCGGGTTTCGGCATCTTTGTAGAACACGGGGGTCGGGATGCTGTCGAGCATGGCCTGCAAGGTGGCGGCGTGCTCGGCCGCCAGGCGCAGGCCGGTGTGGCGGTTGCGCATCACCTGGCTGGCAATGCGGCTGAGCAGCAAAATCAGCCCCAGCCCCAGGGCGGCCACCAGCGCCGCCAGGGAGTAGTGCCAGCGCACCATCGGGCCCAGCGCATCCAGCGGGTCCAGGGCCAGCAGCTGGTAGCCGGGCTGGGCCAGCGGCACCTGGTGGACCAGATAGGGGTTGCCATCCACCTCCCAATGGCGGGGGTGCAGCACGGAGGCCGGGCGCTGCACCGGAATCGTGGCCATCCGCGCCGTGGCGGGCGGCACCGGTGCCAGCGCGCCCACATGGCGCAGCATGAAGTCGCTGCGCGAGGCGCTGACCACAATGCCGTCGCGGTCCACCACCAGCGCAATCTGGTGCCCAGCCAGCAGCGGGGCCAGGGCGCTGGCATCGTGCTGGATGACCACCACGCCCTGGGGCACATCGTCTCGGTCGGCCCGCTGCGCGTAAAAAAAGCCCGGCTGGTTGGCGTAGCTGTTCAGCCCTTGGCCAATGGTGAACAACTGGCCCACGCCGTGCGCCATCGCGTCGTTGAAGTCGCTGCGCGCCAAGTAGGTCTGGCCCAGCAGGCTGCCGGGCTTGCGCCCGTCGCTGGTGGCCACCACTAGGCCTGCCACGTTGACCACGAACACGTGGCTGTACTCCTGCCGCTGGCGGGTCTGCTCCAGGCTATCGCCCAGAAAGCGCACAAACGGGTCGCCCACCAGCTTGGCCCGCCGGTCCGCAGTCGCCATGGCCAACAGGCCGGCAGCCTGGGGGTTGGACTCGGCCAGCAGCGCTTGCACCGAGGTCTGCTGGGCCAGCAGCGCGGCTACCGTGGCCACCTCGGAAAACTTGCGGTCGATGATGCGGGCGGTGCTGACGGCATCGGTCTGGGCCACCGCCACGCTGTCGGCAATGTGTGCGTCCACGATGCGGCCCGACAGCCACAGCGCCAGGGCCCCCACCAGCACCAGCCACAGGCAGGCACCGATGCCGGTCCAACGGTTGAGCTGCCGCAGTTGGGCCGCGAAGGCCTGTGTCAGAGTGGGCGTGGCCACCGGACGGGGACGGAGATCCGCAGGAGGCGGGAGGTCGATGGGCATGCAGTGGGCGGGACTGGAATGGCGCGGCCAGAAATCAGCGCACGGGGCTCCACCATACTGCGGATGTAACTTTATGTACACCCACGCCTGGGCATGCCCTTCTGCATGAACACTACAAAATAAGTAGCTGCTTACGCCCATGCCATCAGCACAGGCGGCCTAAAACGCTTGAAGTTTTAGCCCGGCTACAACGACCCCAACCGGGGAAACAGCCGCAGTGCATTGCCCCGCGCCATCCCCTCGTGTTCGGCTGCCGTCAGGCCGCCCAGGGCACGAAAAGCCGCCACATTGGCCGCAATGCCCGCCGCCGGGGTAAACGGAAAATCGCTGCCAAACAGCACGTGGCTCAGCGAGCCCAGCCGCCGCAGCCGCTCGATGGCCGCGTCGCTGGCCGACCCGGCCAGGTCGTAGTACAGCGCGGCCAGCACCCGGCGCACCTCGTCCGGGCCCCCGGCCGGGCGCTGCGGCAAAAACGGCAGGGTGGAGAACATGGCGATGCGCTCGGCCACCGCCGACAGCGCGCCGCCCGCGTGCGGGACGATGATGCGGATGTCGGGGTACTTGGTGAGCGTGCCCGCAAACACCAGGTCGGTCACGGTGCGCGCCGTGTCCAGTGGAAACTCGAAGATCGGCGCGGGCCGGCCCAGCCCCACGGCCTCGAAGCACGGCGGCGAGGTGGGGTGCAAAAACAGCGTGGCACGGCGGCGGTGCAGTTCGGCAAACAGCGGGTCCAGCCGGGTATCACCCAGGTAGATGCCGTGCACATTGGTTTCCATCACCACGCCGTCCAGCTTCAGCACATCCAGCGCGTAGCCCATCTCGTCCAGCGAAGCGGCCACATCGGGCAGCGGCAGGGTGGCAAACGCGCCAAAGCGGCTGGGCGTGCGCTGCACCAGCTCGGCGGCAAACACATTCAGCGCGCGGGCCAGCCGCTGGCGCGCCAGGCTGTCTTTCAGAAAGCCCACGGTGGGGGAGGACACCGACAGCATCGAGGTGTCGATGCTGTGCCGGTCCATGTGGGCCAGGGCTTTTTCTTCGGACCACGGCGGCACCGGAAAGCCGCCGTCCAGCGTGACCAGGCCCGCGTCGGCCAGGGCCTGCGCATAGAACGGCGGCAGGTAGTGCGAATGCGCGTCGACCAGGCCGCAGGTGCAAGGGCTGGTGGCGGTGTCTGCTGCCTGTGCAGAACCGGTGATGCCCAGGGCCAGGGCAGCAGAAAATTGGCCAAGTGCGGCGCGGCGGGAGGGCTTGTGCATGGCGGGCTCCGTTCAACGGCGTTGGGAAGGGGCGGTTTCTTGCAGGAACAGCACCACCACAAAGCCCAGCACCAGGGCCACCGCCGCCAGGTGCAGGATGTACTGGATACCGTAGTGCTGGGCCACGTAGCCTGCAATCACCGGGGCGATGCCGCCGCCAAAGATCTCACCCGTGCCCACCACGATGCCGGACGCGGTGGTCATCAGCTTGGCGGGCACCGACTCGGCGCTGATCGGGCCAACGGTCAGGCAGATCATGCTGAACACAAAGAACAGCGTGGCAAACAGGCTGCCAAACAGGCGGTAGGGCTCGGCCCCGGTGTGCATCAAAAAGTACAAACCGATACCTGCGCCGATGACAGACATCACCATCACCGGCTTGCGGCCCAGCCGGTCTGACAGCGCAGGCATCACCAGCGTACCCAGCGTGCCGCCAAAGCCGATGGCCGACAGCACCAGGCCCATTTGCTCCAGGCTCAGGTGCAGGTAGTCGACCAGGTAGCTGGGCAGCAAGGCGCTCAGCACCACCAGGCAGGTCAGCCAGCACAACATGCCCAGCATGTTCAGGGGGATGTTGCGGTACTTGAACACATCGCTCCAGCGGTGCGCGGCCACGTCGGCAGTCGCGGTGTGCAGCGCGGCCACGGCAGGCGGGGTGTTGCGCAGCACGCGGTACAGCAGGTAGGCGATGGCCAGGCCGGGAATCGACACCAGGGCAAAAATCCAGTGCCATTCCACCACCTTGAGCAGCTGCGTCACCAGCACCGGGGCGATGCCCAAACCAAACAAGGGCAGTGCCATTTGCTGGATGCCGATATTCATACCCTGGCGCGAGGGCTTGGACGCGTCCAGCGTGGCCACGATGCTCACGGGGGTGAAGGCGCCTTCGGCCAGCCCCATCAGCGCGCGGATGGCCATCATGCTGACCACGCCCGTGGCCAGGCCGCTAAAGCCCGCCAACAGCGAGAACACGATGACCGCCGGAATCAGCACCTTGCGGTGGCCCAGCCGGTCCGACAGGTTGCCCATGAAGATGGAGGCCAGGCCCCAGGCGATGGACAGCACACCGGTGATCTGCCCCAGGTCCTGGTAGTTGAGGTGCAGCTCCTGCGAGATCACCGGGAACAGCGGCAGGATCATGAAGCGGTCGATGCCGACCAGGCCAAAGCCCAGGCACAGCAGGGTGACGGCTTTCCATTCGTAACTGATGTCCCAGCGGGACGGTGTGGTCGTAGAGGGGGTAAGCGTAGCAGCGTGCATGGTGGCTCCTGGTTAAATCACATGGACACCGTGGCGCTGCAGATCAGCGGCCAGGTCGTCTACTAAATCGGGGGTGTCTTCGGCCTGCGCGACTGCGCCGTACAGGTAGAAGTCGGGCCGCACCAGCATCGCGGTGATGCCGTGCTGCGCCATGTAGGGCAGGAACTTATGGTCCACATCGGCCCAGCTGCCGGGTGCCGCGCCGTCGGCGGTGATCACCACGCGCCGGGTTCCCAGGGCATCCAGAAACTGGTGTTGGGCCGCGCCCAAAGTGATGTCCACGGTGGAGACGAGCACAAAGCCCAGGCCCACCATCGCGTCAAACCGGCCCTGCTGCGTGCCCCGGCGCACGGTGCCGTGCGGGCTGAGCAGGCCTGCGGGTGCCTGCAGCCTGCCGTCCGCGCCATGGCGCAGAATGCCCGCCGTGAGGCTGGGAAACGGCGGCGGCGGGGCGGCCTGGCCGCTGAAGAAGGCGGCATCCCGCTCGGCGGCTTGGGCCGGATCGGGGATGCAGATCACCTTGCCCAGGTACATCGACAAATCGATCACATCGCTGACGTGCGGGCGGCGCTCGGGCTGGTAGGTGTCGAGCAGCGCATCGCTGGCCTTGCCGTCCAGCACCAGGTTGAGCTTCCAGGCCAGGTTCCAGTCGTCGCGCAGCCCGGCGCACATGCCCTGCCCCATGAAGGGTGGCATCACGTGGGCGGCGTCGCCCGCAATCAGCATGCGGCCCTTGCGCCAGGTGTTGGCCAGCAGCGAGCGGAAGGTGTAGACCTTGTGCCGCACGATGCTGGCCTGGTGGGGCTGCACCCAGGGGGCCAGCAGTTCCCAGGCGCGGCTTTCCAGCTCCAGGTCTTCGCGCTGTTCACCCGGCAGGCGCATGAATTCCCAGCGGCGGAAGTAGCGGCCATCCTTTACGCCTGCGGGCACGATGGTGGTGGGGCGCAGCGGGTTGCAGTACTGGGCGGCGGGCGGGATGTCCAGCACTACGCCATCAAACGGCAGCACGTCGATCACCAGCCAGTCGGCCTCGAAACCGCGGTCCTCCTGGGTGGAGCCTATGGCCTGGCGCACCAGGCTGTTGGCACCGTCGGCCCCGATGAGGTATTGGGCCCGCACGGTGCGGCGCGCGTCGGTGGCAAAGTCGCGCACCGTGAGTTCCACGTAGTCGGCGGTCTGGGTGGCGGCCACGGCCTCCCAGCCCAGGTTCACCTCTACATTCGGGCAGGCGGCCACCACGTCTTCGAACATTTTTTCCAGCGTGGGCTGGTGGATGAAGTTGACCTCGGGCCCGCCGGAGATGGACTCGGATTCCCAGTCGATGGCCAGCAGCTCCTTCCATTCGGCGTTGAACCAGCGGTACATCGGCCCGGCGTGGCTCACGGCGGGCAAATCCTCGCCCATGCCCAAGGCCGACAGCACACGGTACAGCTCGTGGTCTATGCACACCGCGCGCGGCAGGCTGAAGCGTTCGCGCCAGCGCTCGAACACGGCCACGCTGCGGCCCTGGCGGGCCAGCGCCAGGGCCATGATTTCGCTGACCGGGCCGTAGCCGATCTGCACTACGTCGTACATCGGAATTTCTGTTTGCATGGTGGGTCTCCGGGGGATCAAACGGTTAGCTCAAAATTGGTCACAAAGTCGTCGGGCGGCGGCGGGCCCCAGGTGTAGAGCGAGTCCTCGATGGGGTGGTCGGCGCTGGGCCATTCCATGCCCGCGGGGATGTAGTCGATGTCGAACGAGTACTCGGCATAGCTGCCCCAGGGGTCGCGCACGTAGCGGAAGTAGTTGGAGCCCAGCACGTGGCGGCCCAGGCCCCAGCCCTGCGCGTAACCGGCCTGCGCCATCTGCTGCGCGCCCAGGCCCACGGCATCCAGCGACGGCACCGTCCAGCTGCTGTGGTGCAGCCCGCCGCCGCCCGACAGGGCCAGCGCGATCAGGTGGTGGTCGCTGCCGTGCGGGCTGTGCATGAAGCCAATGACCGGCCCCGAGCTGTCGGACAGGCGCAGGCCCAGCACGGTGGTGTAGAACTGCACGGCCTCCACCACGTTGGCGCTGAACATCAGGATGTGCGACAGGTGCAGCGGCGCAATCGGTTGGATCGCGCTGCGGTTGAGGGCCCGGCCTGCGGAGCCGGTTTGCGGAGGCATCACGCGGGGCACGGGGGCCGAGGGCGAAGATTTCTCGGCCACCACAAGCTGCAGCGGCAACCGGTCCGGGCCAGCGATCCACACACCGCCCGCCCCTTCGCACGGCGCAATGCGGGGGATCTCCAGCGCCGCCAGATGCTGCGCGAAGCGGGCCTGGTCTGCCGCATGGATGCCGTAGCTCACCCACAGCAGACGCTTGGCCGTACCGGGCAGAATGCGCGCCCAGCGGTGCGGGTGGCCCTGGGTGTACAGCGCCAGGCCTGGGCCCTCCTCGCGCACCTCCAGGCCGAAGCTGGTGTAGAAATGCCGCGCCTGCGCCAGGTCGGGCACGCTGAATACGAATTCGTGCACCGAGTGCACGGCGAGAAAGTCTGCCATCTTTGTCTCCCACTTTTTTGCGGACGTGGCTGTCCCCGCCGCCTCTGCGGGCGGCATCTTTCACACAGGGTTTGGACGGTTTAGCGCACCTGTTGGCGCTGGGTGCCAAGCACGCCGGCCGACAGGGTCATCACGTCGCCGCGCGCCAGAAACTGCGGCGGCTTCATGCCCAGGCCTACGCCTTCGGGGGTGCCGGTGATCACCACGTCGCCGGGCAGCAGGGTCATGAACTGGCTGAGGTAGGACACCACTTCGGCCACATTGAAGATCATGTCGGCGGTGTTGCTGCGCTGGCGCACTTCGCCGTTGACGCGCAGCTCCAGCGGGATGGTTTGCGGGTCGGGCAGCTCGTCGGCAGTGACCAGCCAGGGGCCGATGGGGCCAAAGCCGTCAAAGCTCTTGCCCTTGCCCCATTGGCCATTGCGCTTGATCTGCCAGCCGCGCTCGGACACGTCGTTGGCCAGCACGTAGCCTGCCACGTGGGCCAGGGCCTGGTCCACCGGCACCTGGCGCGCCACGCTGCCGATGACGATGCCCAGCTCAATCTCCCAGTCGCCCGCCACCGAGCCCTCGGGCAGGGTCACGTCGTCGTTCGGGCCGGCCAGCGAGGTCAATGCCTTGGTGAACACCACCGGTTCCTTGGGGATGTCGTGGCCGGATTCGAGCGCGTGCTTGCGGTAGTTCAGGCCGATGGCCACGAACTGGCGCACACCGTTCACCGGGCAGCCGATGCGCGTGTCTGCGGCCACCAGGGGCATGCGTTGCAGGTCGATGGCGGCCAGGGCGTGCAGGCGCTCCGGGGCCAGCCATTCGGGGCTGAGGTCGGGCACCAGCAGCGACAGGTCGCGCAGTTGGCCCTGGGCATCGACAGCGCCGGGCTTCTCTTGGCCTGCGGGGCCGTGGCGGAATAGTTTCATGGGAGTCTCCAGATCGTGGGGGGTTGGTGATGGCTGGATTTTTATTTAAATTGCACACATCGTCAATATGACGACTTGCACAATTTGATAGGGGTTTTCACCCACTCCGTGGCATGCTGCAGCGGCGGCGGCGGGTCGTGTAACCTTGGCCCATGAACAAAGCGGAAGAGAAACCAGGGGTGGAAGACCACCGTGTGCGGGTGGGGGCGCAGCGGCGCGAGGCCACGCGGTTGCGCCTCATCGAGAGCGCGCTGACGGTGCTGGCCGAAAAGGGGCCAGACACCGCGGCGATTGAAGATTTCATTGCCGCCGCCCAGGTGTCGCGCGGCACCTTCTACAACTACTTTCGCACCACCTCGGAGCTGCTGCTGGCCGTGGCCGGTGGCATGAGCGACGAAATCCTGCAGGTGGTGGACCCGGCGGTGCGGCAGTTCAGCGACCCGGTGGCGCGCTTTTCGGCGGGTTCGCGGCTGTACATGCAAACCGCCATGCGCTATCCGCTGTGGGGGGCTTTCATCACCCGCGTGGGCACCCGGGTGGCGGCGCGCGGGCAGCTGATCGACGTGTACCTGAACCGCGATTTGCTGGAGGCCATCGCCCAGCAGCGCCTGAAGATCGACAACGTGCGGGTGGCCCGCGACGTGGTGCTGGGCACCATCTTTTTCGGCATCGAGACCATGCTGACAGAACCCACGCACGACCACCACCCCGAGCAGATGATGCGCTGCGTGCTGACCGGCTTCGGCCTGCCCGAAGCCGAGGCCGAAGCCATTGCCTTCGCCCCGCTGCCGCTGCTGGGCGACGTGCAAGGGCCGATCTTCTCGCGCCTGACGCCGGTGTCCGCTGGCCCCGCCGCGGCCAAACGGGCGCGCAAGCCTGCCAGCACGAAAGCTACGAAATAGATAGCTGCTTGTGCTTACTCTATAAGCGCAGGCAGCCTAAAAAGCTTTAACTTTGGACACTGCTCCGGAACACCGCCTTGAAGTCACGGTATCCGTGGAAGCCGAAGTGCTTGGCAAAGCGCACCACGGCCGAGGGCTGGACGTTGCAGCTGCGCGCCAGGTTCTCGATCTTCTCGCCGCCCAGCGTGTCGGGGTGCTGGGCTACGTAGTGGGCGATGGTTTTGAGCTGCTTGCTCAAAGCCCCGAACTCGCTACCGATGTGAGCCAGCAGCGGCTCGATCTGGGTGGGCGGCGTGGTCACTTTTTGTGCTTATCCAGATAGCGCTGAATTTCGCTGCGCATGAAGTGCGACGAGTCGTCGGCCCGTTCGTCCCAGCCAAACACGCAGCTCGACAGCACGCCGTCAAAACCGATCTCGGCCAGGGTACCAAAGAACACATCCCAGTCGATCTCGCCTTTGCCCATGTCCAGGTGCTGGTGCACCCGCACCTTGGCACCCGGCGGGTTGACCACGTAGCGCAGGCCGGAGGAGTCGCGGTGGTTGAAGGTGTCGGCCACGCGCACATGGGCCAGCACCGGGGCGGCAGCGCGCAGCATGGCGGCCATGTCGTCTCCGTAGTAGAAGGTGTGTGGCGCGATGTACGACAGCTTGACGCCGGACGAGCCGATGGAGCGCACGATGTCGATGGCCGGGGCCATGGTTTCGATCCAGTCTTCGGGGTGCGGCTCGATCGACAACACCACGCCTTCGCGCTCGAAGATGGGGATCAGCTCATCCATGGAGCGCCAGAACGCCGCCTCGCAGGTCTCAGCCGTATTGAAATTTTGCAGGGCCGAGCGCTCGGGCGAGGCACCCCGGCCAAACTCGGAAATCATGGTGTCGCAGTCCATCTCCACCGCGACCTGGATGGCCTTTTTCCAATAGCGCATCGCCGCCAGACGCTCGTCTTCCAGCGGGCTGGACCAGCGGTACATGGGCTGCAGCGTGGCCAGCTTCACGCCATGGTCTTTCAGGGCTTTTTTGAAGCCCTGGATGCGCTCGGGATAGACGCGCGGCTGGGCCCACCATTCCAGAAAGTCGGCACGCGGCGAGAGTTCGATGTGCTCGTAGCCCAGCTCGGCCGTCTTGCGGCAGAGCTCGGGCAGCGAGAGGTGACGGTGCATGTAGGGGTCGAGGGCGATGCGCATGGGGTGTCCAATGGCTTTCTGGGTTTATTGGCTGATGGTTTGCTGCAACGCGTTGATGGAGGTTAAAACTCCGGCTTCGATCGACATGGTCAGGTCTTCCATTTCCAGCGAGACATAGCCGTCGTAGCCGCCCATGCGGCAGACCGAGAAGAACTCTTTCCACCACTGCAGGTCTTTGCCGCAGCCCACGGCCACGTAGTTCCAGCTGCGGCTCTCGGGCGCGGTGACGGGCTGGGTTTCCAGCAGGCCGTTGATGTCGGCCAGGCCGCGCTCGATGCGCGCATCTTTCCCGTGGATGTGGAACAGCGCGCCCTTGAGGTTACGGGCCGCGGCGATGGGGTCGGCACCCATGGCGATCAGGTGCGATGGGTCCAGGTTGATGCCGACCGTGGGGCCAACCGCATTGCGCAGCCGCCACAGCGTGGCCGGGTTGTAGACCAGCATGCAGGGGAATTCTTCGATGGCGATCTGCTCCACACCGTGGGCCTGGCAGTGTGCGACGAACTTGGTCCACCACGGAATCGCCACCTCGTTCCACTGGTAGTCCAGCGCGGGGGCCATGTAGTCGGGCCAGGACACGGTGGAGGTGATCCAGTTGGGGGTCTTATCGCCGGGTGCACCTGCGGGGCAGCCGGACATCATCACTACTTTCTTGACCCCGAGCTTGCCCGCCAGGACGATGGTGTCATAGCTCGATTGGGTGTGCTTCTCGCCCATTTCGCCGGGGCTGAGCGGGTTGCCGGAGCAGTTGAGGGCCGCGATGTACATGCCGCGCTTTTCCAGCTCGGCCTGGAAGGCGATCAGTTTGCTTTCACTGGCCAGTAGTTCGGCGGTAGGCACATGGGGGCAACTGGCCCAGCCGCCTGCGGTCATTTCGACAGCGTTGAGACCCAGGAATTTCACCTTGTCCAGCATGTCGGGGTAGGAGAGGTTGTTGTAGACGTCGGTGCAGATAGACAGTTTCACGATGGTTTCCAGAAAGATTTATTTGGCGTAAAAGGCTGGCCGTTGGGCCAAGGAAATCGGCACGATGGCCTTGCTGTGCCGCGCTTCCACGCAGGCTTCGGCGGTGGCGGAGGCGAAATAGCCGTCCCAGGCGGTGGGGCCGTTGACCTGGCCGCGCTGGGTGGCATTGATCCACTCCTGCAGTTCCACGTCGTAGGCATCGATGAAGCGCTGCTTCCAGTCGGTCTGGATAGCGGTAGACGCACGGCCTTCCAGGCGCAAGGCCACGCTGGCGGGTTCGGGCAGATTGGCAGCGCCCATTTCGCCCACTACCTGGCACTGGATGTCGTAGCCAAAGCGGCAGCCGACGAAAATTTCGGTGTCGATGCGGATGCCCTTGCTGGTTTCCAGCAGCACCATCACCGGGTCGTGCAGGCCGACGTGGGAATTGCGGCTCTTGCGGCCCTCTACCACCTGGGCGCTGACGTAGTCGTCGTCCAGCAGCCATCGCAGCACATCGATCTCGTGTACGAAGGTATCGGTGATGCACATGTCGCCGACGTACATCTCGGGCACGCTAGGGTTGCGGTGGGCGCAGTGCACCATCAGCGCATCGCCAATCGTGCCTGCATCCAGGGTCTTTTTCAGGGCGCGGTAGCCCGCGTCAAACCGGCGCATGAAGCCCACCTGCACCAGCTTCTTGCCGGCCTGCACCTCGGCCTCCACCACGCGCAGACCGCTTTCGGCGGAGGT
This sequence comes from Rhodoferax sp. WC2427, assembly GCF_040822085.1. Classification (NCBI taxonomy): domain Bacteria; kingdom Pseudomonadati; phylum Pseudomonadota; class Betaproteobacteria; order Burkholderiales; family Comamonadaceae; genus Rhodoferax; species Rhodoferax sp. WC2427. The sequence continues at coordinate 150,279 of NZ_CP162006.1, read as the reverse complement.
GGTCATGGGTTTTTCGCAGAACACAGGCTTGCCCGCGGCAATGCAGGCCAGCAACTGGTCGGCGTGGGCCGGGCCCCAGGACGCGACCAGCAGCGCATCGACATCCGGCGCGTTGATGAGGTCCTCGTAGTTCTCAAACACCTTGGCACCCAGGCCGGAGGCATCGTTAAAGGCGTGCGTCGCCGCCAGGTTAATGTCGTTGAGGGCCACGATGCGTGCGCCGCCGAGTTTGCGGTGAATGCGCAGTGCGTGGTCCTGGCCGATGGCACCGCAGCCAATCACGCCAATTCTGAGTTCCATGGGGTGTCTTTCAAAGGAATGGAATGCCCGGCGGTGTGGCCACCGGGCCGGGGCTTTATTTGCTGTAGTTGGCAACGTTGTCTTTGACGATGGATTCGAACGGAATCAGCTTTTCTTTCGGGGCGGGCTCGCCCTTCTTGATCATCTCGACCACATCAAACGCGCCCTGGGCCTGGCCCTTGGCGTTCTGGAAGATGGACTGCGACATGTCGCCCGCCTTGATGGCATCCAGCGCGTCCTTGACACCGTCGATGCCGGAAATCATCACCCCCTTGCGACCCGCGGTCTTGAGCGCTTGCAAGGCACCCAGGGCCATTTGGTCGTTGGCGGCGATGAGCGCGTCGAACTTGGGGAACTTCTGCACCCAGTCTTCGGTGATCTTCATTCCTTCGGCGCGGTCGTAGTTGGCGGGCAGGTTGGCCAGCACCTTCACGTCGGTGCGGCTGGCCAAGGCTTTGGTGAAGCCTTCCAGGCGCTCCTTGGAGTGATATAGGCCGGGCTGGCCTTGCAGGTAGACGATCTGGGCGTTCTTGGGCAACTGCTTGGCCATGAACTCGCCTTGCATGCGGCCTGCGTCCAGGTTCTTGGAGCCGACAAAGGTGAACTTGCCACCGGCGGACTCAATCCCCAGCGCGATCACCGGAATGCCGGCCTTGTTGGCTTTTTCCACGCCCGGCACGATGCCCTGGTAGTCCACCGGCACGATGACGATGGCGTTGACCTTCTGGGCGATGAAATTGTCGATCTGGTCGAGCTGCTTGCTGGCATCGCCGCCCGCGTCGGCAAACGACACGCTGACATTGGCATCGGCCTTGGCGGCTTCGATGAAGGCGTTCTTGCGGCTCATGGTGAACACATCGGTGTCGGCCAGATTGGCGTAACCAACAACGAATTTCTTGGACTGGGCGAAGGCGGCACCCGAGCCGACGGCGATCAAAACGGCGCAAGCGGCGGCGGTGACGATAAATTTTTTCATGGTGATTTCCTGGTATGTATTACTTGTGGTTTAGTGCGAAGTTCATCCGCACAGGGTTACGGCTGTCTCAAAACCGTGTAACCGAAAACAGCGTGGTGTGCATCGTTCGATAGGTACCCCTTCAAAATAGTGGTGCGGTAAATCAAGATTTTTTACGGGCACTGCCGGATTTAGTTTTAACATCTAGGATCACCGCCACGGCAATAATCACGCCCTTGACTATTTGCTGCCAGTACGAGCTGACATTCATCAAGTTCAAAATATTGTTTATCACGCCGATAATCATGGCCCCAATGACTGTGCCGGTAATCGTGCCGGTGCCTCCCATCAAACTGGTTCCGCCCACCACCACGGCAGTAATCGCATCAAATTCATAGGCCACACCCCCGGCTGGCTGGCCGGAGTTAATCCGCGACATCAGCACAATACCGGCAATAGATACCAATATTCCGTTGAATACAAAGGCCCGGCGCAATACACCATCGGTATTGATACCCGATGCCAATGCAGCCTTGGCATTGCCGCCCACAGCGTATACGTGGCGGCCAAACTTGGTACGGTTCAGCAATACCCAGGACACCATCACCACGAATATCAATATCAATACCGAAATAGGCACCGGCCCAATATTGCCCTGGCCAATCACCTGGAAATCGCCCAGACCGCTGACCGGCACGCCCGCCGTGTACAACAAAATCGCCCCCCGCGCCACGGTGGTCATGGCTAGGGTCATGATGAAGGACGGGATCTTGAAGTAAGTGATGACATACCCGTTAACCAGCCCCACGACTATGCCGGAACCAATTCCCGCCGAAATTGCGAGGTAAATATTTCCTGTCAGTGACATCACGCTGGCGGCGAGGGTGCCGGTCAGTGCCAGCACCGAACCCAGCGACACATCGATGTGGCCCAAAATAATAATAAATGTCACGCCACAGGCCAACAAGCTAACCACCACTACCTGGCGTAATACATTGGTCAAGTTACCGGTGGTCAAAAATGTTTCGTTCAAAAATGAGGACAAAACAAAAATACCGATAAATATCAAAATAGTGCCGTACTTGCGGTAGATCTCGGAAAAGCCCATATTTTTTATTTTGGAAAGCATAGTGGGTGTCTCACGGGGTGGGGTGGAAATCGCGGTGTTCATGCCTGTGCTCCGGTGGCCAGGGCCATGATGTTTTCCTGGTTGGCCATATCGCGGGATAATTCGCCGCGCATTCTTCCTTCCTGCATGACCACAATGCGGTCGCTCATGCCCAATACCTCGGGCAGTTCGGAAGAAATCATGATGATGGCCAGGCCTTGTTTTGCAAAATGGGTCATGAGTTTGTGTATTTCGGATTTGGAGCCCACGTCGATTCCGCGTGTGGGTTCGTCCAATATCAATACGCTTAAATCGCGCAGCAGCCATTTGGCAATGGCGATTTTTTGTTGATTACCACCGCTTAATGTGCCGACGGTGGTATTTAGACCAGCGGTTTTTATTTGCAGCAGTTTGCGCATATGCTCGCCGGATGCGGTTTCGGCTTTCAAATCCAAAAATAATCCAGGGGCAAACTTTTCCAGATTAGCCATAGAAATGTTTTCCTGCACCGAGCGGCACAGCACCAAGCCTTCGGCCTTTCGGTCTTCGGACACCATGGCAATGCCGTGGCGGATGGCATCCGTCGGTTTGGTCAATTCCAGCTTCTGGCCGCCCAGCCAGACCTCGCCCGCGTCCAGCCGGTCCAGGCCAAAAATCGCCCGGACCACCTCGGTGCGGCCCGCACCAATCAGCCCGGCCAGGCCGACGATCTCGCCCTTGCGCACCTCGAAGCTGATGTCTTTGAACACGCCGTGGCGGGTAGCACCGCGCACCGACAGGGCCACCTCGCCGATGGGCACGGCTTCTTTGGGGAAGATGCTGCTGATGGTGCGGCCCACCATCAGGCCGATCAGGCGGTTCTGGTCGTAGTCGGCGGCTGGGCCCGAGCCGACGTACTGGCCGTCGCGGATGATGGTGATGTCGTCCGCAATCTGGAAAATCTCGTCCATCTTGTGGGTGATGTAGATGATGGCCACACCGCGCGCTTTCAGGTCGGCGATCTGGCTGAACAGCATCGCCACCTCGGTGTCGCTGATGGCCGAGGTGGGCTCGTCCATGATCACCAGCGCGGCGTTGCGCGAGATGGCCTTGGCAATCTCCACCAACTGCATGCCCGCAATGCTGAGTTCACGCATCTTCTGGTCGGCCCGGTAGGGCAGGCCCAGGCGGTCCAGCAGGGCCTGGGTTTCGGCCTCCATGCGGGCAAAGTCCACAAACAGGCCCAGCCACCGGCTGTGCACCGGTTCGCGGCCCAGGAAGATGTTTTCGGCAATCGTCATGTCCAGCACCGGGCTGAGCTCCTGGTGGATCATGGCGATGCCCAGCTCCAGCGCGGCGCGGGTGTTCTGGTGCGTGAGCTGCACGCCCTTGAAGAATATCTCGCCTGCATCCACCGCGTGCTCGCCGCTCAACACCTTCATCAGCGTGGACTTGCCTGCGCCGTTTTCGCCCACCAGCACGTGTACCGAGCCCGCACGCACCTGCAGGTTCACGCCATCCAGCGCCTTCACGCCGGGGAAGGACTTGGTGATCTTGCGCATCTCCAGCACCAGACCGTCGGGTTGGGTTTTCATCAGCACCTGTGTCTCCTAGTTGGCGCTGGTGGGGGGGTCCCATGGCGCTCTGGTGCGAATTATGGGAGCGGGATTAGAAAAAAATGTCTAAATGAAATGAAAACTGTCATAGACTGTCATTTGATTAGGGTTAGTATTGAAAGTAATATGTCAAACAACCTTCCAACCGAACTCCACCCTGGCCGCGTAACCATTGCCGACGTAGCCAAAGCCGCCGGAGTCAGCCTCTCTACCGTGGACCGCGTGCTCAATGGCCGGGCTCCCGTGCGGCGCGATACGGCCGAACGCATCCACGCGGTGGCCGAATCCATCGGTTTCCACGCGGCGAGCGTGATCCGCGAGCGCGTGCGCGGTAAACGGGTGCGCCACACGCTGGGCTTTCTGCTGCAGCGCTCCGATGCGGCCTTCTACCAGGAGATAGGTGAGTCGCTGGCCGTGGCGACCGAGTCGCATAGCGAGTTCTGCACCACGCCGCAGATCGCCTATATGGACGATTTATCGCCCGAGGCGGTATCGCTGCGGCTACGGGACATGGGCGAGCGCGTCGATGCAGTGGCCCTGGTCGCTGTGGACCACCCGCTGATCTGGGCCGAGATCGAGCGGCTCAAGGCCAAGGCCGTGCCGGTGTTTGCGCTGATCTCCGACCTGAGCACGCCCGCCCGGGCAGGCTACGCCGGGCTGGACAATCGCAGCGTAGGCCGCACCGCCGCCTGGCTGATTACGCGGATGGCGCACATGCCGGGCAAGCTGGTCACCTTTGTGGGCAGCCACCGTTTCCAATGCCAGGAAGTGTGCGAGATGAGTTTTCGATCGTACGTGCGCGAGCACGCGCCGAGCTTCGAGCTGATGGAGCCGCTGTTTACGCTGGAGAGCGACCAGCTGGCCGAAGAAGGCACGCGCGACCTGCTGCATCGGCACCCAGACATTGTGGGGGTGTTGGTCGCGGGCAGCGGTATCGACGGCGTGGTGCGGGCGCTGCGCGAGCACTACAGCGAAACTCCTGGCACCCGGCCGATTTGCGTGGTGCGCGAGCTGACACCGCACGCACGCGAAGGGCTGCGCAGCGGCGACCTGCATGCGGCCCTATCGCACCCCTTGCCGCAACTGGCCCAGGGGCTGGTCGGCATGATGGTGGAGCGGCTGAACAACCCCTTGGTGGGTTTGCAGCAGACCATCGTGCCGCTGGACACGCAAACGCCGGAGAGCTTTTAGCTATTATTTAGATAGCTTCTTACGCCGATAGAATGGGCAGTAGAGGCCTATTCCATGCCCCATCTGAACATCAATTCGCGTTCAAAACCTCGCCCAGCGCATTCACCATGCTGTCGATCTCGGCGGGCGTGACCACGAACGGCGGGGCCATCTGGATGGTGTCTGCACCGTAGCGCACGTAAAAGCCTTTCTTCCACATCGCCATCGCCACCTCGTACGGGCGGCGGGCGGGCTCGCCGGGGTAGGCGGCCAGGGTGATGCCGCTGGCCAGGCCGTAGTTGCGGATGTCGGTGACGTGCTTGGCACCTTGCAGGCTGTGCACGGCGTTTTCGAAATGCGGGGCGATGGCGCGCACGCGCTGGGGCATGTCCTCGGCCACCAGAATGTCCAGCGTGGCCAGGGCCACGGCGCAGGCCACGGGGTGGGCGGAGTAGGTGTAGCCGTGGGCAAATTCCAGCATGTAGTCGGGCGCACCGGCGTGCATGAAGGTGTCGTAGATTTCCTTGCCGACCAGCACCGCGCCCATGGGCTGGGAGCCGTTGGTGATCTGCTTGGCCACGTTCATGATGTCGGGCGTGACGCCAAAGGCCTCGGCACCGCTCATCGCGCCCATGCGGCCAAAGCCGGTGATCACTTCGTCAAAAATCAGCAGGATGTTGTGCGCGGTGCAGATCTCGCGCAGGCGCTGCAGGTAGCCCACCGGCGGCACCACGACCCCGGCCGAGCCGGACATGGGCTCGACGATCACCGCGGCGATGTTGCTGGCGTCGTGCAGCGTGATCAGGTCCAGCAGTTCGTCGGCCAGTTCCACGCCAGTCTTGGGCATGCCGCGCGAAAAGGCGTTGCTTTTGAGCTGGGTGTGGGGCAGGTGGTCGGCCTGCAAGGCTTCGCCAAACATCTTGCGGTTGGCGCCGATGCCGCCCACCGAAATGCCGCCAAAGCCCACGCCGTGGTAGCCCTTTTCGCGGCCGATGAAGCGGGTTTTGCTGGCCTGGCCCTTGGTGCGCCAGTAAGCGCGCGCCATCTTCAGCGAGGTGTCGGCGGCTTCGGAGCCCGAGCCGGTAAAGAACACGTGGTCCAGGCCATCGGGGGTCAGCTCGACCAGCTTGTTGGCCAGCTCGAACGACAGCGGGTGGCCGAACTGGAACGCGGGCGCGTAGTCCAGCGTAGCCATCTGGCGGGTGGCGGCGGCAGTCAACTCGGTGCGGCCATGGCCCAGGCCGGAACACCACAGGCCGGACAGGCCGTCGAAGATCTGGCGGCCATCGATGTCGGTGTAGTAGCAGCCCTTGGCGCTGGTGATGATGCGCGGGTCGGCCTTGAAGTTGCGGTTGCCGGTGTAGGGCATCCAGTGCGCGTTGAGCCAGGCGGCATCGGTACGGGGACGGGGGCTGAGTTGCTGTGTATCGGTCATGTCCATGGCGCGCTCCGGATGTAAAAAGAACAGGCGGATTCTGGCCGCCCCTGTTACTCTCATAAAGAGTTAAATACCACTCTGTAGTTAGCAACTTATGCAAGTAACCAAGAACCGGGCGGTGCTGGGGCAACTCACCGACATGGACATCCGCCTGCTGCGGGTGTTCAAGAGCGTGGTCGAGTGCGGGGGCATGGCGGCGGCCGAGCTGGAGCTGAACATCGGCACCTCCACCGTGAGCCGCCACGTCAAGGACCTGGAAACCCGCCTGGGCCTGACCCTGTGCCGCCGGGGCCGCAGCGGCTTTGCCCTCACGCCAGAGGGCCAGCAGATCTACACCGAGACGCTGCGCCTGCTGGCCGGGGCCGAGGCGTTTCGCGCCAGCGTGGACGCGCTGCACCAGCGCATGGGCGGCGAGATCCACCTGGCGGTGTTCGACCAGACCGCCAGCAACCCGCAGGCCCGCATCAGCGCCGCCATCGCCCAGTTTGCCGCGCAGGCCCCGGATGTGCGCCTGTGCCTGCACGTGGCCCCCATCCAGACCATCGAGCGCGGCGTCATCGACGGGCAGTTCCAGGTAGGCGTGATTCCCGGCCACCGCAGCTCCGACAGCCTGGTCTACGACGACCTGTTTGGCGAAACCATGCTGCTCTACGGCGGTGCCCAGCACGCCGCACACAGTGCCGCGCCGCTGGACTGGGACGGCCTGCGCCGCTACCCGTTTGCCGGGCTGGGCTACCACTCGCCCAACATGGAGATCACCCAGCGCGTGCGCCTGCCCCGCACCGCCACCGGCTTCGACCAGGAGTCGATCGCCACGCTGATCCTGTCGGGCCACTACCTGGGTTTTCTGCCCGACCACTACGCGGAACGGTTTGTGCACAAGGGGCAGATGCAGGCGGTGCAGCCGGACCTGTTTCGCTACGACTGCCGGTTTCTGGGCATCGTGCGCCGCAGCCCCGAGCCGTCACGGGCGACGAAGGCGCTGCAGGCGTGTTTGCGGGAGGCGCATGCCGCCTAAGCGGCAGAGGCCTCGGGCACTTTGGCAAACAATTGCGCGGCGGTCAGTTCCAGCCCCACACTGGCCAGCACGATGGTTTCGCCTTTGGCGAACGGGTGCAGCACCCACAAGCCGTTGGGGCTTTTCCGGTGGCGGTCGGTAAAGCGCGTATCCAGGTCGATCAGCACGTATTCCTGCAAGCTGGCCAGACTGCGGTAATGGGTGAACTTCAACCCCCGGTCGAACCCGGCGGTGCTGGGCGATAGCACTTCGACAATCAGCTTGGGCTCGGCTTTGAAGGTGGGGCTTTCCAGATCGTGCGGGCTGCAGGTCACCATCACGTCGGGGTAAAAGTAGGCGTTGGCAGCCTCCACATGCACGCGCATGTCGCTCACATAGGTTTCGCACGGGGTATCGCCCAGGTGCTAGTGCAGGGCGATGGCCATGTTCAGTGCGGTCTTCACATGCCGGTCTTCCGCCCCCGCCAGGGCAAACACTTCGCCATCCACAAACTCGTGGCGTTCGGTCTGCGCGTGTTCCCAGGTGAGGTAATCGGCAGCAGTGAAAACAGGAAGTGGTGCGGCGTGTCCCATGGCAGCTTTCGGATGCGTGATGCCTGATTATGCGGCGGCGATAAATTTAAACTAAAAGTGCCGCCCGTGCTTATTCCACGAGCACAAGCAGCTCCTTAAACCATAGCAATCAGGCGTTGCGCGCCATGCGCTCGCTCTTCCAGTACACGTCGTCGCCGCCATCCACGCGGTTCAGCACCCGGGCCAGCACAAACAGCAAATCGCTCAGCCGGTTCAGGTAGTGCCGGGGCGTGTCTTTCAGCGCGTCTTGCTGCTCCAGCGCCACCACGGTGCGTTCGGCGCGGCGGGCCACGGTGCGGCAGATGTGGGCCTGCGACGCGGCGCGGGTGCCTGCGGGCAGGATGAATTCGGCCAGCCGCGGCAGCGTGGCGTTGTGCTCGGCCAGAGCCTGGTCCAGGGCCAGCACAGCCTCGGGCTTGAGCAGCTCGAAGCCTGGGATGGACAGCTCGCCGCCCAGGTTAAACAGCTGGTGCTGCACCTCCACCAGCAGGTCGCGCACGCCCTCGGGCAGGGGCTCGCACAGCAGCAGGCCGATGTGGCTGTTGAGCTCGTCCACATCGCCCATGGCGTGCACACGCAGGCTGTTTTTGGAGACCCGGGTGTTGTCGCCCAGGCCGGTGGTGCCGTTGTCGCCGGTACGGGTGGCGATCTGTGTCAGGCGGTTGGCCATGGCGGTTCCTTCGGTTGAATAGGGGGAGAATTGTGCGTGAAATCCTTTTAACCGGAATACCCTTCATGCTCGCTCCAACCCTCGCCATCCGCCCCATCCCCGCCGTATTGGCGGATGCCCTGCAGTCCCGCTTCGGCGCGCAGTTCTCGGTCGCCATGGCGGTGCGCGAACACCATGGGCGCGACGAGTCGGCGTTCTCGGTGCCGCCGCCCGCCGCCGTGGTGTTTGCCGAAAGCACCGCCGACGTGGCCGATACGGTAAGGCTGGCCGCCGTCCACGCGGTGCCGGTGATCCCCTTCGGCGTGGGCTCGTCGCTGGAGGGGCATTTGCTGGCCGTGCAAGGCGGCATCAGCCTGGACGTGGGCCGCATGAACGCCATCCTCAGCATCGATGCCGACGACCTCACCGTCACCGTGCAGCCCGGCGTGACGCGCAAGCAGCTCAACGAGGCCATCAAACACACGGGCCTGTTCTTCCCCATCGACCCTGGCGCAGACGCCACCATCGGCGGCATGTGCGCCACCCGCGCCAGCGGCACCAACGCCGTGCGCTACGGCACCATGCGCGAAAACGTGCTGGCGCTGGAGGTGGTCACCGCCAGCGGCGAAACCATCCGCACCGGCACCCGCGCCAAAAAGTCCAGCGCGGGCTACGACCTGACGCGGCTGATGGTGGGCAGCGAGGGCACGCTGGGCGTGATCACCGAAATCACCCTCAAGATCTACCCCCTGCCCGAGGCCATCTCGGCGGCCATCTGCTCCTTCCCCAGCATCGAAGCCGCCGTGCGCACCACCATCCAGGTGATCCAGCTGGGCGTACCCATCGCCCGGGTGGAGCTGATCGACGCCAACACCGTGCGCATGGTCAACGCCTACGCCAAACTGGGCCTGCGCGAGGAACCCATGCTGTTGATGGAGTTCCACGGCTCGCCCACCGGTGTCAAAGAACAGGCCGAGCTGGTGCAAGAAATTGCCTCTGACCATGGCGGCCAGGCATTCGCGTGGGCCAGCACGCCCGAGGAGCGCACCCGCCTGTGGACCGCGCGGCACAACGCCTACTTTGCCGCCGTGCAGTCGCGCCCCGGCTGCAAAGCCATTTCCACCGACACCTGCGTGCCCATCTCGCGCCTGGCCGACTGCCTGCTGGACTCGGTGGCCGAGGCAGATGCGTCCGGCATCCCCTACTTTCTGGTCGGCCACGTGGGCGACGGCAACTTCCACTTTGGCTATTTGATCGACCCCGACAGCGCCGACGAGCGTACCCGCGCCGAGGCCCTCAACGACGCCCTGGTGGCCCGCGCCCTGCGCCTGGACGGCACCTGCAGCGGCGAACACGGCATCGGCCTGCACAAGATGGAGTTCCTGGTGGCCGAGGCCGGGGAAGGTGCCGTGGCCATGATGCGCGCCATCAAGCAGGCGCTGGACCCGCTAAACATCATGAACCCCGGCAAGATCTTCAAAATTCATGCATGAAATAGGCCGCTAGCGCTTATTTTATAAGCGTGACATGCTCCTATTTCAGGAGCAACTGACATCTTCGGTTTCGCGGCTATCCTCCATTTTGGGGATGTGCAACACCGTGTGACGGCCTACGCTTTGCAGGCATTTGCTTACAAGGAGATGGTCATGCGCAGCACGCTATTGCGGTGGTCGGCACTGGCCGCCAGTCTGGCGCTCGGGGGTTGCAGCACCCTGGGCACCATGGGTCCCAGCGCTTCCTTGAGCACCGAGGACCGGCTCACCGTCTACGGTGCCAACCCCCAGTTCAACAACGAGAAATTTGAAGTGGTGGACTTGTTCACCCTGCTCGACCCCGACGGCCTGCGCCTGCGCGGCCACCCCGAAGCGCAACAGGATCTGGAGCGCGCTTTTGTCGCCTTCTACGACCCGTACTACAACCTGGGCGGCAGCCTGGTGGAGCGCCGAACCCGGCTGCAAGACCGGCTGATTGCCGCCTCCAACCAGCGCTGCGAGGCCTACAAAATCTACCTGCGCCGGTTCGAGGCCTACCAGGACACCAGCTTCGGCCTAGCCACCACCGTGCTGGGCGGGGCCGCCGCCATCGTGGGCGGCCTGGGCGATGCCCGTATCCTGGGCGGTCTGGCCGGGATCGCCAGCGGCAGCCGCGCCGAGCTGCGCCAGGGGCTGTTTGGCAACCTGGCCAGCTTCATCATCGTGCCCGGCCTGGACCAGCGGCGCAAAGAGCTGCTGGCCGAAATCCAGGCCCGCCGTGCCGACCCCGGCTACACCGTGCAAGCCGCCATCAGCGACGTGGCCCGCTACCACGGGGCCTGCACGCTGGAGACCGGCATGGAGGAAGCGAAAAACGCCATCCAGACCGTCTCCAACCCCGGCATGGCCATGCTGCGGCAAACCCTGAACTCGGTGATGCAGGCCCGGCTGATGGCGCAGGCGGTGCAAAAGGTCGGCAGCGGTACACCGCTGAGCGAGGAAGACCTGCGCATCCCCTCGTTCACGGTAGACGGTGTCAGCCTCCAAAGCACCCCGCACACGGTGTCCTCGGGCAGCGCGCTGGCGGCCCCGGTGCCGCCGGTGGACAGTGCGGTTGCCGTCGCGCGCAACACCGCCCACCAGGCCCTGCAGCAGGTGCTGGCACTGAAAACCCGGGCCAGCGACATCCAGGCCGGGCTGGACAAAGAAAAAGCGGCCACCACGCCGGTGCCCGAGAAAGCCATTCTGGAGAGCGCCTCGGGGGCGCTGGCCACCACCCACACCGCGCTCGACGGCGTACTGGCCACCCTGACCAAAGCCGCCGACACCAGTCTGGCCACGGGCGCGGTGGCCGATGCCTGTTTGAACAGCGTGCAATTCCGGGTCAGCTCCGCCCTGCCCGCAAACCGGCCCGACGCACAAACCCAGCTCGACACCTACCGCATCGCGCTGGGTGCCAAACTCAGTGAATAGGGCCAGACCCAGGCCGTCACCATGGCGGGCTGGTCGCAGAAGATCGGCGTCGCCCTGGGCAAGCTGGAAGTGAAAGCCCTGCGCGACAGCGGTGACAAGAAGCCCGCAGCGCCCGCCGACCTGCCCAGCAAAGACAAGCCGCTGACGCAGTTCGCCGCGCTGGCGCCGACCGCGTTGCCCGCCTGCCCGGGTTGATCAATTCGCCGGAACGACCTTTTTGCGGATAGGCGGTTTGGCCGCCCCCGGTGCCGAGGTTTGCGACGGGGCCGCGCCGCCGTCGACCCCCAGCTTGCCGCCGCCGCCCAGGCCCTGGCCTTGCACGGTCTGGGCTTTGTAGTTGCGTACCGAGCGGACCATGTTGTTGTAGGCGTCCATGAAGGCCGCCGCAATCACCTTGCCCTGCGGGGTGCTGTTGTAGGCACCCGCCGCACCGCCGCCCGAGGCGCCAAACAAGGCACCCATGCCGCCCCAGTCGGTTTTAGAAGCGCTGCCTTCCGATGCCGCCACCTGCACGCTGGAGCGGTTGTCGATCATGGTCAGCATGACGCTGGCTTCGCGGGTGGCGGTCGACCCGGCCACTGCGCCCAGCACCCGCCCGGCATTGCCGAACAGCCCGCCGATGCTGGCAGCCGCACCGCCGGTGTTCTGGTTGAAGATGACTTCAGGCGACAGGCCGTAGTCGGACGACACCACCTGGCCCTTGCCGAAGTTGCTGCCCTGGCGCATCTCGCCCGAACCCATCAGCGCCCGTTCGCGGCTCATGGCGTTCATGCCTGCGGCGCTGCGCTCCACCACGATGAAGCAGTTGGACTGCTGGATCATCAGGCGCAGCAGGTTGGCGGTGGGCGGCAGGCGGTATTCGTTGCGCAAAATGGTGTACCAGCCGGCCTGCTCGTTCTCGATCAGCGACACCGTGCCCAGGGCGGAGGGGCATTTTTCCAGCTGCGTGTTTTCATTGGTGGCGGTGGCACCGCCCGCGCCGCCGGTGGCAACCGTCTTGGCTTCAGGCGCCCCCATTTTCATATCGGTGGTTTCACAACCCGCCAATAAAGCCAGGGAGCATGCGGCAACGAGTGAAATTTTGAGGATTGGCATGGTGGTTTCGAGAGTAAATATAGTTGTATTAATTTACAAAAATATACCGTAAAAAGCCACCCGAAAAGCGAAAAACGTAGTCCAAATGGAGGACGCTACATCCGGTACAACCACACCGCCCGCCCGTCCGGTGCCTGCAGCCGCCCGGTGGGCAGCACGCCCTCCACTTCAAATTCCAGACTCACCAGCCACGCGCCCGGTGCCATCTGCGCCCGGGCCTTGGCCAGGGCCCGGGCCATGCTTTCGGGGCGCTGGAACAGGTAGACCAGCGCGTAAGGGGCCCAGTCGGCACGCCAGATGTCGCCCTGGCGCACGCGCGCCCAGGGGCAGCGCAGGGCGCACACCGCCCGCAGCGGCCAGCTCCACTCCAGGCCGTGCAGGCGGGCCTGCGGGTAGGCCCGGCGCAGCGCCTGCAGGCCGTGGCCCAGGCCGCAGCCGGCATCCAGCACCAGCGCACCCTCGGCCAAAGGAATGGCCGCCGCCAGGCCTTGTAGTGCGCGGGTGGGCGTGGGGAATAGCGGGGCATCGCGCCAGGCGTTCAGCGGGTAGACCAGCAGCAGCAAGGCCAGCGGTAGCAGCCAGGCCCAGGCGGGCAGCGCCACCGTACCGGACAAGGCCAGCGACAGCGGAAAGCCCGCCGCGATCAACCCGCGCCGCCACCAGGTCGCCCCCAGCAGGCTGCAGGCTGCCCCGGCGCCCGTGGCCAGCAGCAGCGCAGCGATGCCGGGCAGGCCGAGCTGCAGCAGCGTGGTGAACAGCGCCCAGGCACCGCCCCAGGCAAGCAACGCGGGCAGGGGCCAGCGCAGCATGTAGTTAATGGGCCGCGCTGCGCGTGAGCTTTTCGACCAGGCCGTTCAACTCGTCCAGCGAGCCGAACTGCACGATTACTTCGCCCATTTCCTCAAACTTGCCGTGGCGTTTGACGCGCTTTTTGACGCGGATGTCCACGTCGGCCATGAGCAGGTCGGACAGCTCTTCTTCCACCCGCTTCAGGTCGCGCGACTTCTCTTTGGCGGCCTTGGGCGAGGGCGTGAGCGAGAACTCGGCGCTGAGCTTTTTGACCAGGCCCTCGGCCTCGCGCACCGACATTTTCTTGGCGGCGATCTGGCTGCCCGCGCTGATCTGGGTGGCCCGGTCGAGCGCCAGCAGGGCGCGGGCGTGGCCCATGTCCAGGTCGCCCGCCATCAGCATGGTCTGCACCGGATCGGCCAGGTTCAGCAGGCGCAGCAGGTTGCTGGCAGCGCTGCGCGAGCGGCCCACGGCCTGCGCGGCCTGCTCGTGCGTCAGGCCAAATTCTTTCACCAGGCGCTGCAGGCCTTGCGCTTCTTCCAGCGGGTTCAGGTCTTCGCGCTGGATGTTTTCGATCAGGGCCATGGCCGCTGCGGATTCGTCCGGCACGTCGCGCACCAGCACCGGCACGCGGTCCAGCCCTGCTATGCGGGCGGCGCGGAAACGGCGCTCGCCAGCGATGATTTCGTACTGGCCTGCGTTGTCCCCGGCGGCCAGCTGGCGCACCAGGATGGGCTGCATGATGCCCTGGGCCTTGATGCTCTCGGCCAGCTCGTACAGCGCGCCCTCGTCCATGCGGGTGCGCGGCTGGTACTGGCCGGGCACCAGGTCACTCAGCAGCAAGACCGTGGGCAAACCGGTTTCCAGCGGCGTGGGATCGACGACCTTGGGGCCGAGCAGGGCATCCAGGCCCATGCCGAGGCCTTTGCGTTTGGGGGTTGCCATAGTCTGCTACTTTCTATTTTTGACTCAGTAAAAGGGCCCTGCCCTGCGGCCAGTCGCCCAGGCCGGATTCGGAATTGATGTGGCCGCGCGGGCCAATGTTGTGCAGTGCCGCGCCCCAGTGCCGGGCGTACTGTTCGGCAGCGGCCAGGCTGCAATACGGGTCGTCGGTGGAGGCCACCAGAGCCGATGCAAACGGCAAGGCGTCCAGCACCGGCGTGGCCCAGCGGTGCAGCTGCGGCGGAAAATCCGCCTGCGCCACATCGGGCGGAGCGGCCAGCAAGGCCCCCTGCACCTTGCCGGTGCTGCGCGACACCGCCGCCCACGCCGCCACCAAATGGCAGCCCAGGCTGTGCGCGGCCAGCCACACAGGGCCATCCTGCTCTTGCACCACCTCTTCCAGGCGGGTGATCCAGTCGCCCCGCAGCGGCTGCATCCAGTCGTGCTGGGTCACGCGCAGGTCGCCAAACTGGGTTTCCCACAGGGTTTGCCAGTGGCCGGGGCCGGAATCTTGCCAGCCAGGAAGGAGGAGCACGCGAGGAGTTGTCATTGCTATTGAATTAGTAGCTGCTTACGCTGATGGAATGGGCGGTAGAGGCCTATTTCTTATAAATTCAGGCCTTGATTCGGTCCACCATTTCCTGGGCGAATTCGATGTAAGCCAGGCTGCCCTTGGCGTTGGGGTCAAACACCATGCCGGGCAGGCCGTAGCTGGGCGCTTCGGCCAGGCGCACGTTGCGCGGGATCACGGTGTTGAACACCTTGTCGGCAAAGTGGGCCTTGAGCTGCTCGCTCACCTGCTGCTGCAGGGTGATGCGGGGGTCGAACATCACGCGCAGCAGGCCGATGATTTGCAGGTCTTTGTTCAGGTTGGCGTGCACCTGCTTGATGGTGTTGACCAGGTCGGTCAGGCCCTCCAGCGCAAAGTACTCGCACTGCATGGGCACGATCACGCCATTGGCGGCGCACAGGCCGTTGAGCGTCAGCATCGACAAACTGGGTGGGCAATCGATCAGCACAAAGTCGTACTCGGCCGAGACCTTGGCGATGGCGGCCTGCAGGCGCTTTTCACGGCGCTCCATGGTCACCAGCTCCACCTCGGCACCGCTGAGTTCGCGGCTGGAGCCGAGCACGTCGTAGCCGCATTTGTCGGCCTGCACGCGGGCTTCGGCGATGCTGCTGGATTCGAGCAGCACGTCGTACACGGTGAGCTCCAGCGTGCGCTTGTCTACGCCCGAGCCCATGGTGGCGTTGCCCTGCGGGTCCAGGTCGATCATCAGCACGCGCTGCCCCACCTTGGCCAGACCGGCGGCCAGGTTCACGGTGGTGGTGGTTTTGCCAACGCCGCCCTTTTGGTTGGCAACACAGAATACTTGGGCCATGGAAACTTTCGAAATTACTTAGACAGCGCCAGCTTCACGCCAAAGCCAATGAGAAATACGCCCGCCAGCTTGTTCAGCGCGCGAGACACGACCGGGTTCGCACGCATGCGCTCGGCCAGAAAATGGGTCAGCAAGGTGGCGATGAGGCCGTAGACAAAGGTCAGCGCGGCGATGGTCAGCGCCATCACTGCAAAGGTCAGCAGGCCCTGGTGGTGGGCCGGGTCCACGAAGAGCGGGAAAAACGCCATGTAGAACACGATGGCCTTGGGGTTCAGCAGGGTGATGACCAGGGCCTGGCGCAGGAAGTGCGATGGCTTGATGTTCAAAATGGGCGCATCGCCCGCCTTGGCCAGCAGCATCTTGCCGCCCAGGTAGGCCAGGTAGGCGGCGCCCAACCACTGCACCGCCGCAAACGCCACCGGGTAGCTGGCCAGCAAGGCCGCCACACCGGCCACCGCCGTCCACATCAGCACCTGGTCGCCCAGGATCACCCCCAGCGTGGCGGCCAGGCCGCCGCGGATACCGCCCTTGCTGGTGGAGGTGATCAACGCCAAATTACCCGGGCCGGGGATCATCAAAAAAACGATGATGGCCGCGACGAACGCGCCGTAATTTGCGATGCCAAACATGGAATTCTCCTCGGGTATGAGGAGGCGAGTTTACGCGACGGTGTTTTTGGTGCGCATCCAGATAATGCAACGCTCTGCGTCCAGCCCCGGCACGCTGAGTTGTTCCACGTGAAACACCTCTACCGAGGCGGGCAAAGCGGCGATTTCTGCGTCGGGGTGCTTGGCTTTCATGGCCAGCCACACGCCCTGCCCGGCCAGCGCGCCGACCGACCAGGTGGTGAAATCCACCAGCGAGGCAAACGCCCGGGCGCTGACCACGTCGAACTTTTCGGTGAGGCTTTCCACCCGGGCATGTACGCCGCGCAGGTTGGGCAGCTTGAGCTCCAGCGCCGCCTGCTGCACAAACGCGGCCTTCTTACCCACGGTGTCCACGCAGCGCACCTGCAGCTGTGGGCAGCAGATGGCGAACACCACGCCGGGCAGGCCCGCGCCAGAGCCGACATCCAGCAGCTTGGCATCCTGCCGCCCATCCAGATGGCGCAGCAGCGGTGGCACGGCGGCCAGGCTATCGATCAGGTGGTGGGTCAACGCCTCGGCCGGGTCGCGCAGCGAGGTCAGGTTGTAGACCTTGTTCCACTTCAGGATCATGTCCAGGTAGCGCAGCAGGGTGTCGTGCTGCGCATCCGACAAAGCCAGGCCGAGCTGGGCGGTGCTGCGGGTCAGGATCTCCAGCCGATCGCTCATGCAGCGGTCTCCTCTACGGTGGGCCGGTCCTTCCAGCCCAGTTTCTTCAAATGCACCAGCAGCAGCGAGATGGCCGCCGGGGTCACGCCCGACATGCGCGAGGCCAAGCCCAGGGTTTCGGGCCGGTGTTTGTTCAAGGTGTGGCGCACCTCGTAGCTCAGGGCGCTGACCTGCAGGTAATCCAGGTCGGCGGGGATCTTCAGGTGTTCGTAGTAGGCGGCGCGGTCGATTTCGGACTTTTGCCGTTCGATGTAGCCCGAGTACTTGGCGTTGATGTCCACCTGCTCCAGCACGGCGGCCACAAAGTCGGCTTCGGCTGTTTCACGTGGAACACCAGGCGCGAACTCGGGCACGGCGAACTTGCCCCCGGCCAAAGACATCAAGCCGTCGTAGTGCACATCCGGGCGGCGCAGCAGTTCGGCCAGGCTGTATTCGTGCTCGATGGCCTTGCCCAGCACCCGCTCGGCCTCAGCCGCTGCCAGGTTCTTGGGGCTGATCCACAGGCTGCGCAGGCGCTCTGTCTCGACTGACACAGCATCGCGCTTGCGGTTGAACGACGCCCAACGCGCATCGTCCACCAGGCCCATGGTGCGGCCCATTTCGGTGAGGCGCATGTCGGCGTTGTCTTCACGCAGCTGCAGGCGGAACTCGGCGCGGCTGGTGAACATGCGGTAGGGCTCGGTCACGCCCTTGGTGATCAGGTCGTCTACCAGTACACCCAGGTAAGCCTGGTCGCGGCCCGGCAGCCAGGAGGCCTCACCGCGGCATTGCAGTGCGGCGTTGATCCCGGCGAACAGGCCCTGGGCTGCGGCCTCTTCGTAGCCGGTGGTGCCGTTGATCTGGCCCGCGAAAAACAGGCCGCCGATGGCCCGGGTCTCGAAGCTGGTTTTCAGGGCGCGGGGGTCGAAGTAGTCGTATTCGATGGCGTAGCCGGGGCGCAGGATGTGGGCGTTTTCCATGCCCTTCATGGAGCGCACCAGGTCGTACTGCACGTCAAACGGCAGGCTGGTGGAGATGCCGTTGGGGTAGATCTCGTGGGTGTTCAGGCCCTCGGGCTCCAGAAAGATCTGGTGGCTGTCTTTGTCGGCAAAGCGGTTTACCTTGTCTTCCACGCTGGGGCAGTAGCGCGGGCCTACGCCCTCGATCTTGCCGGTGAACATGGGGCTGCGGTCAAAGCCGGAACGGATGATCTCGTGCGTGCGCGCATTGGTGTGGGTGATCCAGCAGGGCATTTGCCGTGGGTGCATCGCCCGGTTGCCCATGAAACTGAACACCGGAATCTGCGCGCCCATGCCACCGGGCATGCCGTCGCCGGGCTGCTCTTCGAGTTGGCTGTAGTCGATGCTGCGGCCGTCGATGCGCGGCGGCGTGCCAGTTTTCAGGCGGGCCTGGGGCAGCTTGAGTTCTTTCAGCCGCGCACTCAGCGACACCGCCGGGGGGTCGCCCGCGCGGCCTGCGGCGTAGTTGTTCAGGCCGACGTGGATCTTGCCGTCCAGGAAGGTGCCCGCCGTCAGCACCACGGTGCGGCTGCGGAACTGCACACCCACCTGCGTCACGGCACCCACCACCCGGTCGCCCTCCACCATCAGGTCGTCCACGGCCTGCTGGAACAGCCACAGGTTGGGCTGGTTCTCCAGCATGCGGCGGATGGCGGCCTTGTACAGCACCCGGTCGGCCTGGGCGCGGGTGGCGCGCACGGCAGGGCCTTTGCTGGAGTTGAGGATGCGGAACTGGATGCCGCCCTCGTCCGTGGCCAGGGCCATGGCCCCGCCCAGCGCGTCCACCTCTTTGACCAGATGCCCCTTGCCGATACCGCCGATGGACGGGTTGCAGCTCATCTGGCCCAGGGTCTCGATGTTGTGCGTCAGCAGCAGGGTTTTGCAACCCATGCGCGCAGCGGCCAGCGCGGCCTCGGTGCCGGCATGGCCACCGCCAACCACGATCACATCAAATTCTTGGGGGTACAACATACGCGCGTCCTGTGTCAGTGCCAGCCCCCTGGCCATCCGGCCCCGCCACGGCGGCAAGACACAAACAGAGGGGGAATCCACCATTTTAATAAGCCCCCTCATTCCCTGCGATATGCTGGCTCTTATCATTCCTCTACCACCACCCGACAAGGAGACTCCTATGCCCTCTTCCACCGAAGCCATCATCCTGGCCCGCGTCAACCAGAAGATCCTGGCCGCGGGCGAAACCCTGCCCCGCGTCACCCTGCACGATGGCAGCCAGGTACAGACCGGCACGGTGGCCGCCATGCTGCACAACGTGGCGCTGTACAACGCCGCCAGCGCGGACGCCCGTGGCGAGATCGAACGCGAGTTGGAGCTGGCCATCCCCACCCTGGCCAAGATCGGCCTGTTTGCCCTGTTCAGCCCCGAAGAATGGTGCAGCGGCAGCAACCCGGGGCGGCAGTTTGTGGGCCGCAAGGCGCAAGAATACCTGGCAAGTCGCAAATAGCCCCTGATACTCCTGTTTTCATAGCTGCTTGCGCTGATTGGATCAGCGTGGGCGGCCTTTTTGGTAGGTGGTTTTAAGCCCGGCGACAATCACCGCACAGCGTCCGCACGGTG
This sequence comes from Rhodoferax sp. WC2427, assembly GCF_040822085.1. Lineage (NCBI taxonomy): Bacteria > Pseudomonadati > Pseudomonadota > Betaproteobacteria > Burkholderiales > Comamonadaceae > Rhodoferax > Rhodoferax sp. WC2427. The sequence goes on along the minus strand of NZ_CP162006.1, from coordinate 130,435 downwards.
CGGCGCATCTGTTTGGAAAACTCCCCCATGGCCTCTAGCCTGCTTGCGCTGATTGACGACATTGCCTCCATCCTGGACGACGTGACCCTGCTGACCAAGGTGGCGGCCAAGAAGACCACAGGGGTGCTGGGCGACGACCTGGCGCTGAACGCGCAGCAGGTCAGCGGCGTCAAGGCCGAGCGCGAGCTGCCGGTGGTGTGGGCGGTGTGCAAAGGTTCATTCCGCAACAAGCTGATCCTGGTGCCCGCCGCACTTGCCATCAGCGCCGTGGCCCCCTGGGCGGTCACGCCGCTGCTGATGGTGGGCGGCGCCTACCTGTGCTTTGAAGGCTTCGAGAAGCTGGCCCACCCGTTTCTGCACAGCGCCGACGAAATGACCGCCGAGCACAGCGCGCTGGTGGCGGCGGTGGCCAACCCGGCCATCGACCTGGTCGCGCTGGAGCAGGAGAAGATTAAAGGCGCGGTGCGCACCGACTTCATCCTGTCGGCCGAGATCATCGCCATCACCCTCGGCACCGTGCAGGGCAGCGGCTTCAGCACCCAGCTCACAGTGCTCTCCACCATTGCGTTGGTGATGACGGTGGGCGTGTACGGCCTGGTGGCGGGCATCGTCAAGCTCGACGATGGTGGCCTGTACCTCACCCAGCAAGCCAGCGCCTGGCAGCGCAGCCTGGGCCGGGGCATTCTGGCGTTTGCGCCCTGGATGATGAAGACGCTGTCGGTGGTGGGCACCGCCGCCATGTTCCTGGTGGGCGGCGGCATTTTGACGCACGGCTGGCCTGCCCTGCACCACGGTATCGAGGCCGTCACGCAGTGGGCGACGGCGCTGCCCGGCGTGGGCGGCTTGCTGCAAGCCGTGGCGCCCACGCTGCTGGACGGCATTGCCGGTGTGGTGGCCGGGGCCGTGGTGCTGGCCGGCGTGACCCTGGTGCAGCGCCTGCGGGGGACAAGCGCGCACTGAGATTTGCTATGTAAAAAGTAGCTGCTTGTGCTGGCCGCATGGGCACAGGCAGCCTATTTCTTATGTGTGGTCTGCAACACGGTTGTCACGCCTTTGTCACGCAGCGGTAAGACACTGGGTGATTTACCCACGGCGGTTTTCCATGACTCCAACCCCCACCCCGGCACGCCCTGTTCCACGTGGAACATCGGCCCGGGCAGCCTAGCCGTGCAGATCACCTATGGTGCCGACAAAACCGGCCTGCTCTGCGGCTACCGGTTTGAAAACGGTGCGCCCGGCGTGCCGGTGGACCTGGCCGAAGCGGCGGCCTGGCTGCGCAGCGATGCGCCCAAGGGCCCGGCCGATTTTGTCTGGCTGCACTTCAACCTGAGTGACGCGGCGGCCGAGACCTGCATCCGCAAGCAGCTGGATGCCGTGCCCGAGTTCTTCGAGGCGCTGCACGCGGGCTCGCGCTCGACCCGCATCGAGGACGCGCACGACACGCTGATTGCGGTGGTCAACGACGTGGCGTTCGAGTTTGCCTTCGACCCCGCCGAAATCGCCAGCCTATGGCTCAACGTGGCCCCGCACATGGCGCTCAGTGCCCGCTCGCACCCGCTGCGCTCCATCGACCGCATGCGCGACGCGGTGAAGAACGGCAAGCCGCTGGCCAGTTCGGTGGCGTTTTTGAACCAGCTGCTGATGGAGCAAGGCGATGTGCTGGTGCGCATCGTGCGCGACACCACGCTGCAGGTGGACGCGATCGAAGACAAGTTTCTGGTGGGCCGCCTGCACCACCGGCGTGCCGATCTGGGCCAACTGCGCCGGGTGCTGGTGCGCTTGCAGCGCCTGTTGGCCCCCGAGCCGGGCGCCCTGTTCCGGCTGCTGCGCCTGCCACCGCCCTGGATCAGCGAGCACGACCTGGAAGCGCTGCGCCAGGCCACCGAAGAATTTTCGCTGACCATCCGCGACATGTCGGAGCTGAAAGAGCGCATCAAGCTGCTGCAGGAAGAAATTGCCGCCCAGGTGAGCGAGCAAACCAACCGCAGCGTCTTCACCCTGACCATGGTCACCGTGCTGGCCCTGCCGATCAACATCGTGGCCGGCCTGCTGGGCATGAACGTGGGTGGCATCCCGCTGTCCGACCACCCGCACGGGTTCATGGTGATTGCCGGGCTGATCGGCGTGTTTACCGCGTTTGCGGGCTGGTACTTGTACCGGCAAAAATAGGTATCAATTCAATAGCTGCCCACGCTTGATCTATCAGCATGGGCAGCTATTTTTCTACCTGAAAAACAGCCTAAAAACTATAGCGTAGCCATATCGATCACAAAGCGGTACTTCACATCGCTCTTCAGCATGCGGGTGTAGGCGGTTTCGATCTGGTCCATGGGGATGGTTTCGATGTCCGACACGATGCCATGCTCGGCGCAGAAGTCCAGCATCTCCTGGGTCTCTTTGATGCCGCCGATCAGCGAACCCGCCAGGCGGCGGCGCTTCATGATCAAACCGAACACATTGGGCGAGGGGTGCGGAGTTTCGGGCGCGCCGACCAGGGTCATGGTGCCGTCCAGCTTGAGCAGGCCCAGGAACACATCCAGGTTGTGCGCGGCAGCCACGGTGTTGAGGATGAAGTCAAAGCTGTTGGCGTGGGCGGCCATCTCGTCGGCGTTCTTGGACACCACCACCTCTTTGGCACCCAGGCGCAGCGCGTCTTCGCGCTTGCTCTCGGAGGTGGTGAACAGCACCACGTGCGCACCCATGGCAGCGGCGATCTTCACGCCCATGTGGCCCAGCCCGCCCAGGCCGACGATGCCGACCTTGTGGCCGGGGCCGACCTTCCACTGGCGCAGCGGCGAATAGGTGGTGATGCCCGCGCACAGCAGCGGGGCCACGGCAGCCAGGTCGTCCAGCCCGTGGCTGACGCGCAGCACAAAGGATTCGCGCACCACCATGTGGTTGGAGTAGCCGCCATAGGTGTTGGTGCCATTGGGGAACATCGGGCCGTTGTAGGTGCCGGTAAAGCCGTTGTCGCAGTACTGCTCCAGGCCATCGGCACAGGGTACGCAATGCTGGCAGCTGTCGACCATGCAGCCCACGCCGACCAGGTCACCGACCTTGAACTTGGACACCAGATCGCCCACGGCCGTGACGCGGCCCACGATCTCGTGGCCGGGCACCGAGGGGTAGATGGTGTTATGCCACTCGTTGCGCGCGGTGTGCAGGTCGGAATGGCAGACGCCGCAATACAGCACGTCCAGCGCCACGTCCTGCGCACCGGGCGCGCGGCGCTCGAAGCTGAAGGGGGCCAAGGGGGAAGTTGGGGAAGTGGCGGCGTAGCCGTGGGCAGTGGTCATGGGTGGTGCTCCGATAAAGGTAGAGGGCGGATGGTAAGCCCATCCCATGACCAACGTGTACCAGGGCTATTGCTGGATTTGCACCGGCTTGGCCGTGCGCGCACTCTCGTACAGCGCGTCCAAGATCTGCATCACCACCAGCCCCTCATCGCCGCCCGCCGGGTGCGGCGTGCCGGTGAGGATGGCTTCGGCGTAGTCGAACATGGCCGATTGGGCCGCCGCGGTGGGCGGGCACAGGTGCATATCCACCGGCGCGCCGTTGATTTCGGTGAAGACGTGCGCGTCGAAGGTGTAACCACCGTCCAGGTTCTTTTGCAACAAACCGGCTTTGGTGCCCAGCAGCCGGGTTTCCATCAGCTCGGCCTCCTGGATGTTGGCGGCCCAGGAGGCCTCCAGGGCCAGCGTGGCGCCGTTGTCGAAGCGGATGAACCCGGCAGCCAGGTCTTCCACGTCAAAGGTCTTGCCAGCCTTCTGGGCCAGGTCGCTGGCGATGGGGCTGTAGGTGCTGCCCATCACCCAGGTGGGTTGCGGGTAGCCCATCAGCCACAGGGCCAGGTCCAGGCGGTGCACGCCCAGGTCGATCAGCGGGCCGCCCCCGGCCAGCGCCTGGGTGCCAAACCAGCCGCCAAAGCCGGGCATGCCGCGGCGGCGGTGCCACACACTGCGGCCAAAGTAGAAGTCGCCAAACAGGCCTGCATCCACCTGGGCCTTGAGGGCGCGGGAGGCGGCGCTGAAGCGGTACGAGAAGTTGATCATCAGGCGCTTGCCCGCGTCCTTGGCGGCTTCCAGCATCTGGCGGCCTTCCTGGGCGTTCATGGCCATGGGCTTTTCGCATAGCACGTGGCAGCCTGCGGCCAGCGCGGCCAGGGTCAGTTCCACGTGAAACTTGTTCGGTGTGCAGACGCTGACCACGTCCAGATCTTCTGCCTCCAGCATGGCTTGCGCCGACAGGTAACGGCCTGCCACCTCGAACTCATCGCCCACCCGGTCCAGGCGGGCGGCATCGGGGTCGGCAATCGCCACCACGTCCACCAGCGGATGCTCTTGCCAGCCCTTGATGTGGGCCCGGCCCATGCCCAGGCCGATCACGCCAACGCGCAGTTTTTTGGCAGCTTCGCTCATACCAGATCCGCCTTGGTCTGGGTAATGCCGACGTTGGTGAAACCAAGCTTGGGGCTGATGGGCTCCAGCGGCGCGGCGTTCGGGCACACGTCCACAATGTTGACGCGGGGTGCCGCCCACTGCACGGCGTTGGCAATCACGCGCTGCACGTTTTTATCAAAGTAGGTGGGATAGGCCTCGTGGCCCGGGCGGAAGTAGAAGATACGGCCATGGCCGCGCTCCCAGCAGCAGCCGGAGCGGAACACCTCGCCGCCCTCGAACCACGAGATGAACACCGTGCTGTCGGGCTGTGGAATGTCGAAGCGCTCGCCGTACATCTCTTCGTTGGGCAGCTCGAAATACTCGCCCAGACCGGCGGCGATGGGGTGCGAAGGCTCGACCACCCACAGGCGCTCTTTTTCGTGCGCCTCGCGCCATTTCAGCGAGCAGTTGGTGCCCATCATGCGGCGGAAGATTTTGCTGAAATGGCCGGAGTGCAGCACGATCAGGCCCATGCCCTCGAGCACCCGCTTTTGCACCCGGTCGACCACCGCGTCCTCCACCAGGTTGTGCACCTTGTGGCCCCACCAGATCAGCACGTCGCAGCTGGCCAGGCGGGCTTCGCTCAGGCCGTGCTCGGGGTCGTCCAGCGCGGCGAGGCTGATGTCCAGCGGCAAGGCGCCGGGGTTCAGGCCGGGGGTGGCGGCCAGGGCGTTGGCAATGGTGGCGTGCAGGCCTTCGGGATAGATGGCACCCACGGCGGCATTTTCACGTTCGTGGCGGAATTCGTTCCAGACAATAACAGAAATACGGGTTTTCACTAGGAGGCTCCTGAACAGGGGTTGGGGGTTGTGTGGCCTAGACTCTAAGCCTGCCATCCCCCACCGACCAGCCCGATTGCTGTCAATAATCCGCAATGAATAGCAAAAATCCTGGATCGCTCGCATCCACTTTCTGCAGCGCCCCCCAGGCCCCATCCGCCCGCCAGGATGCGGTGGCCATGCGCCAGCACCTGGGCGATTTCCTAGGGCGCGCCATGGCGGGCAGCCTGGTGGTGCACCTGCCCGGCGGCGCCCGGGTGGAACGCGGCGAAGGCCACTTCCATGTCGGCCCCGAGCTGTTTTTGCAAACCGGCGGCTGGACCGACTTTCGCCTGCCCCACGGCACGCTGACCCTGGGCCCCGGCGAGGCCCTGCTGATGCCGCCGCAGCTGCTGCATGCCGAGCAGGTGCGCGCCGCGCCGGGCCAGCCGTTTGCCAACCTGGTGGTCTACGCCGAGGCGCACGCCCTCACCTGCCATCTGGCGCACGAAACCCAGGCCGGTCGCCCCGGCATCCGCCACCTGGAGATGCGCCAGCACCCGCAGGCCCGCCACATCCACGACTGGCTGGCCGACGCGGCCCGGCTGGGCCAAAGCCACCAGGCCGAATGGGCCACGCTACAGGTACGCGCCCTGGTGGCCGCCGCCACCGCCGGTGTGCTGCGCGCGCTGGCCGATATCGATCCGCACACCGCCCCCGAATCCGCCTGGGTCACCAAGGTGCGGGTGCTGGTGCAAAACCAGCTGGGCGATGCCGATTTGAGCGTGCGCGGCCTGGCCCAGCAGTGCGGCTGCACCGCAGACTACCTGTCGCACCTGTTCCGCCAGCAGACGCAGGAAGCCCTGGTGGCCTACATCAACCGCATGCGCATGGCCCGCGCCGCCCGCCTGCTGGCCGAGAGCGCGTTGGCCATCAAGGAGGTGGCCTGGGCCTGTGGCTACGCCAACCCCAGCTACTTCATCCACAGTTTTCGGGCCCAGTACGGGCAAACACCCAAGGGGTATCGTGCAGGGCGCGACCAACCCATTTAACCAATCAAATACTATTCACTTATCAGCTAAAATGCATATAACTTATTGATTTAATACAAAATTAACAGTATTTTTTCTATGCACCATGTCAGCTGATACCGACGCACTTCTATCGCATTTGCAAAGCCACGGCGCGGCGCGCTCTGCGGAACTCCAACAGGCCCTGGGCAAAAGCCAGTCCACGGTGTCGCGCCTGCTGGCCCAGCTGCCGGGCCAGGTGCTCACCCTGGGCCAAGGCAAAAGCGCCCGTTATGCCCTGCCCCAGCCGATTGCAGGCGGTGCCGCACAACAACCGCTGTGGCGGGTGGACAGCGCAGGCCGGGCCCAACCCTTGGGGCATGTGAGCCTGCTGGCCCGGGACCACATCCACATCGAAGCACCCGGGCTGGATGTGCTGTCCACCACCGGCTTGCCGTGGTACTTGTCGCCACTGCAGGCACAGGGCTTTTTAGGTCGCCTGCTGGCGCAGAGCCTGGCGGGCCATGGCGTGCCCGGCAACCCCGACCAGTGGGACCTGCAGGCCACGCTGACCGCCGCCTTGCACCTGCACGACGCGCCAGGAGCCCTGGTGCTGGGGCACCTGCACGCAGCCACCGCTTTGCCTGCCCTGCCCCCACCCGGACCCGAACTGGGCCCGGCGCTGGACACGCTGGCCCAGAACATTGCCCACACCCTGCCTGCGGGCTCGTCGATCGGGGGCGATCAACCCAAATTTTTGGCCACCAACCACCTGGGCACGCCGGTAGTGGTGAAGTTCTCGCCCCCGCACGGCACGCCGTTTGGCGAGCGCTGGCACAACCTGCTGCACGCCGAAGCCCTGTGCCTGCAGGTACTGCAAAGCTACGGCCAGCAGGTGGCGGTGTGCGAGGTGGTGCACAGCCACACCCGCACCTATTTGGTCAGCCAGCGGTTTGACCGCATCGGCAGCGCGGGCCGCCAGCATGTGGTGCCGGTGGGGGCAGCGCATGCGGCTTTTGTACCCGGTGGCTACCAGCACTGGGCGGCCACCTGCGATGCCCTGGCGCGGCAAGGGCGGCTATCGGCAGACGATGCGCTGCAGGCACTGTTCCGGCTGCAATTTGGCCGTCTGGTGGGCAATACCGACATGCAGGCGGACAACCTGGGCCTGTTTGCCCAGGGCGACAGCCTGAAAGACATGGCCAAGGGCCGTTTCACCCTGGCCCCGGTCTACGACATGCTGCCGATGCGCTACCAGCCCGATGCCCAGACCGGCGCCCTGGACTACGCCGCGTTTGCCACCGATGGCTTTTGGGCCAACGCTAACGCCATGGCTGCGGCCCGGCAGTTCTGGTCGCTGCTGGCCGAGCACCCGCAGGTCAGCCCGGCGTTACAAGGTTTGGCCCGAACTATGGTGCAATCTGCGGTATGAAAACACTCCTCTTCGCGGGCAGCACCCGCAAACAGTCGTACAACCGCCAACTGGCCCACGCCACCGCCCGCATCGCCACGGCGGCCGGAGCCGAGGTGACGCACATCGAGCTGGCCGACTTTGACATCCCCATGTACAACGCCGACCTGGAGGCCGAGGGCACGCCCGCCGACGTGCTGCGCCTGAAGGAAATCATGTTTGCGCACCCGGCCTGGCTGATCTGCGCGCCCGAGTACAACGGCAGCTACCCCGCGCTGCTGAAAAACACCATCGACTGGGCTTCCAGCCCCATCAAGACCGACCCGGTGTGGAAAGACGGTTTCCGCTCCTTCACCGGCAAGGTAGTGGGCCTGCTGAGTGCCTCGCCCGGCGGGCTGGGGGGTTTGCGCTCGTTGACGCACCTGTCGCCACTGATGGCCAATATGCAATGCTGGGTGGCGCCGAAGCAATTCGCACTGGGCCGGGCGTTCGACGCGTTTGCCGAAGACGGCAACCTGAAGCAGGACGCCCACCGCGCCAGTGTGCAGGCGGTGGTGGAACAAGTCCTGTGGGCTGCCCGCAAGTTTCAAGCCTAATCGGCCTCTCATGCTCATTCCATCAGCATGAGCAGCTACTAAAACCATAGTAAACCCATGGAATGCAGACTAGGCTGCGGCGCCTGCTGCATTGCCCCCAGCATCAGCTCGCCCATCCCCGGCATGCCGGTGGTGGACGGCATCAGCAAGCCCGCCGGGGTGCGCTGCGTGCAGCTTGACGCGGCCAACCTGTGCCGCATTTTTGGCCAGCCCGAGCGCCCGGCGGTGTGCGGCCAGCTACAGCCCGCACGGGACATGTGCGGCAGCAGCAACGGGCACGCCATGCGCTACCTCACGCAGCTGGAAATTGCCACCCGGCCGGGCGAACCAGTCACATATCTTTCAGGATCTCCTGGCGCTTCTGCTGGTACTCCTGGTCGGTGATCAGGTCTTTTTCACGCAGGCTTTTCAGTTTTTGCAGGCGCAGTTCCTGGGCGTCATAGAAGGCGGCATCACGCTGCACAGGTAGCGGAGCAGCCACACTGGCGCGGGCGGGTGTCGGCACAGGGGCAGGCACCAGCGCAGGGGCCATGGCGGCCGTCAGCGGAAACGCCAGCCAGTCGGCCCGGGGGTTGGTGCCCAGATTACTCTGCAATTGCGCCGAGCCCGCCGTACTGCGCGAGCCGTAGCCAAAACTGGGCGTGATACCCGTGCCACGCCACTTGTCGTAAAAATCAAAACGCGCATCGCGCACCACCAGTTGCAGGCCATCGGCATTGACGAACACGCGGGCGGTCACGGCCATGGGCGGTTCGATGGAGTTCTTGACGCGCCGCTCGCTGCTCAGCAGCAGCACATCCTGGCCCGGTGTAGCGCTGGCCAGGGCCTGCGCCAAGGGTTCAGACACCTGCTCGGCCTCGTAGGGCGTCATGAGCGGCTGGGATACCTTGCCGACGGTGGTGCGCACCGAGGACAGCAGCTGTTCCAGCGTGCGGGCCGCAATCAACGCCGGATGCCGGTTGTCGGCTGTCCCGGCCTCGCGCGGTGCCAGCTGGACGCTGGAAAAGTCGTGGATCTCCCAGCTGGTCCGCTGGCTGGCATCGCCCGCCTTGCTGGTGCCAAACAGTCCATCGAACAGGCCTGCGTGGGCCGTGGGTACAAGCAGCAGGCTGGCAGCGCAAACCGCCGTGGTGATCCATGGGTGGGGATTTCTCATAGCTTCCATTTCAAAAACAAAAAGCCCGTGCCGGTACCGTTGGAGATAACGGCACCGGCACGGGCAAAACTCAGTTCCTCGCAAAAACTAAGGGCTTACCACCAGGCTTCGACTTGCACACCCACCGTGGTGGCTTTGGTGCGGCCATTGGCACCAAACGAGGAGCTGTTGGCCGCCGCAGCTGCATCGTTCCAGTTGGCACGGGTCGCGTACACGCGGAACTCAGGACGGGTCCAGAAGTCGGTGTTGGGCGAGAAAGCCACGGCAAACGTGCCCTTGGTCAGGTGCTGCTTGTCTTGGCCGTCAATCTTGCGCTGGGTTAGGCCCAGTTCACCCAGCAGCTTGACGTTCTTGGCCACACCGTAAGAGACACGTCCACCAAACGACAGATCTTTCTGGGTCGGCGAATTGTCCAATTTGAGGGTTTGGTAACCCAGCAAAGCCTGGCCACCGAACGGGCCGTTTTGCCAGTTGATCACGTCCACGACGCGGCTTTGCTTGGCACCTGCGGCCGCTACGCCCGCCGAGTCGTCCAGGTTGTAGAACTGGCCGCTCAGGCTGGCGTGGCCCGTCGATCCCTGGAGGAACAAGGAGTTGTTCATGCCCGGCACTATGAAATCGCTTTGGTTGTGCAGCAGGCCCAATGCGCCACCATTCGAGCCCTGGGCAAAGGTGCCATTCACCACGCCGCCGGTCAGGGTCAGCTTGCCGCCAGGGTTGACCGGCATGTCGCGCAACTGGAAGTTGGCGCGGCGCGCATTATTGGTACTTTTGTTGCTGTTGCCCGAGCTGCCGTCGCTGTACACCGCCAGGTTCAACTTGCCAAAGCCTACGTCGATGCCATCGGCACCGGCACCGTAGTTGTCGCCGTCTTGCATGAGCCAGTTGTCCACGATATGGATGTCTTGCACGCGGTGGAAGCGCTGACCCGCCCAGAAGCTGACGTTGGGCGCAAAGTCCAGCCCCTTGATATCGGAATAGATTTGGGGGGTGCCAGTATCGCCGTTGTAGTAGTTGGGCATCCAGTGCACGCCCCACTTCAGGCCGCCACCCAGGTCCCAGTTCTTGCCGATCAGGACTTCGAAATAGTTGTCGCCTTCATTGCCCAGACGGTACTTTTGCAGGTCACCACCGAGCGAGTAGCCACCTTTGGCCTGGCCGTTCGCTGCCGAATAGAAACCGGTGCGCAGGTAGCCGGTGAACTCCAGGCCGGTGGCATCGGTGACCTTCTTGACCACCTGGGTGATCTGCTTCTCCAACGTGGGATCCACAGGCACGTCGTTTGCCGCCTGGGCAAAAGCATGGCCACCAGCGGCCAACAACGATGCGGCGGCGACGGTGGCTCGCAATTTAAAGAACTTCATCTTGGGACTCCATTGGTTTTGGGGTTGGCCAGAAGAAATCTTCCAGCCACGAGATCCTGAAAATGCCGGCCCGCACGCCAGCCCCCGGAAGGCATTTGTAAACGCACCGTAAATTTCTTTGTAGCTTATGTAAGTAAGTTACATGATATTTACAAATTTACACATATTTAACCTGCATTCCAGACATGCAGGCAAACACAGGGACGTAGCAACACCTGCCTCTTTCACTCACAAAATTCGCTTTGTATGCGGTTTGTGGAGCACTTTCGGACACCGCAACTTTAGAAATTTAGTTACTTAGCCAAACTAAGTGTTTGTACTAATTTGTTGCTTTTATACAAAAAATTTACATAAGCACCCCTTCGTGGGTGCCCTGTGCACCAGCTCGGACTTCGGGGATACAGAACACATGCCGCGGCTTTTCTCTGGAGCAAAACTGTTAGCCGAGAAAAGGGGCCAAAGAACGCACCGGCCGGACCCAAAATCCACCCGTTTCCAACGGACTTTGTGTTTGGCTATTCTTCTAATGGTTCTATTAATACATAGTAGTAGTAGTAAGCATGCGGCTCTTCTGTGGGTAAGCCTGTTTTGTTCTTTTAAATCAACAGCTTATCCCATGTTGCCAGGTGTGCGTGACCTTGCTTTTCTGGTGTCACGCCAAAATGAACAACTTTTCAATCACCGCGTTCCCTGTGGATAACTGTCCGGTTATGCCGGAACTATCCACAGCTTTTCAAGACCAGGAAAAATATGGCAACCCAACTCAAAATTGATTTCGTCTCGGACGTGTCCTGCCCCTGGTGTGTGGTGGGTTTGAAGTCGCTGGAACAGGCTTTGGAGCGCGTGGCAGACAGCATCACCACCACGCTGCACTTCCAGCCATTCGAGCTGAATCCGCACATGGCCCCGGAAGGCGAAGACACCACCGAGCACCTGGCGCGCAAATACGGCTCCACCCCGGCCCAGGCGGCGGCCAACAAGGAAAACATCCGCGCCCGCGGGGCGGAACTGGGCTTTACCTTCAACCTGGGCCAGCGCAACCGCATCTACAACACCTTCGACGCGCACCGCCTGCTGCACTGGGCCGAGCTCGAAGGCCACCAGCACGCCCTGAAACAAGCCTTGTTCGATGCCTACTTCACCCTGGGGCAAAACCCCAGCGACCACGCCTTGCTGGTGCAGGTGGCCGAACAGGTGGGGCTGGACCCGGTGCGGGCGCGGGAGATTCTGGAATCCGGCGCATTTGCCGAGGAAGTGCGCCAACGCGAAGAGTTTTATACCAGCCAAGGCATCCATTCCGTGCCCGCCATCATCATCAACGACCGGCATCTGATCTCTGGAGGCCAGCCGCCCGAGGTGTTTGAGCAGGCTTTGCGGCAGATTGCGGCAAATAGCCGGTAGCTAGCGCACCAAGCCTGCGCGTTCTGTCGGTGCAGGGGTAGATTGCGCACATTCCCGGTGCAGTTTTGTACGCAATTTCACAATCGCACGGTACGCAGAGCTGGCACGGCCTATGCATAGGGGACGGGTATGCCCGCTCCTACCCCCCCTTCCACTTCTACTACCGCACCTTCGGCCATCGAAATCATTGCGCTGACCAAGCGCTATGGGTCGTCCAAGCCGGCCGTTGACACCATCAACCTGCGCATCGCCAGCGGCAGTTACTGTTGTTTGCTGGGGCCCTCGGGCTGCGGCAAAAGCACCACGCTGCGCATGGTGGCCGGACACGAGTCGGTTACCAGCGGCGACATCCTGCTGGAAAACCGCAACATCACCGACCTGCCTGCTGCCGAGCGCGGCACGGCCATGATGTTCCAGAGCTTTGCGCTGTTTCCACACCTCAGCGCACTCGACAACGTGGCCTTCAGCCTGAAGATGAAGGGCATGGACAAGGCCGAGCGGCATGCCAAGGCCAAGGATTTGCTGGAGCGGGTGGCCATGGGCCACCTGGCAGACCGCACGCCCAGCGAGCTGTCGGGCGGCCAGCAGCAGCGCGTGGCCCTGGCCCGTGCGCTGATCACCCAGCCCAAGGTGCTGCTGCTCGATGAGCCCCTGTCGGCCCTCGACCCGTTTTTGCGCATCCAGATGCGCGCCGAGCTGCGCCGCTGGCAGAAAGAGCTGGGCCTGACCTTCATCCACGTCACCCACTCGCAAGAAGAAGCCATGGCCCTGGCCGACACCATGGTGGTGATGAACCATGGGTTGATCGAGCAGGTGGGTAGCCCGCACGAGGTCTACAACCGCCCGGCCAGCGAATTTGTGGCGCGCTTCATGGGCGGCCACAACGTGCTGGACACGCCACGCGGCAAGATCGGTGTGCGCACCGACCACATGCAAATCATCCCGCCAGAGGCCGCCGTGGCCGACGGCCCCGACAACATCCGCGCCGTGGTCAGCGATGTGGAGTACCAGGGCACCTATGTGCTGCTGGGCCTGCAAAAACCCGGCGTGGCCCAGACCGCCAGTTCCACCGCCGAGTTCTCGGTGATGGTGTCCGAAGCCCGCTTTGCCGCCCGCCCCTACCGCGTGGCCGAAGCTGTGCAACTGGCCTGGGCCCCCGAGGCCGCCCACCCGCTCGGCCCCGTATCTGTTCCTGTCGCCGCTTAATTTTTCTACCCGCAACCCTAGGAGTTTTGACCATGTCCGACGTACTTCCTGAACCCACCAATGCCTTGAAGGCCACCATGCAGCGCCGCTCGCTGCTCAAGGGCACGGCTGGCATTTTGGCCACCGGCATCTTCCCGGCGGTGCACTCTGCTGAACCCATCGTGCTGCGCTACCTGGGCACCGCGGTGAACCAGGACAAAGCGATTGCCGAAAAGTTCAAGGCCGACACCGGCATCACCATCCAGTACGTGGCCGTGACCACCGACGACGTGACCAAGCGCGCCGTCACCGCGCCCAACAGCTTCGACCTGATCGACACCGAATACTTTTCGCTGAAGAAGATCGTGCCCACCGGCAACCTCAAGGGCATTGACGTCAAGCGCATCAAGAACGCCGACAAGATCACCACCCTGTTCACCACCGGCATGGTCAACGGCAAGGCCGTGGGCGACCAGGGCACGGCGCCCAAGAAGGTGATCTTCCTGGAAGGCGAGAAATCCAAGGTGTTCTCCAAGACGCCCACCCAGTTCATGTCGCTGATCCCCACCGTGTACAACGCCGACACGCTGGGCATCCGTCCCGACCTGATCAAGCGCCCCATCACCTCCTGGGCCGAGCTGCTGAACCCCGAGTTCAAAGGCAAGGCCGCAATTCTGAACATCCCCTCCATCGGCATCATGGACGCGGCGATGGTGGTCGAAGCCATGGGTATCTACAAATACCCTGACAAAGGCAACATGACCAAGAAGGAAATCGACCTGACCATCAAGACCCTGATCGAAGCCAAGAAGCAAGGCCAGTTCCGCGCACTGTGGAAAGACTTCAATGAGTCGGTCAACCTGATGTCGTCCGGCGAAGTGGTGATCCAGTCGATGTGGTCGCCTGCCGTCACCGCCGTGCGCACCAAGGGCATCGCCTGCACCTTCCAGCCGCTGAAGGAAGGGTACCGCGCCTGGGCTGCCGGTTTCGGCCTGCCAGCTACCTTGAAGGGCAAGACCCTGGACGGTGCTTACGAGTTCATCAACTGGTTCCTCGACGGCTGGGCCGGTGCCTACCTCAACCGCCAGGGCTACTACAGCGCCGTGCTGGAAACCGCCAAGTCCAAGATGGAAGCTTACGAGTGGGCCTACTGGATGGAAGGCAAGCCCGCCACCCAGGACATCAAGGGCCCGAACGGCGACCTGCTGGCCAAGACCGGCGCGACCCGCGACGGCGGCAGCTACGAAGCCCGCATGGGCGGCATCGCCTGCTGGAACGCACTGATGGACGAAAACAACTACATGGTCCAGAAGTGGAATGAGTTTGTAGCTGCGTAAAGGTCTCGCTCGCGACGGGCGGTGATTCCTCCCTCCCCCTCCGGGGGAGGGCCGGGGTGGGGGCACAGTGGCACAGGCCCAATTTATAAGAAATAGGCCCTTACCGCCCATTCCATAAGCGTGAGTAGCTACCCATTTGATAGTAAACCTTTAACCGGCAAGCCCCCACCCTAGCCCTCCCCCGGCTGGGGAGGGAACCAGACAGAACATCCATGAGCACACCCACCGCCTCCCTCCCCTCGCCCACCCCCGCGCCGGGCCGCAGCCTGTCCGCCTGGTGGCAGGCCACGCCGTTGACAGCGGTGTTTGCGGTGTTCTTTTTGGTACCACTGGCGCTGATCCTCATGGTCAGCTTTTGGGACTTCAACGAGTACGAGCTGCTGCCCGGTTTCACCTTCAAAAACTACATCTCGATTTTTGACGGTTGCGGCAACACCACGGAGATGTGCGTCACCCTCAAGACGTACCTGTCCACCTTCAAATTCTGCTTCATGGTCTGGCTGATCACGCTGGTGATCGGCTTTGCGGTGTCGTACTTTCTGGCCTTCCACATCCAGTCCCAAGGCACGCAGACGCTGCTGTTTGTGCTGTGCACCATCCCGTTCTGGACTTCTAATGTGATCCGCATGATCTCGTGGGTGCCGCTGCTGGGGCGCAACGGGCTGGTCAACCAGGGGCTGGTGGGGGCCGGGCTGGTGGACAAGCCGATCGAGTGGCTGTTGTTCTCCGACTTTTCGGTCACGCTGGCCTTTGTGCACCTCTACACCATGTTCATGATCGTGCCCATCTTCAACAGCATGATGCGCATCGACCGCAGCCTGCTGGAGGCCGCCAACGACAGCGGCGCCAGCGGCTGGCAAACCCTGTGGAACGTGATCGTGCCGCTGTCGCGCACCGGCATCATCATCGGTTCCATCTTCGTCATCACCATCGTCATGGGCGACTTCGTCACCGTGGGCGTGATGGGCGGCCAACAGATCGCGTCTATTGGCAAGATCATCCAGGTGCAAACCTCGTACCTGCAATTCCCCCTGGCCGCCGCCAACGCGGTGATCCTCCTGGCCATCGTGCTGATGATCATCTGGGCGCTGACCCGGCTGGTCGATATCCGTAAGGAGTTGTGAGATGAAACGCGCACCCGGTTTTGTGCCTTTGGCGATTGTTTTCGCCCTGTTCGTGCTGTTCATGTACGGCCCGATGTTCGTCATCTTCATCCTCAGCTTCCAGGGCCCTGAGGGCGGTTTGACCTTTCCGCTGCGCGGCCTGTCGCTGCACTGGTTTGCCAAGCTGGCCGAAGGCCTGGGCGTGGTGGACATTGGCGCGGCCCTGCGCCGCTCGCTGGCCCTGGGCCTGGCGGTGATGGCCTGTACGGTGGTGTTTTCGGTGCTGGCCGGCCTGGCGTTTCGCAAGAAGCTGGCGGGGGGCAATGCGCTGTTTTTCATCGTGATTGCCAGCCTGATCATGCCGTCCATCATCGTGTCGCTGGGCATAGGCCTGGAGTTTCGCCTGCTCGACGGTGGCATCAAATGGGCGCTGGAGGTTTTGGGCATGCAGGACATCCTGGACGAATACGGCACCGCCCTGGGCCTGTTCACCTCGGCCCTGGGCGCGCACCTCACCTGGACGCTGCCGTTTGGCCTGCTGATCATGTTTGCCATCTTCAACCGCTTCAACCCGGCCTACGAGGAAGCCGCCCGCGACCTGGGCGCCACGCCCTGGCAGAGCTTCAAGCACGTGGTGCTCCCGCTGATTGCGCCCTCGGTGGTGGGCATCGGCATGTTCGGTTTCACCCTGAGCTGGGACGAAATTGCCCGCACCTCGCAGGCGATTGGCGACGTCAACACCCTGCCGCTGGAGCTGCAGGGCCTGACCACCACCGTCACCACACCGTCGATCTACGCCATCGGCACGGTGACCACTGTGGTGTCGTTTATCGTGATGGGTATCACGCTTTTGTTGGTTAAGCTCTTGGGTCAGAAATCAAAAGGCCGCCCATAGTGTCCACCGCCCCCGTTCCCGCGCTCAGCGACAGCGACATTTACGAGCGCATCGTCTCCGCCATCCTGGACCACCGGCTCCAGCCTGGCACCAAGCTGGTGGAAGACAAACTTGGCACCGCTTTTGGCGTGTCGCGCACCCGCATCCGCCCGGTGCTGGTGCGCCTGGCCAACGAACAGATCGTCACCATGGTGCCCAATCGCGGTGCCTGCGTGGCCCAGCCCACCGAGCAAGAGGCGCGTGAGGTCTTCGAGGCCCGTCGCCTGGTGGAGCCGCCGCTGCTGGAGCGCTTTATGGCCGTCGCCACCCCGGCCGACATTGCCATCTTGTCGCACTTCATCGCCGAGGAAGAGGCGGCCCGCGCCAGGGGCGACGTGCGCCACGCCATCCGCATGTCGGGCGACTTCCACCTGACCATTGCCGAGCGCGCCGGGCAGCAGACCCTGGGCCGCATCCTGCGCGAACTGGTGTCGCGCACTTCGCTGATCCTGATGACCTGGGGCCCGGTGGACCTGCCTGGCAGCCGCGCCGGAACCTGTGGCTGCCAGGAACACCGCTCGGTGCTGGATGCCATCCGTCTGCGCGATGTCGATGCCGCCACCCGCTTGATGCGCGAGCACCTGGAGCACCTGGAAGCACAAGTGCAGTTCGGTACCGTAGCCACCCATTCCCCCGACCTGATCGAACTCTTCGGCCACGCCGCCTGACCCCCCATGCGCCATCTGCTGGTCATCAACCCCAACACCAGCGACAGCGTTACCGGGCTGTTGCGCACCCACATCCTGCAGGCCAGCGGCCCCGACGTGGCGGTGCACATGGCCACGGCGCGCTTTGGTGCGCGCTACATCTCCAGCGAGGCCAGCTACGCCATCGCCGGGCACGC
Organism: Rhodoferax sp. WC2427; assembly: GCF_040822085.1. Taxonomy (NCBI): domain Bacteria; kingdom Pseudomonadati; phylum Pseudomonadota; class Betaproteobacteria; order Burkholderiales; family Comamonadaceae; genus Rhodoferax; species Rhodoferax sp. WC2427. The sequence goes on along the minus strand of NZ_CP162006.1, from coordinate 112,897 downwards.
CACGCTGGATGCCTGGGCCGCATGGATCGCCGACGGCGGCCCCATGCCGGACGCCGTCCTGATCGGCTGCTTCGGCGACCCCGGCCTGCTGGCCCTGCGCGAATGCAGCCCGGTGCCGGTCACCGGCCTGGCCGAAGCCGCATTTTTTGAAGCTGCCCAGCATGGCCGCTTCGCCATCGTCACCGGCGGTGTCGCCTGGAAGCCCATGCTGCAACGCCTGGCCCACAGCCTGGGCTATGGCGACCGTCTGGCCCACATCCACACCGTGCAGGCCACCGGGGCCGAGTTGGCCGCCGACCCCGCCGCCGCCCGCACCCTGCTGGCCGCCGCCTGCGCAGAGGCCGCCGCCCAGCCCGGCGTGCAGGCCGTGATTTTGGGTGGCGCCGGTTTGGCGGGCATGGCCGCGCAGATCCAGCACGCCGTGCCCGTGCCGGTGGTCGACAGCGTGCTGGCCGGTGCCCGGCAGGCGCAGCAATGGCGTAGTGGCACGCCTGGCCAAGTCCAACTGGCGGGCGCGTGGACGGGCCTGTCGCCTGCGCTGATGCAGATTGCTACCATTTAAGTAGCTGCTTACGCTTATCCAGTAAGCGTAAAGGCCATATTTAACCTAAAGCGACCGTGCGGCCCGCGCTGTCAAAGCAATGCAGGGTGTTCAGGTCGAACTCCAGCGTGACCGGGTCGCCGATCTGCAGGTTGGTGCGCTCGGCCTGGCGGGAGATCATCTGCGTGCCCATCACGTCCACGTGGATCAGGGTGTCGGCCCCCAGGGCTTCGATCAGCTCCACCTTGCCGGGCACACCGGCACTGCCCACGGGCAGAACCTTCACGCCTTCGGGGCGCACGCCGATCAGGCCGTCCTTGGGCACGCGGCCTGCGGCCTGGCCCGCCAGCGCGCCGAACTGCGACAGCTGGGCGGCCTTGACGATGTTCATCGACGGCATGCCGATGAACTGCGCCACGAACTGGTTGGCGGGCTTGTCGTACAGCTCCAGCGGTGCGCCGACTTGCTCGATGGCACCGTCGCGCAGCACCACCACGCGGTCGGCCAGGGTCATGGCTTCCACCTGGTCGTGGGTCACGTAGATGGTGGTCACACCCAGGGCGCGGTGCAGCTTGTGGATTTCGACACGGGTCTGGCCACGCAGGGCGGCATCCAGGTTGGACAGGGGTTCGTCGAACAAGAAGATCTTGGGTGCCCGCACGATGGCGCGGCCAATGGCCACACGCTGGCGCTGGCCGCCGGAGAGCTCTTTGGGGGTGCGCTTGAGGTAGGCGGTGAGGTTGAGCTTGTCGGCGGCGGCCTCGACCTTTTTCTTGATCTCGTCCGGGGCCACCTTGGCCAGCTTGAGGGCGAAGGACATGTTGTCGAACACCGTCATGTGCGGGTACAGGGCGTAGCTCTGGAACACCATGGCCAGCTCGCGCTGGGAGGACGGCAGGTGGGTGATGTCCCGTCCGTCGACATGCAGGGTGCCGCCGTCGGTGGTTTCCAGCCCGGCAATCATGCGCAGCAGGGTGGACTTGCCGCAGCCGGAGGGGCCGACGAAAACGATGAACTCGTTCTTGTTGATATCGAGATTGATACCTTTGATGGCGCGGTGCTCGCCAAAGAATTTTTCAACACCGCGGAGTTGCAGAAAAGACATGATGGATTGTTTGAATTTATTTAAGACCGGTGGCCGCCAGAAACCCGTGCGTCACCCGCCGCTGGAACAGCAGGTAGGCAATCGCCACCGGCGCACCGCCCAAGAGCGCCGCCGCCATGGTCTGGGCGTAGCGCACGCCGAAGGCATCCTGGATCTGCGTCAGACCCACCGGCACCGTCATCATGTGCGGCGAGGTGATGACGATGAAGGGCCACAAAAAGTTGTTCCATGCGCCGATGAACACGATGATGGCCATGGCCCACAGAATGTTTTTGCTGATGGGCACAAAGATGTGCCACAGCACCTGCCACTCGCTGGCACCTTCCATCATGGCCGACTCGCGGAAGTCGCGCGGGATGGCATCGAAGAAGCCGCGGAACACATAGATGGCCATGGGCGAGACGATCTGCGGCAGCACGATACCGGCCAGCGTGTCGATCGCGCCCAGCTGGTGCATCAGCCGAAACAGCGGGATCAGCAGTGCCTCGAACGGAAACATCACGCCCACCATGGCCAGCAGGAAAAAGCCGTCGCGGCCCCGGAACTTGAGCTGCGAAAACGCATAGGCCGCCAGCACGCTGATGGCCACGGTCAGCACCGTGACCGCCACCGAGGTAATGATGCTGTTGAACATCCAGGTCGGCAGGTTGCCCACCGACAGCACCTTGGTGAAGGCCCCCAGCGTCCAGTCTTGCGGCAGCCAGCGCATGGGCTGCAGCACGGTTTCTTCTTCGGGGCGCAGCGAGGTGCTCAGCGCCCACAGCAGCGGCGCCATCCACAGGGCGGCCAGCACGGCGGTGAGCAGCAAGGCGGCCGTGGCCCAGCCCCAGTCGGCGAAGCGGCTCTCGCTTTCCATTCTTGATTTAATTGGCATGGCGACCCCGCAACAACCAGTTTTGCACCAGCGACACCAGCAACACCACCACCATGAACACCACCGCGATAGCCGATGCGTAGCCCGCGTTGTCGTTCACAAAGCCGGTCTCGTACATGTAGTGCAGCACCACGCGGGTGGAGTTGAACGGCCCGCCGCCGGTCATGATGTAGGGCTGGCTGAACACCTTGAGCGAGCCAATCAACTGCAGCAGCACCACCATGATGGTCACCGGCATCAGCTGCGGCCAGGTAATAAAGCGGAACAGGTTGAAACCCCGTGCACCGTCCAGCCCGGCGGCCTCGTAGATGTCGCTGGGGATGTTGCGCAGCCCGGCCATGAAGAACAGCATGTTGAAGCCCACCGTCCACCACAGCGTGGCGATACCCACCATGGGCATGGCCCACACCGGGTCGCTGAGCCAGGCGTTCTGGCTTTCAAACACGTAGTTGATCACGCCAAAGTTGGGGTGCAGCATCCACCCGGCGATCAGCGTCATCACGCCCACCGGCAGCACATAGGGCAGAAAAAAGGCGGCTTGCACCAGCGACTTGCCCCGGTCCATGCGCTCCACCAGCAGCGCGGCCACCAGGCCCATGGCGGTGAGCGGCAGCACGGTGAGCAGGCAAAAGTACAGGGTTTGCAGCAGCGACGACCAGAAGTCGGCATCGCCAAGCAGCTCGATGTAGTTGGCCAAGCCAACAAAGCCGATGGTGGCGGTGGTGCTGCTCTGGGTAAAGCTCAGCAGCAGGGTCTGCACCGCAGGCCACAGAAAAAACAGGCCGTAGGCCAGGGCGAACGGGGCCAGCATGGCCGCTGCGTGCAGCGGGATGCGAGGGAGCTTGGGAGCGGGCCGCATGGGAACTTTCGTGGGTGGCGCAGCCCCGCACCGCGCAGGGCTGCTGGCTAGTGACTTACTTTGCGGGGCGGGGCGATGCCAACAGCTTCTTGGCTTCGGCATCGAACATGCCCAGCGCTTTGTCTACGGGCAACTGGCCGGTCATGGCCGCCGGGAAGAACTTGGCGGCGCTGGCCTCCATCGGGCCTGCGGCACCACCGTACCAGCCTTCGGGGCTGAAGACGATGTTCTTGGCCACCACGCCGGAGAACTCGTTGTTGGGCTTCATGGCCTTGAGCGCATCGGATTCGGCCACGGCGGTGAACGCGGGGATATGGCCGCCACCGGCCCAGGTGATGGAGTGCCGACCCACGTAGTCCACAAACTTCAGCGCACCTTTGAGGCGCTCGGGCGCGATCGGCTTGCCCTTGTTGTCCGGCACCGCAAAGGCGTGCGAATCGCCCCATACGCTCTGGTTGGCGTACAGCTTGGGCAGGGGCACGATGCCGTATTCAAACGGCAGCTTCTTGCTGGCGCTCAGGTCTACCATGCTGGGCACTTCCCACACGCCGTTGAGCATGAAGGCCGCCTTGCCGCTGAAGAATTGGGCGTTGGCCGCGGGGTAGTCCAGGTTCTTGGCGGCGTAGCCCTTGCTGAACCAGTCGGTGATGACCTTCATGGAATCCACCCCCGCCTCGCCGTAGGCCAGTTTGCCGTTGTCCAGCATCTTGCCGCCGCGCTGTGCCAGCATCGACAGCCACAGGCGGTAGCCCATGTAAGAGTTGGTATTGCTCTCCATGGCGAACGCGTCGCTGCCGGTTTTCTCTTTCACGGCGCGGAAGGCATCGGTGAGTGCGGCAATGCCTTCGATGGGTTTGAGGTTGCCTGCGGCATCGGCCAACCCGGCCTTGGCGACCAGGGTTTTGTTGTAGTAGAGCACCAGGGCGTGGGTGTCCAGCGGGATGGCGTAGGTCTGGCCGTTGTACTGGCCTTTTTGCCACTGGCGCTCGGCGTAGTCGGTGCCCACAATGCCGGCAGCGGCCAGCTCGGCCGGGGCCAAGGCCCGCAGCGCGCCCGACGGGCCAAAGTCGCCCATGCGCGACAAATGCAGGTTGATCAGGTCCGGCCCCGCGCCCACCGCCGAAGCCGTGCGCACCTTGGTGTAGAAGGGCACGCCCCAGGGCAGGGTGGTGGTTTCCACCTTGTAGTCGGACTGGCTGGCGTTGAAGCCATCGACCAGCGTGGCCAGCCGGGCACCATCGCCGCCGCTGAGCAGGGTCCAGAGCTTGATGTCGGTGGCGGCCCAGCTGGGCGCGCTAAAGCTGGCCACGGCCAGGGCGACCGCGGCCAGGCCGGTGCGGCGGTTGAAGGAAGGGGTCATGTGTTGTCTCCGATTGTTCTTAGGGGTGAAGTTTCAAGAAGCAGTGCGCGTCTTGGCTAACCAGCTGGGCAGGTAGCCCAGCGGGTTATCGGGGGCGATGCGCTGCGCCACGGCAGCACCTCGGGTGTGGGCGGCCAGGGTGGCCAGGTCGGCTTTGGGCTGGCGGTCTTCGGTGAGCAGGCCGTTTTGCTCCAGAAAGGTGTCGGTCAACTGGGTGTAGCAAAAGCCCGCCAGGTTGCCACAGTCGTGCACGCTGGCCAGCAGCTCGCCATACTGTTGCAGCAGCTCCTCCGGGTTGCGGGCAGAGGTGTAGCCCCAGGCGGCGGTGCCGTCGGGCTTGCCGGGCACCATGGCAATGCCGCCAAACTCGGTCAGCATGGCCGGGCGGTTGGTGGTGTCAAAGCCAGGCAGCACCAGCATGCGGCGGGCGTGGCGCGAGTGCTGCAGCGTGTGGGCAATGGCCTCGGCGCTGCCGTAGCGCTGGCGGAACAGCGCGGGGTCGTTGCTGTAGTCGTGGATGGCCAGGATGTCGCCGCAGGGCATTTCCCAGCCGTCGTTGCCTATCACCGGGCGGCTGCCGTCCAGCGCCTTGGTCAGGTGGTACAGCGCCTGCACAAAGTTCACCTGGCGCGGGTCGTGGGGCAGCTCGGGCACGCCCCAGGATTCGTTGATCGGCACCCAGGCCACCACGCAGGGGTGGGACAGGTCGCGCTGCACCAGGGCCTTCCATTCGTCGGCTACGCGGTCCACCGTCTCGGCTGAGAAGCCATAAGCCGAGGGCATTTCGGCCCACACGCACAGGCCCAGCACGTCGCACCAGTACAGCCAGCGCGGGTCTTCGCTTTTTTGGTGTTTGCGCGCGCCGTTGAAGCCCAGACGCTTGATCAGTTCCACATCGGCGCGCAGCTCGGCGCTGGTGGCCGTCATCAGCGAGGCGGGCCAGTAGCCCTGGTCGAGCACCATGCGCAGGGGGTAGCTGCGGTTGTTGAGCATGAAGTTGGCGGCATCCAGCTTCACATCGCGCAGGGCGGTGTAGCTATCCACCCGGTCCAGCACGGTGCCATCGGCATCCAGCAGGGTGAGCGTGGCATCGATGAGCTGCGGGTGCTCGGGGCTCCAGCACAGGGGGTCGCGGGCCGAGTCGATGCCGGGGTCGGGCAGGTGGATGCTGCGGCGCACCTGGCCGTCTTGCACCGCATAGGTGTCGTTCGACAGCTCGGTGCCATCCAGCGATAACTGCACTTGCAGGCGCTGGCCGGGCTGCGGCTGATGGACCGCCGCATCCAGCCGGATCTGCCATTGCGCCACGTCCGCCGTCCAGCGCAGACCGGCCAGATGGCTGCTCTGCACCACTTCCAGCCACACGCTGCGCCAGATGCCGCTGGTGCGCGGGTACCAGATGTTGTGCGGCTCGGGCTGCCAGTCCTGCTTGCCGCGGGGCTTGTGCATGTCGTGCGGGTCGTCCTCGGCCAGCAGGGCCAGGGTGAAGCTGCTGCCGGTCACGTAGGCGCTGATGTCCAGCTGGAACGGCGCATGCCCACCCCGGTGGGTACCGACCTGCTGGCCGTTGACCCACACCGTGGCCGCGTAGTCCACCGCGCCAAAGTGCAGCAGCACGCGCTGGGAGGCGCTGGGGGCGGCGGCCAAATTCTCAATTGTCACCGTGCGGTGGTACCAGCAGCGCGGGTGGAAACCGGTGTCGGCAATGCCACTGCGCTGCGACTCGGGGGCGTAGGGCACGGTGATGCGGCGGTCAAAGGCCACGTCGGCGGGCAGCGCCCAGCGGGCGGCATCGTCGAAGGCAAATTGCCAGTCTCCGTCCAGACTTTGCCACTGCGCGCGGCGCAACTGGGGGCGGGGGTACTCCATGAACTGTTTCCTGGTTGGTTGTAACAAGTGCTGGAATTTACCCATAATTACCGTAACTAACAAGTTTTATTGCGATGAATACATCTAGGTGTTTTCACCAGGGAATCGCCCCTTCTGGCGCGCAGAATCGCGCTGTGTGCCGCACGGTCCCCCACTAGAATCGCAACTTAAATGGTGATTAAGCAATGAACAACAAACCCAAATTCACCAGCAAGCGGGTGCTCATCGTGGAAGGCGAGGCCACGCTGCCGATTGCCAAGGCGCTGGCCTCCGAGACGCGGCAAATCATCCTCAGCCTGTTGACGCACAACGTGATGAACGTGAGCGAAATTGCCGAGGCGATGAACATGCCGCACTCCACCGTCAGCTTCAACCTGAACCAGCTGCAGGCCGTGGGCCTGATCAAGGTAGAGGTAGAGCCCGGCACCCGCGGCACGCAAAAGCTGTGCGCCAAGCGCTACGACGAGCTGGTGTTCCAGCTGCCCGGTGCGGCCGCCGAAGTGGCCCCGGACGTGGTCACCGTCAGCATGCCCATCGGCAGCTACCGGCATGTGGAGGCCCGCCCCACCTGCGGCCTGGCCAGCGAGACCAAGATCATCGGCCTGCTCGACGATGCCCGCTCGTTCTTCGAGCCCGAGCACCTGCACGCCCAGCTGCTGTGGTTCGGCAAGGGCTATGTGGAGTACGCGTTTCCCAACAACCTGCCGTTTGGCGCGGTGGCCCGCTCGATCGAGCTGTCGATGGAGATCTGCTCCGAAGCACCCCAGTACAACCTGGAATGGCCGTCCGACATCACCCTGTGGATCAACGGCTGCGACGTGGGCACCTGGACCAGCCCGGGCGACATGGGCGGCACACCCGGCCTGCTCACGCCCAGCTGGTGGCACGAGGACCAGACCACCTACGGCTTGCTGAAACGCTGGAGCGTCACCGCCCAGGGCTCGATGATCGACGGCATGGCCCTGCTGCCCATCACGCTGGAGCAGCTCAACCTGGGCGGCTCCAACCACATCAAGGTGCGCATCGGCATCAAGGACGACGCGCGCCACCAGGGCGGCATCAACCTGTTTGGCCGCCGTTTTGGCAACTACCCACAGGATCTGGTGATGCGCATCGCCTATGAATTTCCGGCGGAAGCCACCCGCACCCTGGCTAAATAGTTGCTATATATAAAGTAGCTGCTCATGCTTATTCAATAAGCGCAAGAGCCTTTTTTTTCATAAAAATCTAATTCTGGAGAAAGTCCCCCGAATCGGCCGAAATGCATACACTGGTTACCAAAAGATACAGCACCACACCCCAAACGCCATGGATGCATCTCCACCCGTTTCCAGCCTGACACCCGTGACCGAAGCCCTGTACAAGGGCCGCAGCAAGGTACGGCAACGGCGGGCGGACAGTGTGGCCATTGCGGTGGCGGTAGCGCTTGGCGCGGTGGTGGCAACGGCGCAATGGCACTGGAACAGCACCCGCGCCGACGCCGATCTGCAAACCGATGCCAGCAACCTGGCCGACAAGATCCACCAGGCCAGCACCCAAAGCAGCACCATGGCCACTGCCACCTTGATGGCCGCGGTGAGCTTCGACGTGAAGCAGGTGCTGATCGGCAACATCTCGGGCGACTATGGCCAGGTCTATACCGACTTCTCCACCCTGCTGCTGGCCCCCGGCACGCAAGATGTGTTGGTGCTCAACGCCAAAGGGTCGGTGCTGTCGGAGCTGAATCTGGACGGCGCCTCGCCCCTGCTGGGCAGCGAACAGGCCCGGCAGCCCTACTTCCAGCGGGCCCTGCTGGGCCAGCCGGTGCTCTACCCCACCACCGATGCCAGTGGCCAGCAACGCCGCCTGGTGTATGCCGCCCCGGTGCGTACCAGCACGGATGCCAGCAAACCGCCCAGCGGGGTCTATGTGGTGCAGACCAGTGCCGACACCCTGGACATGGTGCTGGCGCAGCGCGCAGCCCCGGCCCTGGTGGTGTCGCCGCAAGGCGTGGTGTTTGCCAGCAACCAGCCCGGTTGGCGCATGCAGACACTGCCCGGCGTCATTCCCTCCCCCCTGCCCCGGGCCGCCGCAGACGGCCAGTTCGGCAAAGCCGTGCTGGCCCCGCTGCCGTTCAGTCTGGACGGCAGCCATATGCGTTGGCCGGACCACCGCACCACCGTGGCCTGGCGCACGCTGGACTGGGACAACCGCGACGGCCCCTGGCAACTGCTGCTGCTGGAAGACCGCAACCTGTGGGCCGCCTTGCTGGCCCCCGCCCTGGCGGGTGGCGCGGTGCTGTTGTGCACCTTGCTGGGCTACTACGCCGTGTCACGCCGCAGCCTGGCGCGCCGCCACCTGGCCCAGCAGCGCCGCCAAAGCGATGCCGAACTGCGCCAGATGAACGAGGTGGTCCAGGCGGCCAGCCAGCGCATGCTGGACATCAGCGATGCCCTGCCCTGCGCCGTGTTCCAGATGAGCATGCAAAAAGACGGCACGCCACACTTCCACTTTGTCAGCAAGCCCATCCTGGCCCTGCTGGGGGTGAGCGCCGAGGCACAAATGGACAACCCGCGCGCCCATCTGACCTATGTCCATCCCAACGATCTGCCGCGGGTGCGGCAGGCGCTGCGCGAGGCATACATGGCGGCCGCCACCCCGTCAAACTTCCAGGACCTGGAGGCCACCGCCACCAACACGGAATCCCTGGCCTTGCGCTACCGGGTGCAGGTCCAGAACGAGGTGCGCTGGATCCAGCTCCGGGCCACCGGCGTGGTCCACGCCCATGACCCCGACACCCAGGTCTGGACCGGCTACTGGCTGGATGTCACCTCCAATATCCAGGCCCAGGAGACCCTGCAGGCCCGTGAGACCCAGCTGCGCACCGTGCTGGAATCGGCCCCCAGCGCGCTGATCATCCTCAGCGAGGATGGACGGGCGCTGTTTCACAACCGGCAGGCGCTGGCGGTCTTTCGCGTCACTGCAGAGCAGCTGAAGAAAAACGGCGTGCGCCATATGCACGCCAATCCCAGCGTGCCCAAGCGGGCGATCGAGGCCCTGCAACGCGATGGCAGCTTCAGCAACTGGGAGGTTGCCTACCACCGGGGGGATGGCACGCCGCTGTGGGTATCGATGTCGTGCAGCCTGGGCGAGTTTGCCGGCATGCGGGTGGGCTACACCTGGTTTGACGACATCACCAGCCGCAAGCTGGCCGCCGACGCATTGCAGGCCGCCAAGGAGGCCGCCGAGACCGCCGGCCAGGCCAAATCAGCCTTTTTGGCGAACATGAGCCACGAGATCCGCACCCCGATGAACACCATCATCGGCCTGTCCGAACTGGCCCTGAAAACCCCGCTCGACCCGCGCCAACGTGAGTACATCGACCGGGTGCAGATGTCGGGCAAGCACCTGCTGGGCATCATCAACGACATCCTGGACTTCTCGAAAATCGAGGCCAACAAGCTGCAGGTGGAACAGGTGCCGTTCGAGCTCGACGCCCTGCTCACCAATGTGGCCAACCTGGTCACCGAGAAGGCCAGCGCCAAGAATCTGGAACTGGTGTTCGACATCGCCCCCGATGTGCCGCCCTACCTGGTGGGCGACCCGCTGCGGCTGGGCCAGATTTTGGTCAACTTTGCCAACAACGCCGTCAAATTCACAGACACCGGCGAAATCGTGCTGGTCGCCCGGGTGCAGCAGCCCCAGCCAGGGGACTTGGCGGCCCACCAGATACAGCTGTACTTCGCCATCCGCGACACCGGCATCGGCCTGAGCCCTGCGCAGAGCGCGGCCTTGTTCCAGAGCTTCCACCAGGCCGACGCCTCCACCACCCGCAAATACGGCGGCACCGGACTGGGCCTGTCGATTTCCAAACGCTTGGCCGAGCTGATGGGCGGCGCGGTGGGCGTCGACAGCCAGCTTGGCCAGGGCAGCGTTTTCTGGTTTACCGCCACGGTGGGCGTGGGTCTGGCGGCCGAGCCTGACCCCACCCCTTTGACCGGCCTGCGCGCCCTGGTGGTCGATGACAACGCCATTGCCCGCAGCATTTTGGCTTTGATGCTGCAGGAGTACCAGTTCACGGTGGAGACCGTGGCCTCGGGCCCGCTGGCGCTGGACTACTTGCAAAGCCATGCCTGCGACATCGTGTTTCTGGACTGGCACATGCCCGAGATGGACGGCATCGCCACGGCTGCCGCCATCCAGGCCCTGGGCCTGCCGCAGGTGCCCAAGATGGTGATGGTCACCGCCTTTGGCGACGACGGGCTGCTGGAACAGAGCAAGTCGGTCGGCATCGCCACCGTGCTAGTCAAACCGGTGTTTGGCACCACCCTGCGCAACGCACTGGCCCGTGTGGGCCACGGCCCGGCCCGCAGCGCCACAGCGTCTGCGCCCAGCGACCTGTTTGCCCGCATGGCCACGCTGGCCGGGGCCCGCATCCTGCTGGTGGACGACAACGAATTCAACCAGTACGTGGGCACCGAGCTGCTGGCCTCGGCCGGGTTGGTGGCCGAGGTGGCCGAGAACGGCCAGGTGGCACTCGACAAGCTGGCCCGGGCCGACTTCGACCTGGTGCTGATGGACATGCAGATGCCGGTGATGGACGGCATCACCGCCACGCTGGCCATCCGCCACCAACCGCGGTTTGCCACCCTGCCCATCATCGCCATGACGGCCAACGTCATGCAGCACGACCGCGATGCCTGCCTCGCCGCCGGGATGGGCGACGTCATCACCAAGCCCATCGTGGCCGACCACCTGTGGAGCGTGCTGGCCAAATGGATTGCGCCGCGTGAAACCCGCACCCCACCGAGCCCCACCACAGCATCTGCCGACAGCGCCGAGGTGGCGCTGCCCGAACACATTCCTGGCCTGGACATGGCCGCGGGCCTGCGCCGCCTGAACGGCAACCGCAAGGCCTACCTGAACATGCTGCGCCTGTTTGTGCGCAACCAGCAAGCCACCCCGGCCCAGCTGCACGCCGCCCTGGCCCAGGCCGATTGGCCCACCGCCGAACGCATCGCCCACAGCGCCAAGGGCGTGGCCGGCAGCATTGGCGCCGAAGCCCTGCAAGCACAGGCCGGGGTGCTCGAATCCGCCCTGCACGCAGGTGCACCGCTGGAGCAGCTTCATCCCCTGGTTGCCGACGTCGAGCAACTGCTCAACACCCTGCTCCAGGCCCTGCAATCCCAGCTCGCCCCCGAGATCGCTCAGGCCACGGTGTCCGTCGACCCGGCGCAACTGCACACGGTGTGCACCCGGCTCGCCGAGCTGCTGACCCAGGACGACAGCGACGCCATCGCCCTGGTGGAAGACAACGCAGCCCTGCTGCATTCCGCCTTCCCCCAAGCCTATGCCGACATCGAACAGGCCTTGAAAGACTTTGCGTTTGATACCGCCTTGCAGGTGCTGCAGCGGCAGATGGTTGCTATGGTTTAAGTAGCTGCTTGTGCCGTCGGCATAAGCGCGGACGGCACTTTTGGCTTAAAACGGCGACTCGGCCAGATTCACTGGCTGCAGCGGTGCGGCATCGGGCTTGGTGCCCGCCTCACCCAGTGCCATCTCGCCGCCCAGGGCGAGCAACAGGTCGGGGATCATCTGGCGCATTTCGCCGGTGGCGATGGCCGCGTCGGCATCGAAGCCGTCTTCCTTTTCCTGCGAGGTGCCGTCGAACACGCCGTCCAGGAAAGTCACTTTTTTCACCTGCAGGCTCTCGGTGAGCACAAAGGACACGCGGCCCTCCCAGGTCATGGCCAGCTTGGTGGGCAGCTTGCCGTCGGCCACGTGCTGGCGCACTTCGTCGATGTCGAGCGCGTGGCGGGCGTATTTGACGACCGACTTGGATTCGTCGGCGGCCTTGAGTTCGCACTCGCGGTCGATGCTGAAACCGGCGGGTGGCTCCTGCGTGGTCAGCCAGTTGGCCATGGCCGTGGCGGGCGACAGGCTGGTGTTGATCTGCAGCACGGCAAAGCCGTCGATGGCCTTGACCAGGGCGGTGATCACCTCGTCGGCGCGGCCCTGGCTACCGGCATCCACCACCAGCACCAGGGCTGCGGGGTCAATCCACACCAGCACGGCGCCGCGCTTGGTGAAGGCCATGGGCAGCAAGGACAGTTTCACGTCTTCGCTCAGTTCCTTGCGTTCCTTTTTGCCGGGCTTGCGGCCGGTGGTGGCTTCGATCTGGGCCAGGCGCTCTTCCAGCTTGCGCTTGATCACCGAGCTGGGCACGGCCTTGCTCTCGAACATCAGCTTCAAAATCAGCTGGCCGCCCACCGACTCCAGCAGAGGGCCGTTGGCCACGCCACGCGGCTCGGTCCAGCCGACCGACATTTCCTGGCTGGCGCCGCACTCGGCAAAACGGTCTTTGTCCAGCGCCGTTTCGATCGCCAACAGGTCGGGAGCCCAGCCAGGGCCAATGCGGTACACCATCACATTTTTAAACACAGGAATTCTTTCTTCATGGGTAGGACTGGACGCAGCGCCCTCTGTGTCGCCCGCGGGGCGCACCGAGGGACTTGCGTCCAGTCCGGGTTGATTCTCAACAGCCAGCGATTGTCGCCGCTGGGCCATCGGTTCCAACTTTACAAAGGCCTATTGCGGGGCAATAGCGGCTTTACAAAGGGATTCCACACTTGCCTCCAACCTGTCGCCAATCCCGGCAGCAGGCGAAAGTCCTCATTATTTTTCAGGAGTTCGCACATGGCTTCCCCCCGTACACCGTTCAAGAGTCTTGTTTTAGCCGGCCTGTTGGCCACTTTGGGTGCCACCGCTTTTGCGGCCGACGCGCCCCCACCGCCAGCGGCCGGTATGGCCCACCACGACCCGGCCAAGATGCAGGAGCACATGCAAAAGCGCCAGGCAGCGCTGAAGGCTCAGCTGAAAATCACTCCCGCCCAGGAAGCCGCCTGGACCACCTTCACCGCCAGCATGCAGCCGCCGGCCCACGGCCCACGGCCTGACAAGGCCGCGTTTGAAAAGCTGACCACCCCCGAGCGCATCGACAAAATGCGCGCCATGCGGGCCGAGCGCGATGCCGAAATGGACAAGCGCGCCGATGCCACCAAGGCTTTCTACGCCGCTTTGACCCCCGAGCAGCAAAAGGTGTTTGACGCCCACGCCATGCCCCGCATGCACGGCGGCCCTGGCGACCACGAAGGCCGCCACCACAAGGGTTGATGCAACAGAAAGGCTAGCCGAGCATCTTGGCTAGCTCACCGGTCTGGATCAACCTTTCTAGATCGGTGCATCCGCCCACCAGCGTGCCCCGCACGAACACCATGGGCAAGGTGGGCCAGCCGGTCCACATCTTCAAAGCGCCACGCTCCCGCCACATGCTCAGATAGCTGCCGTACTCCAGGTAATGGTGCGGCACCCGTGCCGCATCCAGCGCCTTACGGGCCTTGCGCGGAAACGGATTGGCCCGCATCCCCACCACGACCACGGCATGCGCCGCCACGGCTGCCTGCACCTCTTGCACGATGGCCCGCTGCGAAGCGGCCACCTTGTCGCGGATGGCGGGGTGGATGCGGTCTTCTTCGAGGACGAAACGGGGCATCGGATTTCCTTGGAACTAAACCTGCAGCATAGCCCAGCCACGTCCCGGCAAAGCCTGTGGATAGTTTTTGCATAAGCAGACAGTTATCCACAGCTTGTATCGATCCGCCAAAGTTGTTCATATTGTGGCGACAGCAGAAAAGCAAGGTCACGCACAGCCGTCAAAATGGGCTAAGTCCTTGACCTGTAAGGCTTATCACAACTTATCCACATGCAGAGGCCATGCTTACTACTACTACTATTTGATTAATAGAAGTATTAGAAGAAGAGGCAAGCCAACTTTTCCCCAGATCAGGCCTCGATGGCATCGTGTGTGGCCGCGCTGCCCTGGCGCCAGTAACCTGCCGCCTTGGTCCATTGCGGCTGTACGCCACGTTCACCCACCAGGTGTGCCCGCAAGGCCTTGGCGGTGTGGGTTTCGCAGCCCACCCAGGCGTGGATGTCGCCGGGTGGCAAAGCCAGGGCGCGCAGGCGCTCCAGCAGCAGCGGCTGGCGGCCATGGGGCTGGCCCTGGCGGTGCACCCACACCACGGTGGCCTGGGCGGTGCTGGGCAGGGCTTGCTCGTCTTCAGGGCCATCTACTTCGATCAACACCAGCGCGGGGGCTCCGGCAGGCAGTTCGGCCAGGCGCCGGGCGATGGCGGGAATGGCGGTGTCGTCGCCGATGAGCAGGTGGCCGTCAAAGTCGGTCGGCAGTATGAAAGAGCCGCGCGGGCCGCCCACGCCCAGCACCTGGCCCACCTGGGCCTGCGCCGCCCAGGTGGTGGCCGGGCCGGCATCGTGCAGCGCGAAGTCGATCACCAGGGTAAGAGCTTGCGGGTCGAAGTGCTGCGGCGTGTAGTCGCGCATGGTGGGGCGCGGGCCGCCTTCGGCGCCGCCGGGCCATACCAGTGCGCCGGTCACCGGGTCGGGAAAGAAAACTTTCACGTGGTCGTCAAAACCCGGGCTGGTGAAGCCCGCCAGATCGGGCCCGCCCAGCGTGATGCGGACCATGTGGGGTGTGAGCTGCTGGGTGCGCACAACGCTCAGCTGGCGAAATTTCAGCTCGTGGCGGACGCGGGTGGCGGTGCGGTTGGGGGTGCTCACTCAGATTCTTTCCAGTTGTTGGGCGGCGTTGTCCAGAATCTGGGCAAAGGCATGGGCCTGTTCATCGGTCAGGGGGGCGCCGCCCAGGCGCATGCGGGCGGCCAGCTTGAAGTTTTCCAAAGCGCGCACCACCTGGGGCGGGCGGCCGGGGTGGGGTGCGTCGGCGTTGGCCATGCGCGACAGCAGGGCATCGGCTTCCACGCGGTTCTCGGCCAGAAAGGCCTGGCCTGCGTCGGTGATGCTGTAGAGCTTGCGGCCGCCACCGCTCTCGGCCATGGCGGTGTAGCCCAGCTCTTCCAGCAGGGTCAGCGTGGGGTAGATCACGCCCGGGCTGGGGCTGTAGCTGCCGCCCAGGCGGTCACCGATCTCCTTGATCAGCTCGTAGCCGTGGCGGGGCTTGTCGGCGATCAGCTGCAGCAGCACCAGGCGCAGGCCACCGTGGCCAAACACCCGGCCTGGCCCGCCACCGTGGCGACCGCCGCGCCCAGGGTGTTCACCGCCGGGGTGCGGATGCTCGCCACGCACGAGGTGGCCGTGGTGGTGCGGGTGGTGGTGTTCACCGCGGCCGCGGCAGGGGCCGCCGTGTTCTGGGTGTTCGCTGCGTTTTTCAAAATGGGGCATAGGTTCTTTCGATGTGATTTAGATACCATTACGATATATCTAAATTGGATCGAAAAGACCACCTGGCGGCAATAACCCTGCAAAGTCCGTGGGATATACGCTATTGTATAAATAGCTGCTTGCGCTTATGGAATAAGCGCAAGCGCCCGATTTGATACCTAAGCCTGGCGCAGATGCCAGGCCTTGGGCCGGGTGAAGGTCTGGATGCCGTAGGTCGACAGCGTCAGGCCCACACCCGAGTCGCCATGGCCGCTCCAGGGCAGGCGGGGGCTGACGCGGTCGCAACAGTTCCAGTAAACGCTACCGGCGTTCACCTGGGCCAGCAGGGCGCGGGCGCGGGCCTCGTCGGGGGTGAAGACGCCCGCCGTCAGGCCGTAGCGCGTGTCGTTCATCAGGGCCACCGCTTCGGCGTCGCTGGCCACCTTCTGGATGCCGATGACCGGGCCAAAGCTTTCCTCGCGCATCAGGTCCATGCTGTGGTCCACATCCACCAGCACGGTGGGGGCGAAGGTATTGCCTGGCAGGCGCGTGCCGCCGGTGAGCAGCTGCGCGCCCTTGGCCACGGCATCCGCCACCTGCGCGTCCAGCACCTCGAGCTGGGCGGCGCGGGTGATGGCACCGATGTAGGTACTGTCGTCCATCGGGTCGCCCACCTTGAAGCCGTGCACCGTGTCGACAAACGCGGCCACGAAGGCATCGAACACTTTCTCGTGCACGTAGATGCGCTCCACCGAGCAGCAGCTCTGGCCGGTGTTGTACATCGCGCCGTCGGCCAGGGAGGCGGCGGCGGTGGCGGGGTTGGCGTCGTCGCAGACGTAGGTGGGGTCCTTGCCGCCCAGTTCCAGTTGCAGCTTGACCATGCGCGGGCCCAGGGCCTGGGCGATCTTGGCGCCAGTGGCGTAGGAGCCGGTGAAAAACAGGCCGTCGATGCGCTGCGCCTGCAGGGCCGCACCCACCTCGCCGCCGCCCACGCACAGCGCCAGCACGTCGGCTGGCACACCTGCAGCGTGCAGCAGCCGAACAATGGCCATGCCGGTCAACGTGGCGAATTCAGACGGCTTGTACAGCACCGCGTTGCCGGTCAGCAGCGCGGGCAGGATGACGTTGCAGCCTACGAACCAGGGGTAGTTCCAGGCCGAGATGTTGGCCACCACGCCCAGCGGGATGTGCTGGATCTGCTCGGTCATGCCGCCCTCGGCCAACACGGTCTGGGTGGCGGTGCTGGCTGCCGCCTCGGCCAGGAAGAAGTCGATGCGGCCCAGCAAGCCGTTGAGCTCGTTGCGCGACATGCTGATGGGTTTGCCGGTCTCGGCCGTCATGGTGGCAGCCAGGGCCTCCAGCTCGGCCACCACGGCGGCGCGGAAGCGGGCCACGCAGGCCAGGCGCTGCGGCATCGGCGTGGCGGCCCAGGCGGGCTGGGCGGCGCGGGCGGCCTGGAATTTAGCGGCCACGCTGGCGGCATCGTCGGCGGGCACCTGGGTGATGTGCGTACCGGTGGCGGGGTTGTAGATGGTGAGCATGGGAGTCCTTGGGTTCACCCTCACCCCAACCCTCTCCCCGGCGGGGAGAGGGAGCAAGGCAGGGCTGCTGCATTCCTCCCTCTCCCGTGCGCGGGAGAGGGCCGGGGTGAGGGTGTATTTAAACGTTAACCGCGGTCCTTGGCGGCCTGCGCGGCGGCCAGAAAGTCGGTGAGCAAAGGGGTGTCGTCCAGCGTACCCAGGGCAGGCTGGTGGAATTCGGGGTGCCATTGCACGGCGGCCACATAGGCCGGGCCGGTGCTGCGGATGGCTTCGATCATGCCGTCGTCGGGGCTGCGGGCTTCCACCACAAAGCCCGGCGCCAGGTCCTTGATGGCCTGGTGGTGGATGCTATTGATTTGGTTGCTGCTTGCGCCCGCCAGCAGGGCGCTGAGCCGGGTTTCGGGCACGATTTCCAGTGCGTGGAAATGGTGGTCGTAGGCATCGGCATCGCGGTGCAGCACGGCTTCAGGGCGCTGGGTGGCGATGTCCTGGTACAGCGTGCCGCCAAAGGCCACGTTGATCAGCTGCAGGCCCCGGCATACGCCAAACACCGGCTTGCCCGCGGCCACGAAGGCGTGCACCAGGGCCTGCTCGTAGCCGTCGCGGATGCGGTCGCCGCTCCAGCGCTCCTGCAGCGGGGTTTCGCCGTAGCTGCCGGGCCACACGTCGGCCCCGCCGTGCAGCACCAGGCCGTCCAGCCAGTAGGCGTAGTCGCCATAGCCGATGTCGCCGCGCGCGGTATCCCCGGCGGGCGACGGCACCATCACCGGCAGCGCGCCGCCCGACATGATCCAGTGCGCCATGGACTGCTCGACGTACTGCAGTGTCTTTTTGGCAAACGCGGCGCGTGCCGGGTCGGGGTGCAAAAAGCAGGCGCTGATGCCGATCTTCAAACGGTCTTTCACATGGCCTCCAAAAACAGCGCCTCGAAATCGGCCGCTGTGCAGGGCCGCGGATTGGTCTGGTGGCACATGTCGGCGGTGGCAATCTCGACCAGGCGCGGCAGGTGCTCGGGGCGCACGCCAAAGTCGGCCAGCCGGGTGGTGATGCCCACATCCACCTTGAGCTGGCGCAGCCAGGAAATGAAGGCCGGGCCCCCGCCGTGCACCTTGCACACATGGGCCAGCTCGTCAAACTTGTGCGGCACCGCGCTGTAGTTCCAGGCCATCACGGTGTCGATCATCAGCGCATTGGCCAGGCCGTGGTGCAGGTCGCACACGGCGCCCAGGGCGTGGGCGCAGGAATGCACCGCGCCCAGGTCTTTCTGGAACCCAATCGCGCCCATCATCGAGGCCATCATCATGTCGGACCGGGCCTGCAGGTTGCCGGGCTCGCGCACTGCCGTGCGCAGGGCGGCCGCGGCAATGCGCGTGCCCTCCAGCGCAATGCCGTCGCACAGCGGGTGGTAGGCGGGCGAGAGGTAGCTTTCGATGTTGTGGGTGAGCGCATCCATGCCGGTGGCGGCGGTCACGTGGGCGGGCAGGCCCAGGGTGAGCTCGGGGTCGGCGAACACGGTTTTGGCCAAAATCTGGGCGCTGAACACCACGCGCTTGAGGTGCGTGTCGTTTTCGCTCACCACGCTGGAGCGGCCCACTTCCGAGCCGGTGCCCGAGGTGGTGGGCAGCGCCACAAAGTACGGCAGTGGCTGGGTGATGGGGCGCACCTGCGGGTGGTCCCACACGTATTCGAGGATGTCGCCGGGGTGCGTGGCGGGGATGCCCACCACCTTGGCCACGTCCAGCGCCGCACCGCCGCCAAAGCCGACCACGCAGTCGGCGTTATGGGCTTTGAAGGCTGCCGCACCGTCCATCACCTGGCTGCAGGTGGGGTTGCCAAACACGCCGCTGAACACCGCTACGTCGAGGCCCTGCAGATGGGTCAAAAATTCGGCCATCACCGGCAGTGCGGCCAGCGCCCGGTCGGTGACGATGAGCGGGCGTTTCAGGCCCAGGTCAAGAAGGTGCTGTGCCACGAGTTTGCGGGCACCGGGGCCGAACTGGATCGGCGTGGGGTAGGCGAAGTTTGCAATAGTCATGTTGTACAGACGAGGAATAGTTTGGGGTCGTGGTAGTTTTTAACGCACTTAGCAGGCAAAAAGCTTGCTGGCGGGCGTGCCTTCGCAGAACACCGCGGAACCGGCTTTGCCGGGCCGCTGGTGTTGCCCCCTGCGTGTCGTATTGGCTTTTCAAGCCAATACGAGGGGGGTTGGCGAAAGACGCGAAGCGCTGCAGCCTGGGGGTGTTTCATATAACTTCGAAGTAGCGTTTCATTTCCCAGTCGGTCACGGCATCGAGCCACTGACGCCATTCCCATTCGCGGGTGGCGGCAAAGTGGTCGACGAAAGTGTCGCCCAGCCAGTCGCGGGCCACCGTGGACTGCTGGAAATTGCGGGTGGTTTCGATCAGCGTGCGGGGCGCGCGGGCGATGTGCTCCGCACCACCGTTGGTGCCGGTGATGGGCGGGGCGGTGAGCTTGAGGCCTTTTTCCACCCCGTCCAGCCCGGCGGCGATCACCGCGGCCATAGCCAGGTAGGGGTTCACATCGGCCCCGGGGCAGCGGGTTTCCAGCCGGGTGGCCTTGGGGCTGCCGGCGATGACGCGGAAGCTGGCGGTGCGGTTGTCGAGGCCCCAGGTGGGTTTGACCGGCGCCCAGAAGCCATCGACCAGGCGCTTGTAGCTGTTGATGGTGGGCCAGATCATGGGGCCGAATTCCATCAGGCAGGCCACCTGCCCGGCCAGGTAGCTCTCGAACAGCGGGCTCATTTTGCGGGGGCTGCTGCCATCGAAAAACAGGTTATTTTTACCGTCGCTCAGGCTCTGGTGGATATGCCCACTGCAGCCTGGCATGTTCTGGTGCGGCTTGGCCATGAAGCTGGGCATGATGCCAAAGCGGGCGCCGATTTCCTTGGCCCCGGTCTTGAACAGAATCGCCCGGTCGGCCTGGGCCAGCGCTTCGCAAAAGCCGATGGCCACCTCGTACACGCCCGGCCCGGTTTCGGTGTGCAGGCCTTCGATGGGTACGCCAAAAGCCAGCATCTCGTCCATCAGCGCGTTGAAAAAGGGCCGGTTCTGGTTCATGCGCAACAGCGAATAGCCAAACATGCCGGGCGTCAGCGGCGTGGCGCCCACGCCTTTCTTGTCGGCCCAGGTTTGCGGTGTTTCCAGGAAGTTGAACCACTCGAACTCCATGCCGGTCATCACCTGGAAACCCATTTTCTCGGCACGTTTCAGGACGCGCTTTAACGTTTGGCGCGGGCACAACGGATGCGGGCTGCCATCGGCCAGCACAAATTCGCCCAGGAAGAACGGCACCTGGCTGTCCCAGGGCACATTGCGGGCGGTGTCCAGGTCGAGCCGGGCCAGCGCGTCGGGGAAGCCGTGCTGCCAGCCGGTGACGGTGGTGTTGTCGTAGCAGGTGTCCAGCATGTCCCAGCCCAGCACCACATCGCAAAAGCCGAAGCCGCCCGCCGGATACGGCTCGGCTGCGCCCATGAATTTGTCGATGTGCAGGTACTTGCCGCGCAGCACGCCGTCGATGTCGGCCACCGCGACTTTCACCTTGGCGGCACCGGAGGTCTGCAGCGCGGCCAGGGCCGGGTGCAGGGGAGAAGTTGTTGCCATCTTGTCTCTCGCTGTATTTTTAGTCCATGCATTCAAACGCGTCGCACTGTGCTTGTCAATTCTCGATTTGGTAGATTGTTAACAATCAGCAATAGGTCTTGCCTCGGCGGCGTTTCGCGGTTACACCGCCAAAGCAGTTTCCATCGTCTCGCGCTTTCGCGCCCTCAAGAGCAGGCATGGGATGTGCATGTGTTCATTTTCCATTCATCAGGACTTACGCAGGTTCCCCCTGTAAGCCCGAAGGGCGCTACAGGGGCGCTGCATAAGTCCTATCCCTACTTTTGAGAGGTATTTGATGTCACTATCGCCCCAACAGGTTGCCGACGATGCCAGCGTGCTGCAAAGCATGGGCTACAAGCAAGAGCTGTCGCGCACGATGAAGCCGTTCTCCAACTTCGCGATTTCCTTCTCCATCATTTGTATTTTGTCGGGTGGCATCAACTCGCTGTCGCAGGCCATTTCGGGCGTGGGCGGCGCGGCCATCGGCATCGGTTGGTTGGTGGGCAGCGCCATCAGCCTGGTGTTTGCGCTGGGCATGGCGCAGATCGGCTCGGCCTTTCCCACCGCCGGGGGGCTGTACCACTGGAGCTCGATCCTGGGCGGGCGCGGCTGGGGCTGGCTGACCGCCTGGCTGAACCTGCTGGGCCTGGTGACGGTGCTGGGCGCCATCAACGTGGGCACCTTCTACTTCTTTATCGGTGCGTTTGGCACCAGCTTGGGGTGGGAGCCGACCTTTGCCACCCAGGCCGCGTTTGTCATTGGCATCACCGCGCTGCAGGCCCTGGCCAACCATGTGGGCATCAAGCTGACGGCGTTTCTGACCGACATCAGCGGCTACCTGATCTTTGCCACGGCCATCGGCCTGACGGTGGCGCTGCTGGCCTACGCCCCCAGTTTTGACCTGTCGCGCCTGTTCACCTTCAAGAACTACAGCGGCGACGCGGGCGGCGGTGTCTGGCCTGCCACCCAAAGCATGTGGATGCTGTTCGGCCTGGGCCTGCTGCTGCCCATCTACACCATCACCGGCTTTGACGCGTCGGCCCACACGGCCGAGGAAACCATGGGCGCCTCCAGTGCCGTGCCCAAGGGCATCGTCACCTCGGTGCTGTACTCCTCGCTGTTTGGCTACCTGATGCTGTGCGCGTTTGTGATCGCCATCCCCGACATGGACAAGGCCGCGGCTTCGGGCGGCAACGTGTTTTTCGGCACCATGGATGCCGTGCTGCCAGCGGGTCTGAAAAATGTCTTGTACTGGGCCATCACCGCCTCGCAATTCCTCTGCGGCCTGGCCACCGTCACCTCGGCCTCGCGGATGATTTTTGCCTTTGCCCGCGACGGCGGCCTGCCCGCCTCCAACGCGCTGAAAACCGTGCACGCCACGCTCAAGTCGCCCGTGGCCGCCATCTGGACGGCCTGCACCATCGCCGTGCTGTTCACCCTGTACACCCCTGCCTACACCACCATCGTGTCGGTCACAGTGATCTTCATCTTCATCTCTTACGGCCTGCCGATCGGGCTGGGTGGCCTGGCCTACGGCAGCAGCTGGACCAAGATGGGGCCATGGAATATGGGCCCGGTGTTCCGCCTGGTGGCTTTGCTGGTGAGCTTAAGCGCCGCGCTGATCCTGTTCCTGGGCGTGCAGCCGCCCAACGACGCGGCCTTGCAGATCACGCTGGCCTTTTTGGCACTGACGGCGGTGGTCTGGTTTGGCTTCGAACGCCGCCGTTTCAAGGGTCCTCCCGTGGCGTCGATGACCGCAAAGTAGATTAAATTCCGGGGTATGCCTGCTGCGCCCCACCCCACCATCGCCCTGCTCCAAACCAGCTCCCTCACCAGTGTGGTGCAGCAGGAGCTGGAACGGGCGATTCTGGTGGGCGAGTACCCGCCCGGTAGCAAGCTGATCGAAGCCGCGCTGGCCCTCAAACTGGGGGTGTCGCGCGGCCCGGTGCGCGAGGCCTTTCGCATGCTCGAAGAAGGCGGCCTGCTGCGGGTCGAGAAGAACCGGGGCGTGTTCGTGCGCGACATCCCCACCGCAGAAGCCATCGAAATCTTTGACCTGCGCGCCACCCTGGACGAGCTGGTGGGCCGCCAGCTGGCGGTGCACATCACGGTGGCGCAGCTCAAGGAAATCAAGGCCCTGGTGGCCGACATGGAGCGCCAGGTCAAGGCCCAGGACGCCTACCACTACCACCTGCTGAACCTCAAGTTCCACGACCGCCTGGTCGAGCTGGCGGGCAACCGCAAGCTCACCGAGATCTACCGCAAGCTGATCAAGGAACTGTCGCTGTTTCGCCGCCTGAACCTGGCCGACAGCTGGCTCATGCCCATCACCGCCCACGAGCACCGCCCCATCATTGCCGCCATTGCTTCCGGTGACCCGGATGCCGCCGGGCGCGCCATGTTCGAGCACGCCATGGACAGCAAAAACCGCACTATCGCCAACGAGCTGCAACGCGCCGTGGCCGTACCGCTACCGGCCAAGACGCCGCGCCGCAAACGCGTGTAGTTCCGCCGCCACGGCTTGCACCACCGGCCCCCAGCCACCCCCCGCCGGTTGGCGAAACAGGCGCACCGCACCCGGGTACCACGGCGAATCGGACCGCTCAGTCAGCCAGCGCCAGTCGGGCAGGTAGTCGGGCAACAGCACCCAGCACGGCTTGCCCAGGGCGCCCGCCAGGTGGGCCACCGCGGTGTCTACACTGATCACCAGATCCAGCTGCGCCACGATGGCCGCGGTGTCGGCAAAGTCGTGGATCTGCGCGCCCAGCGCCGTGGCGACCCAGGGCGCAGACTCGTCCTCGCCCGCGCCCTTTTGCAGGCTGATGAAGCCGATGCCCGCCACGGCGGCCAGCGGCGCCAGCGTGTCCAGGTGGGGCAGCGAGCGCTCGGCATCGTTCTCAAACCGCGGGTTGCCTTTCCACACCAGGCCGACGCGTAGGCCGGTCGGCAAACGTGGTGCCCAGGCGGCCAGCAGCGCGGTTTCCGCGTGCAGGTAGGGCAAGGTGGCGGGCAGGTTGTCCAGCCGCGTCTGGCACAGTGCAGGCAGGCTCAGCAGCGGGGTCCAGCAGTCGAAGGCGTCGTTGGATGGCAGGTCTTCGTCAAAGCCCACCAGCGCGTCCACGCCCGGCAGCGTGGCCAGCAGGCGCTTCAGCGGTGGGTGGCACAGCAGGGTGACACGCCCGGCCCCGCGCGCCTTCAGCTCCGCGCAGTAGCGGCCAAACTGCAGCATGTCGCCATGCCCGGCCTCAAAGCCCACCAGCACCGAGCGGCCCGCCAGCGGCTCGCCCTGCCAGCGCGGGCAGGCCATACGCAGCGCCAGGGCGGCGTACCAGTCGCGCGCCTCGAACTGTGCCCAGCCTTCCTCCCATCGCCCCTGGCGCAGCAGCAGATAGGCCAGGTTGAAGCGGGCCTTGGCGTGGCCCGGCGCAAGAAAGATGGCCTCGCGGCAGGCTTCTTCGGATTCCAGCTCCAGCCCCATGCGGGCGTACACCGCGCCCAGGTTGCACCAGGTGGCGGGGTCGTCGCGCCGCAGCCGCAGCGCCTGGGCGCAGGCCAGCTCCGCATCGTCGAGCTGGCGCAGCAGCAGCAGCACCCCGGCCAGGTTCACCCAGGTCTGCGGCAGCGTGGGGTTGTGGGCCAGCGACGTGCGGTAGCTGTCGGCCGCCTCGGCCAGCGCGCCGCGGGCCTCCAGCGCCAGCCCCAGGTTGGCATGCGCCTCGGCCAGGGTGGGGGCCAGGGCCAGTGCCGCCCGCAGGCAGCTTTCGGCCCCCACGGCGTCGCCCGCAGTGAGCCGCTGGGTGCCGTCGAAGAACAGCGCTTCGGCATCGGGTAAAGGTTTTGCCATCGGGGTATTCTCGACTTTCCAGGCCGTTGGGGCGCAGTCCTAAAAGCATAGCTGCTCACGCTGATGGGATAAGCGACAGAGGCCCATTTGGCTTAAAACCGATTTTCAGGAGACACCCCCATGTTCACAGGCATTCTGGTCACCAAGGACGACGCGGGCTACCGCGCCACGCTGCAGCCGATCGACGAAACCCAGCTGGGCGAACCCGCCGTTGGCGATGTCACCGTGCGGGTGGAATGGTCCACCCTCAACTACAAGGACGGCCTGGCCCTCACCGGCGCATCGCCCGTGGTGCGGCGCTTCCCGCTGGTGCCGGGCATCGACTTTGCGGGTACGGTCACGCACAGTGCGCACCCCGCCTGGAAGCCTGGCGATAAAGTGATTTTGAACGGCTGGGGCGTGGGCGAAAGCCATAACGGCGGCCTGGCCCAGCAGGCGCGTGTGCCTGGCGACTGGCTGGTGGCCCTGCCTCCGGCCTTCACCACCCGCCAGGCCATGGCCATCGGCACAGCGGGCTACACCGCCATGCTGTGCGTGCTGGCGCTGGAAAAGCACGGCATCCGCCCGGCGGACGGCGAAGTTTTGGTCACCGGGGCCAATGGCGGCGTGGGCAGCGTGGCCATCGCCCTGCTGGCGAAACTGGGCTACACCGTGGTGGCCAGCACCGGCCGCCCGGCCGAGGCCGACTACCTGCGCGCCCTGGGCGCCACCAGCATCATCGACCGGGCCGAGCTCAGCACCCCCGGCAAACCGCTGGGCAAGGAGCGCTGGGCGGGTGTGGTCGATGCCGTGGGCAGCCACACCCTGGCCAATGCCTGCGCCACCACCCGCCGCGCCGGGGCGGTGGCGGCCTGCGGGCTGGCGGGCGGCATGGACTTCCCGGCCAGCGTGGCCCCGTTCATCCTGCGCGGCATCACGCTGTACGGTATCGACAGCGTGATGTGCCCCCTGCCCCTGCGCCAGCAGGCCTGGCAGCGCCTGGCGCACGACCTGGACGTAAGCAAGCTGGAGTCCATGACCCGCGAGATCGGCCTGGACCAGGCCGTGGCCACCGGGGCCGCGCTGCTCCAAGGCAGCGTGCGCGGGCGGGTGGTAGTGAAGCTATAAAAACAGGAGCTGCCTACGCTGATGGAATAAGCGCTAGCGGCCTAAAACGCTTACATTCAGCGCCAGCCGGCATCCACCCAGTAGTTGTGCCCGGTGCACATGCGTGCGTCACCCGAGGCCAGGAACAGCGCCATGGCGGCGATGTCGCTGGGCTGGATGCGCTCTTTCAGGCACTGGGCGGCGATGATGGCGGCCTCGCCTTCGGGGGTGTACCACTGGGCCTGGCGCGGGGTTTCCACGTTGCCGGGCAGGATGCAGTTGACGCGGATGCGCTGCTGGCCCAGCTCGCGGGCCAGGGCCCGGGTCATGCCTTCGATACCGGCCTTGGCGGTTTCGTACAGCACCAGGTTCTCCAGCCCCAGGTGCCAGGCGATGGAGCCAAAGTTGATGATGGAGCCGCCGCCGCGCGCCTGCATGCCCTCCACCACCGCCTGGGCGCAAAACAGCAGGTGGCGCAGGTTGACCCCGATGCGGTCGTCAAAGTAGGCGGGGGTGACCTGGGCCAGCGTGTGGCGGTCGTCGTTGCCCGCGTTGTTGACCAGCACGTCCAGCGGGCCTATGGCCGCAAAGGTGCGGGCGATGGCCTCGGTGTCCTGCAGGTCGCACAAATGGAAAGTGGCCGACTCGGGGGCCACCGCCGGTGCCATGCGGTCCAGAAAGTGCACCTCGCAGCCCTGGCGCACAAAGGCCGTGACCAGCCCGGCACCGATGCCGCTGGCACCGCCGGTAATGGCCACGCGCTGGCCCGCCAGGCTGGGGTAGAGGGTGTGGGATGGAGTGGTCATGGTAAGGGGAAGGCTGAGGTAAGTTCGACAGTCTAACTAACGCGCGGCCCAACGCATACCCCTGTCCAGGATGGTGCGCATCTGGGGCACGTCAAACTCTTTGGCCACATGGCCCAGGGCGCTGTAGAAGACCCGGCCCGCGCCGTGGCGGCGCTTCCACACCACCGGCATCACCGTGCCGTCAATCCACGGCGCGTGCGCCGCCGAAAAGGTGGTGGTGGCCAGCACCTGGTTGGACGGATCGACGTGCATGTAGTACTGCTCGGAGTGGTAGTCGAAGTCTTCTATGCCCGCCACCACCGGGTCGTCGCCCCCGCAGATGTGCACCCGGTAGTCGATCACGTTGCCCGGGTGGGCCACCCACTGCCCGCCGGTCATGAACTGGTATTCCACCGACTCGCGAAAGGCATCGCCCATGCCGCCGTGGAACCCGGCCAGCCCCACGCCGGACTGCACCGCCTGGGTCAGGTTCTGTACCGCTTCCTTGCTGATCTGGGACATGGTGCAGATGGGCACCACCAGGCTCAGCTGGGCTAGCGCGGGGTCGGCAAAGGCCTCGGGCGAGGTTTCCACCCGCACCTTGAAACCGGCCTGGGCCAGCATGTCGGCGACGATGGCGGCGCATTGTTCGGGTTCGTGGCCGTTCCAGCCACACCAGACGATCAGGGCATTACGCGTGTTCTGCATGTGCAAATCTCCAGGAGGCAGTGGTTTGGCTGACGGTGTGCAGGGTGGGCAGCATGGGCGGGCGCTCGGGGCGGCTGGCAATGGGCACGTGGCGGCCCGTGTCGCTTGAGATCTGGAACGCCTCCATCACCTCCAGTACGTGCAGGGCCAGCGCGCCGGAGGCCCGGTGGGGCCGGTCGGCGCGGATGGCATGGGCCATGTCGGCCACGCCGATGCTGCGCAGCGTGCCGTCGGCCCAGCCGTGCTCGGTGGGTAGGGCCTGCCAGTCTTCACCGGGGCGGGCCAGCTCGATCTGGCCGCCAAAGTGGTTGGGGTCGGGCACCAGCAGGCTGGCCTCGGTGCCGTATAGCTCGATGGGGCTGTGGCGGTGCCGGGGCACATCGAAGCTGGTGGCCATGGACACCACCGCGCCCGACGCAAATTCCAGCGTGCCCGCCACGTGCGTGGCCACCTCTACCTCTATCAAGCTGCCATTCAATGGTTCGCTGGTGATGCGCCGCTGGCTGCGGGCGCGCAGGGTGCTGCCCGAGACGCGCGCCACCGGCCCGACCAGGTTGACCAGGGCGGTGATGTAGTACGGCCCCATGTCCAGCATCGGCCCGCCGCCCTGGGCGTAGTAGAAGGCCGGGTTGGGGTGCCAGCGCTCGTGGCCGGGGCACAGGAAAAATGCGGTGCCCGCTACCGGCTGGCCGATAGCCCCGGCATCCACCAGCTTGCGGCAGGTTTGCTGCGCACCGCCCAAAAAGGTGTCGGGCGCGCAGCCCACCCGCAGGCCGCGCGCGTCCGCCAGTGCCAGCAGGCTGCGCGCCTGGGCCGTGGTGGTCCCCAGCGGTTTTTCAGAGTAGACATGCTTGCCTGCGTGCAGCACCTGCAGGCCTACCTCCACGTGCGCGGCGGGGATGGTCAGGTTGACGATGATGTCAATCGCCGGGTCGGCCAGCAGGGCCTCTACCGTGCGGCAGGGCACGCCAAACTCCGTGGCCCGGGCCTGCGCCGCCGGGGCGTGCAGGTCGGCCACGCCGCGGATGTCCAGGATGGGGAAGTTCGTTGCGCCCTGCAAATACGCCGCGCTGATGTTGCCGCAGCCGATGATGCCTATGCCTACTTTCTCGACTGTGTCGTGGTGTTCCATGCGTTTCGTCTTTCAGTTAATGACTATGGTTTTAATAGCTGCTTGTGCTGGATTCATAAGCACAGGCAGCCGATTTCATGCTCAAGCTTCCAGGTGGACGCTGCAGCTGCTTTCCATGCGCCAGTCGCGGCCCAGCATGCGGGGGGCGTTGCCCAGAACCTGCACGGCGGTGGTCAGCGGGGTGTCGGCACTCGATGGGCCGACCATCACGTCGAACCAGCCCGGCTCCACGCAGCGTTGGCCAGTGGGGTGGGTGAAGCACAGCATGTCCACCGGCACGCTAAAAGATAGCCGCGCCACCTGCCCCGCCGCCAGTTCCACGCGCTGAAAAGCCTTGAGCTCTTTCACCGGCCGCACCACCGAGGCCAGCCGGTCGCGCACATACAGCTGCACCACCGCCACGCCGGGGCGGTTGCCGGTATTGGCCACCTCGCACTGCACGCGGACGTCCCCGTCGGCAAGCTCCACCGCGTCGCTCTCCAGCTCCAGATGGCGGTAGGCAAACGGGGTGTAGCCCAGGCCGTGGCCAAACGGGTAGCGGCTGCCGAAATGGAAGGCGATGGGCGTGCCGCCGCTTTTCAGCGCATGGTTGTAAAAGTACGGCATGGCCCCGGCGCTATGGGGTACCGATACCGTCATGCGGCCCGACGGCTCCTGCAGCCCGGCCAGCACCTCGGCCAGTGCCGTGCCGCCCTCTTGCCCGCCCGCAAAAGCCATCAGGTAGGCGGCCACGCGGCTCTCCAGCCCGCCCAGGTGGTAGGGCCGCCCGGCCATCATGACCACCACGGTGGGTGTGCCAGTGGCCACGATGCGCTCCAGCAGCGCTTGCTGCACGCCGGGCAGGCTCAGCGAATCGGTGTCCGAGCCTTCGCTGACGGTGCCGGTCTGGAACAGGCCCGCCAGGTCGCCCACGCAGACGATGGCCACGTCGGCGGCCTGCGCGCAGGCCACGGCCTCCTCCATGCCGTCGGTGCGCCGGGACACGGGCGACACCCGTTCCACCCCGGCGGGGGCCACATCGCCGGGGAATACGGGCGCACCGCTGCGCCGCTGTTCCAGGATCGCGCAGCCCTGGGCGTAGTGCACATGGGCCGCGCCAAACACCGCCTGCAGGCCTTGCAGCGGGGTGACGATGTGGGCTGTGCCCTCGGTCTTGTCTTGCAGGATCAGGTGGGCCGGAAAGCTGTAGCCGCTGAGCAAGGCCATGGGGTCGGCGGCGGTGGGGCCGATCAGTGCGATCTGGGGTTTTTTGGATGGCTGCAGCGGCAGGATGCCGTTGTTCTCCAGCAGCACGATGGACTGGCGGGCCACGTCCAGCGCGGCCTGCCGCGCCGCCGGTTGGCGCAGGGGGACAAAGGGTTTGTCTGCGAAGTCGCGCTCGAACAGGCCCAGGCGGAATTTCTCGGTCAGCACCCGCGAGACGATTTCATCCACTTTGGCCATCGTCAGCAGGCCGCGCTCCAGGGCCGTGGCCAGGTGCTGGGCGCAGTCGTCGCCGGGCAGCTCCATGTCCAGCCCGGCGTTGAAGGCCAGCGCCGCCGCCTCAGCTGCGTCGCGGGCCACGCCGTGGTGCTGGTACAGCAGGCTTACGCCCACGTAGTCGGCCACCACCAGGCCGTCAAAGCCCCACTGCGTGCGCAGCACCTCGGTAAGCAAATGCGCGGAGGCGTGCACCGGCTCGCCGTCGATGTCGTGGTAGGCGGGCATCACCGAGCCCGCATCCGCCTGCTTGACGGCCATCTCGAACGGCAGCAAAAACGTGTCGTTCAGTGCCCGCCAACCCAGGTGCACCGGCGCGTGGTTGCGCGCGCCTTCGCTGGCCGAGTGGCCGACAAAATGCTTCAGCGTGGCCAGCACATCGCGCTGCGGGCCTTGCAGGCCGCGCACGTAGCGGGTGGCGAGCACGCCGACCAGGTACGGGTCTTCGCCCAGGGTTTCTTCGGTGCGGCCCCAGCGCACATCGCGCGACACATCCAGCACCGGGGCCAGCCCCTGCTGGCAGCCCACGGCGCGGCATTCCAGGCCGATCTGCGTGCCTACCTGCTCGACCAACGCGGGGTTCCAGGTGGCGCTCATCGCCAGGGCCGACGGGAACAGCGTGCCGTCGCGGGTCATCAGGCCCACCAGGCATTCTTCGTGCGCAATGGCCGGAATGCCCAGCCGGGTTTCAAAGCGCAAGGCGCGCTGCAGCTTGTTCAGTGCCCGCAGGCCGCTGGCCGCATCCACGCCGTGGGTGCCCAGCGGGCGCGTGATCTGGCCCAGGCCGTGGGCCAGGCGGCGGCGCACCTCGGCGGGGTCGCTGCGGCCAATGAAGGCCTCGCCGGGCCGCACCTGGTGCTCGCCGTCTTCGGACAGCACCAGCCAGAAGGCGTGCATCTGGGCGGTCTTTTCGGCCAGCGTCATGCGGGCCAGCAGGTCGGCGACGCGCTGGGGGATGGGCTGCAGGGGGTCTAGGTAGAGCGGTGTGGTGGACATGGTGGGGGCTGGGGGAAGGTGAAAATCAGTGCGCGGCAATGGCAAAGCTGGCATCGTCGAACAGGTGGTAGGCATCGGCGGGTACGGTGAACGGCGTGCGCTCGCCCGCCACGGCCGCGCTGCGCCCGGGCACTTTGGCAATCAGCGCCTCGCCCGGCAGGCCTTCGAGGTACACGTAGCTGTACTCGCCGAAATGCTCCACCTGCTGCACCGTGCGCAGCAGGGTGGCACTGCCTGTTGCGCCGGGTTCGAGGTGCTCAGGGCGGATGCCCAGGGTGACGCGGGCACCGGGTGCCACATTGCGGCCCTGGCGCGGCAGTTGCAGGCGCTCGCCGCCCGCGTGGGCATCGGTTTGCAGCGTCAGCGTGTCGGCGTCCACCGCCTGCACGGTGGCGGGCAGAAAGTTCATGCGCGGCGAGCCCAGAAAGCTGGCCACGAACATGTCGCGCGGGTGGTGGTACAGCTCCAGCGGCGCGCCCACCTGGGCGATGCTGCCGTGCTGCAGCATGCCTTCGCCAGCGCGCAGCAGCACGATCTTGTCGGCCAGGGCCATGGCTTCGGTCTGGTCGTGGGTGACGTAGACGGCGCTGGCGCGCTGGAAGTCGCGGTGCAGCCGGGCGATCTCGGTGCGCATGTGCACGCGCAGCGCGGCATCCAGGTTGGACAGCGGCTCGTCAAACAAAAACACATTCGGGCGGCGCACGATGGCCCGGCCAATCGCCACCCGCTGGCGCTGCCCGCCCGACAGGGCCTTGGGCAGGCGGTCCAGCATGTGGGTGATCTGCAGCACCTCGGCGGCCTGGCTCACGCGGCGGTGGATTTCGGCCTTGTCCACCCGGGCCTGGCGCAGGCCGAAGGCCATGTTTTCGTAGAGGCTCATGTGCGGGTACAGCGCGTAGTTCTGGAACACCATGGCCACCTCGCGCTCGGCGGGCGGCACATCGTTCATGTGCACGCCGCCGATGTGCAAGGCCCCGGCGGTGATGGACTCGATACCGGCAATCATGCGCAGCAGGGTGGACTTGCCGCAGCCCGAGGGCCCGAGGAACACGCAGAACTCGCCCGCGGCGATGTCCAGGTCCACATCGCGGATGACTTGCACGCTGCCCAGGTAACTTTTCTGGATGGATTGGAGGGTGATTTGGGTCATGTTGTCTCTCTGTGTCAGCCTTTGAGGGAACCGGCCATCATTCCCTTGACGATGCGCTCCTGGCCAAAGGCGTAGGCCACGATCAGCGGCAGCGAGGTCAGCGTCACCACCGCCAGCATGGCCGGGATGTTGGAGGCGTATTCGCCCTGGAAATCCCACAGCGCCAGCGGCAGGGTGCGGTTGGATTTGGACGAGGTGAGCACATAGGCGAAGATGAATTCGTTCCACAGCCCGATGCCGTTGTAGATGGCCACCGTGGCCAGGCCCGGGCCGGACAGCGGGAAGAACACCTTCCAGAAGATGGCAAACGGCCCGCAACCATCAAGCTTGGCGGCCTCTTCCAGTTCGCGCGGAATCTGCCGCATGAACTCGGTCAGGATGAAGATCGACACCGGCAGGCTGGTGGCCACATACGGGCCGATCAGCGCAAACGGCGTGTCGTACAGGCCCAGGCTGCGCGTCAGCAGGTAGATGGGCACCAGGGTGATGTGGATGGGCACGATCATGCAGGCTACGATCAGGCCAAACAGCGGCTTGTTGAAGCGAAACTCCAGCCGCGCCAGGGCGTAGGCCGCCATGGCGCTGGCCGCCAGAATCAGCATGATGGACAGGCCCACCACAAACACGCTGTTGCGCAGGTACACCAGGATGCCGCCCTGCAGCACCGCCGCGTAGTGGCTCCAGTCGATCTGCCGGGGCAGCGCCCACACCGGGCTGTCAAAGGTTTCCTCTTGCGACTTGAGGCTGGTAAACACCACGAACAGCAGCGGCAGCAGCGTCACCACCAGCCACACGGTGGCCAGCAGTTGGACCAGGCTGCGCACACCAACGGCGCGCACCTTGGGGTAGGCCAGGGCCGGTTTGGTAGTTACGGTTTGCATGTCACACCTGTGTTTCAAAGCGCCGCGTCAGGCGCATGCCGAACCCGGCAATCAGCGTCACCACCAGGAACATGGCAGACGCAATGGTGCTGCCGTAGCCCAGCTGGAACGAGGCAAATACCGTGCGGTACATGTAGGTGGCCATGACCTCGGAAGAGCCGTCGGGCCCGCCGCCGGTCATTACGTAGATCAGGTCGAAATAGCGCAGCGAGCCAATGACCGACAGCATGGCCGCGGTGCGGATGGTGCCCTGCAGGTGCGGCATCTTGATGCGCCAGAAGATGGTGGCGGGCGTGGCCCGGTCCAGCGTGGCGGCCTCGTGCAGCTCGGGCGGAAAAGAGGCCAGCCCGGCCAGAAACAGGATCATGTAGAAGGGCACGTTCTGCCAGCAGATGACGGCAATTACGCTGCCCAGGGCATAGCGCTTGTCGCCCAGCCAGTCCTGCGCCAGCGCGTCCAGCCCCAGGGCGTGCAGCCCGGCATTGATGGGACCGAAGTTGGGGTCCAGGATGTTCTTGAACACCACCCCCACCGCCACGCTGGAGAACAGCAGCGGCAGAAAGTACAGGATCTTCAAGATGCGCGAGCCGCGGCTGGCCTTGTCCAACATCAGCGCCAGGGCCATGGCGATGGGCAGCTGCACCAGCACCGACATCAGGCCCAGCAGCAGGTTGTTGCCCAGCGCGTGCCAGAACACTGTGTCGTGCAGCAGCTGCACCCAGTTGTCGGTGCCGGTGAAGATACCGTTGGCCCCCAGGCCGTTCCATTTCAGCAGCGACAGGTGGAAGCTCTCCAGCAGCGGGTACAGCAAAAACAGCAGCAGCAGCGCCACCGACGGTGCCAGAAAGAACACCGGGGCCCAGCGGGCCGCCAGGTGCCTGCGCCGCCGGGCAACCGGCAACGCCAGGGAGATCGAGGAACTGGTCATGGCAGACTCCTGGGCGGCTGCGCGGGTCAGTGCAGCTCGGCCTTGGCCGCGGTTTCCATCTTCTGGGCCGCTTCCTCGGGGGTGACCGACAGCGCGAACAGCGACTGCACCAGATCCTTGTGCAGCTCGCCCAGCTTGGGCGGCAGATCCTGGTCGTACCAGAGCTGCACGCTCTTGGAGTCGGCCAGCATGGCCATCAGACGCTGCTGGTTGGGCTCGGTCACTTTCAGGCCTTTGATCGGCACGATGCGGTTGTCTGCCAGGCGCGCCTGCACCGAGGTGTCATCCACCATGGCCTTGATCAGGTTAAAGGCCAGGTCGGGTTGCTTGCAGGCCTTGGAGATGCTGTAGAAGTTGTCGCCCACGGTGCCCACCACGCCGGTGGCGCTCTTGCCGCCGGGCAGGCTGGGGAAGGCGAAGAAGTCCAGCTTTTTGGAGAACTCGGGGTTCTCGTTCTTGATGGTTGCGCCCTCCCAGCTGCCCATCAGCGTCATGGCGGCCTTGCCCGAATACAGCAGGCGGCGCGAGCTGCCGATGTCGTAGTCCAGCCCGTTGAAGCCCTGGGCAAAGGCCCCGGCCTTTACCAGCTCCTGCAGCCGCTTGCCTGCCTCGACAAAAGCCGGGTCGGCAAAGCTGCCGCCAGGTGCGCGGTCGGCCGCTTTGCGGAACACCTCGGCACCGCCAATCCGGTCCACCAGGTACATGTAGAACATCGAACCCGGCCACTTGGACTTGTTGGCCAGCGCAAACGGGGCCACGCCGTTGGCCTTCAAGGTCTCCACCGCCTGCAGCAGCTCGGGCCAGGTCTTGGGCGGCTGCAGCTTGAGCTTGGCAAACAGCTCGGTGTTGTAGTAGATGACCAACAGCGAGGTGTTCTCGGCCGGCACGCCATAGGTTTTGCCGTCGGTCTTGGCGGTGTCGAACGACGAGGCCACGAAGCGCTCGCGGAAAGCCTCGTCCTTGGCCAGGTAGGGCGACAGGTCGGTGACCTGCCCGGCGCGCACGTACTCGCGCAGCGGGCCACCGCCCCAGCTGGAGAACACGCAGGGCGGCTCGTTGGCACCAAAGGCGATCTTGATCTTGGTTTTGTACGGGTCGTTCAGGATGGCCGAGCGCACCACCTTCACTTGCGGGTTGGCCTTTTCAAAGCGGGCCTGGGCTTCCGCCACGATCCTGGACGGCACCGGCTGGACCTGGATGTCCCATTCGGTCAAGGTTTCGGTGGCCTGGGCGTGCACCGGCGCGGCCCAGGTGGCCCAGGCCAGGCCGCAGGCGGCCGCTGGCATTTTCAGTAACTTCAATAGCGTGGCGGATTGCATGGTGTGTCTCCTCGTTGGAAAGGGGGATGGTTCTTGTGTTGAGAGCCGTAACGTTAACGCTAACGTTAAAAATTAAAAATCAGGCTAAACCCTAGGGTTGTGCGGTTGATAATCGGGCCACCTCTTACCCTGCCGTGACCCGCCCGCCCCTGCCCTCCATGCTCAAAACCACACCGACCCTGGCCGAGATCGCCACCGCCGCGGGGGTGTCCACCATGACGGCATCGCGCGCGATGAACGACCAGCCCGGTGTCTCGCGCAGCACCCGCGACGCCATCCTCAAGCTGGCCCAGAACATGGGCTACGTGGCCAACCGCAGCGCGCAAAAGCTCTCTGGCGGGCGCAGCCGGGTGATTGGTTTGCTGGCTTCGGACCTGGGCAATGCCTTCACCAGTTCGCTGGTTTCGGGCGCGGTGCAGGCCGTGGCCGCAGCGGGCAACGAGGTGCTGATCTACTCGCTGCTGGACCGGGCCCAGCGGCCCACCGACAACGTGCTGCAATTGCTGCAGCAGTTCACCGATGGCGTAATTGCCATCCTGCCCTACCAGTTTGGTTTTGTGGAATCGCTGAGCGCGGCCCAGCTACCGGTGGTCACCATCGACCAGCACACCGCGCACGCCGAATTCCCGTCCATCGCCGCCGACAGCTACGGCGGTGCGCGCAGCGCCATGCAGCACCTGGCCGAGCTGGGCCACCGGCGCATCGCCTTCATCACCGGCGACGAGCGCATGAACTCGGCCCGCGACCGGCACCGCGCCTATGACGACGCGGTCGCCATCCTCGGGCTGGAGCGCGACCCGGCCCTGGTGCTGCCGGGCGATTACTCGCTGGGCAGTGGCCGCACGGCCGCGCAGCAGTTGCTGGCGCTGGCCGTGCGCCCCACCGCCCTGTTTGCCGCCAACGACCTCAGCG
Source organism: Rhodoferax sp. WC2427 (assembly GCF_040822085.1). Taxonomy (NCBI): domain Bacteria; kingdom Pseudomonadati; phylum Pseudomonadota; class Betaproteobacteria; order Burkholderiales; family Comamonadaceae; genus Rhodoferax; species Rhodoferax sp. WC2427. The sequence continues at coordinate 76,692 of NZ_CP162006.1, read as the reverse complement.
CCTTCGGCGCCATGTCGGTGCTGCAAACCGCCGGCCTGCGGGTGCCGCAAGACATCTCGGTGGTAGGCTTTGACGACCTGGAAGCCGCCTCCCTGGTCCACCCCGGCCTGACCACCGTGCGCCAACCCATCAATGAAATGGGCCGCGCCGCTGCCAACACCCTGCTGGCGCTGATAGCCGGGCTGGACGTGGCGACCCAACAGGTGAGCTTGCCCACCGAGCTGGTGGTGCGGGCATCGACGGCGGTGTGCAAGCGGGCGGCCAAAGCGCCCAGAAAATAAGCGGCGTGTCTGCTATCTAAAAAGTAGCTGCTCCCGCCCATGGGATGGGCGCAAACCTACTAAAACCCTTAAAAAACTTTGAAGGTCTTTTAGCCATGCCCCGCCAAGGCCTGCGCCGCATTTTCAAACAGCGCGGGCACCAGGTGGCGCGCGGCCATCGGGGTCTCGCGCAGCGCCATGGAGGCACCGGCAAAAATGCGCGCGTCGATCAGCTTTGGGGGCTGCTCCATCCGCGCCAGGATGTCGCGGAACAGGTGTACGCCCGCAGTGCGTCTGCAGCGACAGCCGCCTGGCGGTGAAGGTGCCCCGCCGTTTGAGGCTGAACTTGCTGACGTTGAGGTTGCCGTCGCGGTCGGCCTGGGCAGAACCAGACCAGCTGTTTTAACCTGGGACGGCTGCGTCGGCATTCTTTACACTTTCTCGCCCGCATCTCTTGGGCTACTCTATAACCCTATGATTTATATGTATATTCCGATTTCAACCTGTAACTTGCTTACAGATGTAAGTAACAAACAGCAACATTTTTTGCTGTAAACCGAAAGAAACTGTGAAAAAATTATTTGCCTTGCTGTTCACCTTGGTGCTATCAGCAACGGCCCAAGCCACTCCAGCTTTTTCTTGGGGAGGTAGCGACTACTACGTCACCGGCGCGCTTCACTGGAATGAAGCTGAAGCCGAGGCAGTCACCATGGGCGGTCATCTGGTGACCATCAACAGTGCTGAAGAGCAGGCAGCAATCATGGGAGTGTTTGGGGGAGTGTTGGGGAACCTTCCTTTGTATTGGATTGGCTTGAACGATGCGGCCGTTGAAGGTACATGGGCTTGGGCAAGCGGCGAAGCTGTGACCTACACGAACTGGGCGCCGGCCGAGCCGAATAATTCTGGAGTAGGTGGTGAAGACTATGTCAATCTGAATGCATACCCTAACGGTGCTTGGAACGATCTCTGGGACATGAGTATTGCTGGCATTGTTGAGGTGAAGCAAGAAGTGCCTGAACCTAGCTCATTGGCCTTAGTAGGTTTGGCACTGGCTGGCTTGGCCGCTGCCCGCCGCCGCAAGATTTAAACCCTTGTTTCCTTTGAAGAGCCCCGCCAAGCGGGGCTTTTTTTCGTCTGGTTGTTGGCGCGCTGGGCCGACACCGCCGCCGCCGCTGCCACCCGGTACCAAAAGCTGGGTGCGGAGTGCTACCTAAACCGTAGCTGCTCACGCCCACTCCATAAGCGCTAGCCCCCGATTTCCTTCAAATTCCCCGCCGCAACCGCCCGGAACCCGTCCGAGATGCGGGCATCGCCTGCTGCCGCCGCCCAGAACACTGCCGCCAGTTTTTTCGCCCGGTCCCACTCCGGCAGCGTGGCCGTGGTGGGCTGCAACCGGCCTGCTGCAAAATCCCGCGCCACCAGCTCGCCGCCCACCGGGGCGTAGAGCATGGGCAGCATGTCGTAGGTGGGCGAGAGGGCCCAGTCGTCGTCGTCCAGCAGCAGCGAGATGTTGCCGTAGTGCCGGTCGGTGTTGGCGATGAGCACGCCGAAGGCTTCCAGAAAGCGCAGGTGCTGGGCGTCGGCGGGGGTGAGCAGGCCGCGGGCCTGCATGCGCTCGGCAGTGAAGGCCCAGTTGTCCATGGCGCCCACGTATTCCGCGTCGTAGACCATCAGCGAGACCATGCCGATGCGGCCCTGGCCGTGTTGATTATTCGGGCCTTTTGCGGTGCGGTCGAAGCGCTCGGCTTCCAGAAACACCCGGCCTGCGCCGGTAAAGATCTGCGTCTTGGCCGCGGGCACACCGGCCTGGGCCAGGGTTTGCAGCGCCAGGTGCTCGCAGACCAGCAGGTCGCGGGTGCGCTGGTCGGTGGGGGCGTCGCCTGCGGGTGAGAACTTGACGATCACGTGGCGACCCGCGGTGCGCGTGCAGAACTTGGGCTGTTCGCCGCCTGCGGACGAGCCCGACAGCGTGCCCTGCATGGCCTGTTCGGCCAGGGCCGGGTAGTCGGCGGGCGATGCGGCCTGGGACGCACGCCCGGGCAGGGTGTGGAAGCGTTGGAACGCGGCCTCGCCCACCACCAGGTTGCCGGGCAGGTCGTCGCCGCACAGGGCCAGGGCGCGCAGCACGTCGTCGTCGCTCCAGAAGCGCGGGTCGGGCAGCAGCTGCAGCTCGGGGTGGGCATGCGCAAAGGTGCGGCCCATGAAGCCTTGCGGGCGCATGTCGTCCAGAAACCAGGGCAGGCCGTCAAAGCGTTTGCTCAGGCCATCGGCCTCGTCCACCCACACGGCGCCACTGGCCAGCGGCGTGAGGCGCGCAAATGGGCTGGGCTGGCCGTTGGCGTCGATGCGCACCACCGGGATGCTGCTGCCCACGCCGCGTACCGTGCGCGGCAGCACGTAGCGCTGCGAACGCGCCGCACCCACCTTGTGCACCTGGCCGGACTGCAGCAGTGGCGCCAGTGCCCGCGATACCGTGGGCTGGCTCACGCCCAGGGTGGCTTGCAGTTCGGCCGCCGTGGCGACACCGCCGCGCTGGCGCAGCGTTTGCAGGATCTGGGGGGCGAGGGTGGCCATGGATTTATCTATGGATGAATAGATAAATTATAAAATATTCTCAATATATTCAATGGGTTAACCAAATTTATGAATAGATACTTTAGCGTGCGTCTATTTGCGCCGCCGCGCCCGCATGGCCAGCTGCCAGGCGCGTTTGATGGCCGGGGTCAGCCACAGGGCCTGCAGCGCCCCGTAGGCGATGGCGGAGAAGGTGGCGCCCATCAGCGGCAGGCCGACCAGCAAGGGCCAGCCCATGGCCCGTGCCCAGTCCAGCATGCCCTGCATCCAGTCGGCGTCCATGCTGGGCAGCGGCGGCAACACATAGGTGCCGGGCAACACCCACTGCCCGAGCTGGAAGGCCAGCACGTACAGCGGCACGATGGTCAGCGGGTTGGTGTAGCAGGTGGCCAGCGCGCCCGCAATCGCGTTGCCGCGCAGCCAGGCGCACAGCACAAAGGTGGAAGGCACCTGCAGCGGGCCGGGGATCAGGCCGCAAAACATGCCGATCGCCACACCCACGGCCAGCGGACGGCGGTTGAAGTCGAACACGTCGTGCCGGTCCAGCCAGGGCCGGGCCCGCTCCAGCAGGGGGCCGTGCAAATGGGCCAGCACCTTGGGCTCCAGGCCGCGCAGCCAGTGGCGTAATCTTTGGGAGTAGCTGAGCATCGGTGTGGGGGGCTAGGTATACGGAGGAAGGCGAACGGGGCCGCGACGGAGACTGCGTTCAGAGCAGCCCCCAGCAGCAAGGTGGTGCCAAACGGCATGTATTCCAGGCCTATCCGGCGTATTTTGCCGCTGAAGCTTGCCCAGCGCCGGTGCCGCGCCCGTGGCCGTATCGGCACGGCGGCCCCCCACGATGCTCCCCATGGGGGCTCAATTTCAGATGCCAAAACGGCTGCTGGCGCTTATTTTGAGAGCGCAAGCAGCTATGCTTTTTTTACTTAAAAAATAGAGCAAAACGTCCTGCCAGGGTCAAATTCCCTGCCCGCCCGAGACCTCGATGCGCTGGGCGTTGACCCAGCGGTTGTCCTCACTGAGCAGGCTGGCAACCATGGGGCCGATGTCGTCGGGCACGCCCACCCGGCCCAGGGCGGTGATCTGGGCGATGTGCTGGTTCATCGCGGCGTTGTCGCGCACGGCACCGCCGCCAAAGTCGGTCTCGATGGCACCCGGGGCCACGGTGTTGACAGCAATGCCGCGTGCGCCCAGCTCTTTGGCCAGGTAGCCGGTCAGCACCTCGACCGCGCCCTTCATGGCTGCGTAGGCGGCAAAGCCGGGGTAGTTCAGGCGCGTCAACCCGCTGGAGAAGTTGACGATGCGCCCGCCATCGGCCAGCAGCGGCAGCAGGGCCTGCGTGAGGAAGAACACGCCCTTGAGGTGCACGTTGACCAGTCCGTCAAACTGCGCCTCGGTGGTGCTGGCAAAGGGGGCAAATTCGCCGTGGCCCGCGTTGTTGACCAGGTGGTCGAAGCTGTCGCGCTGCCAGGTGGTGTGCAGGGCGCTGCGCAGCTGCGCGGCAAAGGCCGGGAAAGTAGCCACCGCGCCGGTGTCGAGTTGCAGCGCCACGGCTTTGCGGCCCAGTGCCTGCACTTCGGCCACCACGGCCTGCGCGTCGGCGCTGCGGGAATGGTAGGTGACGATGACATCGCCGCCGCGCCGGGCCACGCTGAGGGCGGTGTTGCGGCCCAGGCCGCGGCTGGCTCCGGTGATGAGGGTGATTTTGGTCATGGTAAAGCTCCTTTGGAATGACCTGTGCAGTGTCTGGCATGGGGGCTGCGCACGGTTGCCTGTTGCGCGGCGATGCTTGCCTGATTCTCCAAAACCAGGCCGCACTGCACCGGAACCGGGTAGGCTCGGGCCATGACAACCCTGTTGAACGCCGTGGCCCGCTACGCCGAAGCCCACCCCCACCCTAGCGGCCTGTCCCCCACGCCGGTTCCCGGTCTGGCCATCGCACGCGCCACCGAACCCAGCGGGCTGATGCACGCGGTGGCGCAGCCCATGCTGTGCCTGGTGGTGCAAGGCAGCAAGCAGGTGAGCACGGGCACGCAGGCGTTCGCGTTCAGCGCGGGCGACTCGCTGCTGATCACCGCCGACGTGCCCACCGTCAACCAGATCACCCAGGCCAGTGCCGCGGCGCCCTACCTGTCGCTGGTGCTGGCGCTGGACCTGGCGGTAGTGGCCGACCTGGCCGCGCAGATGGGCCCGGAACCCGAGGGCCGCCATGCCCCCGTGCGGGTGGACACCACCGAGGCCGAAGTGGCCGATGCGGCCCTGCGGTTGCTGCGCCTGCTGGACCGTCCGGCGGCCGTGCCGGTACTGCAGGCGGCCGTGGTGCGCGAGCTGCACTACTGGCTGCTGGCCGGACGGCACGGCGCGGCCATCCGCCGCCTGGGCTGGCCGGGCGGCCACGCGCCCCGGGTGGCCAAGGCGGTGGCCGTGCTGCGGGCCGACTTTGCGCAAACCCTGCCGGTGGAGCGGCTGGCGGCGGTGGCGGGCATGAGCCCGTCGTCCTTCCACCAGCATTTCCGCAGCCTGACCTCGCTGTCGCCGCTGCAATTCCAGAAGCAGTTGCGCCTGGTCGAGGCGCGCCGACTGATGCTGGCGGAAGGCGCGAGCGCCAGCAGCGCCGCCTTTGCCGTGGGCTACGAGAGCGTGCCCCAGTTCACCCGCGAATATGGCCGCCTGTTTGGCCTGTCGCCGGTGCGGCACACCGAGGCGGCGCGCAGCCAGGCGCGGGCAGCGGCTTAAAAAATCGGCCCCCTAGGGTTTCCCGCAGTGCACGGCCCCCCGGCGCTGGTGGTAAATTGCGCATCCATTGTGGAACCGGTTCCACACAAGCAAGGATGCAGGATAGATGGCCACCATCAAGGATGTTGCAAAGCTGGCGGGCGTGGGCGTGGGCACCGCGTCGCGGGCCCTGTCGGGCAAGGGCGCGGTGTCGGCTGACGCCGTGGCCAGGGTGCAGGCGGCGGTGCAGGCGCTGGACTTTCGACCGTCCAACGTGGCGCGGGCGCTGTCGCTCAAGACCTTGGGCATGGTGGGCGTGTACGTGCCCGAATTTGGTGGGCCGTTCATCTCGCCGATCCTGAACGCCATCGATGCCGAGCTGCGCGCCGTGGGCCGCCACATGGTGGTGGCCAGCGGCTGCGGCCAGGGCGATGCACGCCAGCAGGCGCTGGAGGGCGTGGAGTTTTTGGTGCAGCGCGAATGCGACGGCATTCTGGTGTTCAGCAACCACCTGCTGGAGGCCGATCTGCAGACGCTGCAGGCGCGCTTTCCGCGCGTGGTGCTGCTGAACCGCCAGAGCCCGGCCCTGGGTGACCGGGCCTTTTTTGCCGACCACGAGCTCGGCGGGCGGCTGGCGGCGCGGGCGCTGCTGTCGCAAGGCCACCGCGCCATTGCCACTATCCAGGGCGCGCTGGACGCCCCCGACAACGCGCAGCGCATGCAGGGCTTTTACGCCGCGCTGGGGCAGCACGGCATCGAAGTCAAATCTGCCCACCGCATGGACGGCGGCTTCACCTTTGCCAGCGGCCACGCTGCCGCCGCCCGCCTGCTCAAGCGCAAGGACCGCAGCTTCACCGCCGTGTTTTGCGCCAATGACGTGATGGCCATGGCGGCGATTTCGCGCTTCACCCAGGCCGGGCTGAAGGTGCCGCAGGACGTGTCGGTGGTGGGCTACGACGACACCGATGTGGCCACCTACACCGCCCCGCCGCTGACCACCGTGCACATCCCCATCGCCCAGCTGGGCGCGCAAAGCTGCCGCCATGTGCTCAACCTCTGCTACGGGCTGGAGCTGGCGGTCCAGCGCGACTTTGCCCCGCTGATCGTGTGGCGCGAATCGGTGGGCCCCGGCCCGCACTTTGTGAAGTAAAAAGAAGGAGACCTGTTCCATGGTTATCGCCCTCGGCATCATCGGTGCCGGCAACATCTTCCCGGCCTACCTGCGTACGCTCAAGCGCAGCCGCTTGTTCCGCATCGTCGGCGTGGCCGACGCGGTGCCCGTGGCAGCGCAAAAGCGGGCCGAAGAGTTCGGCCTGCCTGCCATGACCGTGGAGCAGCTCTTGGCCAGCGATGCCAGCATCGTGCTCAACCTCACGCCGCCCCAGGCCCACCACGCCACCGGCCTGCAGGTGCTGAACGCGGGCAAGCACTTCTTTACCGAAAAACCGCTGGCCGCCACCTTTGCGCAAGGCCAGGAATTGGTGGCCCTGGCCCAGCGCAACCAGCTGCGCATCGGCTGCGCGCCCGACACCTTTTTGGGGGCTGGTGCGCAAACCGTGCGGGCCCTGGTGGACGCGGGCACGGTGGGGGCCATCCGCTATGGCACGGCGCAGTTCATGGGCCACGGGCCGGACCACTGGCACCCCAACCCGGCCTTCTTCTACCAGCCCGGTGCGGGCCCGATGTTCGACATGGGCGTGTACTACCTGACGCACCTGGTGAATCACCTCGGCCCGGTGGCCAGCGTGCGCGGCACCGCCCACACAGCGCACACCACGCGCACCGTGCCGCTGGGCGAGCGCAAGGGCCACAAGATCGCCGTAGACACCCCCACCCACATCGTCAGCAGCTTGAGCTTTGCCAGCGGCGCCGAGGTGGTGCTGACCTGCAGCTTCGACGTGTGGAAGCACAGCCACGCACCCATCGAGCTGTACGGCGAAGACGGCAGCATCCTGGGCCACGACCCCAACCAGTTTGGCGGCACGGTGAAGTACGCCCGCCAGCTGGGCGACTGGACGCGCAGCACCGACAAGCGTCCCTACACCACCAACGCACGCGGCATCGGCCTGATCGACATGGCCCAGGCCATCGCCGCCAACCGCCCGCACCGCTGCAGCGAAGCCCTGGCCTTGCACGTGCTGGAGGTGATGGAGCGCGCCCTGGATGCCGCCCGCACCGGCGAGCCCCAGCGCATCACCACCACCTGCGAGCGCCCCGCGCCGCTGGACCACAAACTGTTCTAAGTTGGAGATACAGCATGAAGATCTCGGTACAAATCTATTCCCTGCGCGAAGCGGGCGATCTGGACACGCAACTGGCCCTGGCGCGCAGCTGCGGCTTTACCTGGGTGGAAACCGTGGCCACCCACGGCCTCACGCCGCAGGCTTTTGCCGACAAGGTGGCGGCGCACGGGCTGCAGGTGTCGTCCATGCACGCCGCGCTGGCGCTGCTGGAGACCGACATGGCCACGGTCGTCGAAGCCTGCCGCCTCACAGGCTGCCCGCTGGTGGTCATGCCCTGGCTGCCCATGGGCGAGCGTTCGCCCACCGCCGCGGGCTTTGTGGCCCTGGGCCATCGGCTGGCCGCGCTGGGCGACGCGTTGGGCGCGCACGGCGTGCGGCTGGCGTACCACAACCACGATTTCGAGTTCTTGCCGTACGAGGGCCGCACGGCGCTGGAATGGATCTTCTCCGCCGCCACGCCCGCCCAACTGGGCTGGGAGGCCGACCTGGGCTGGGTCAGCCGCGCCGGGGCCGACCCGCAGGTGTGGCTGGACAAGCTGGCCGACCGCCTGGTGGCGGTGCACGCCAAAGACATCGCCCCGCCGCGCATGGCGCTGGCCGAGGACGGCTGGACCACGCTGGGCCAGGGCATCGTGCCCTGGCCGGCGCTGCTGGCGCAGCTGAAATCCCGCACCGACCTGGTCGTGTTCGAGCACGACCACCCGGTCGATTTCACCGGCACGCTGCGCAACAGCCATGCATTTCTTACCCAACACCTCTCCAACACCTAGGCTCCTATGGCACACAACAGCATCCAAGGCCCGGCCATTTTCTTGGCCCAGTTTGCGGGCGACACCGCCCCCTTCAACACCCTGCCCAACATCGCCCGCTGGGCCGCCGGGCTGGGCTACAAGGGCGTGCAAATCCCCAGCTGGGACGCCCGCCTGTTCAACCTGGCCCGCGCCGCCGAGAGCCAGACCTACTGCGACGAAGTCACCGGCCAACTGGCCGAGCACGGCCTGGTCATCACCGAGCTGTCCACCCACTTGCAAGGCCAACTGGTGGCGGTGCACCCGGCCTACGATTTACCGATGGACGGCTTTGCCCCCGAGGCAGTGCGCGGCAAACCGGCCGAGCGCACGGCCTGGGCCATTGCGCAATTGAAGCTGGCGGCCCAGGCCTCGCAGCGGCTGGGGCTGAAGGCGCACGCCACGTTCAGCGGAGCGCTGGCCTGGCCCTACCTCTACCCCTGGCCGCAGCGCCCGGCGGGGCTGGTGGAGGCCGCGTTTGACGAACTCGCCAAGCGCTGGCTGCCCATCCTGGATACGTTTGATGCTGCGGGCGTGGACGTGTGTTACGAGGTGCACCCTGGCGAAGACCTGTGCGACGGGGCCAGCTATGAGATGTTTCTGGACCGCGTGCACCAGCACCCGCGCGCCTGCCTGCTGTACGACCCCAGCCACTTTGTGCTGCAGCAGCTGGACTACCTGGCCTACATCGACCTGTACCACGACCGCATCAAGGCCTTCCACGTCAAGGATGCCGAGTTCCGCCCGAATGGCCGCACGGGGGTGTACGGCGGCTTCCAGAAATGGCAAGACCGTGCTGGGCGCTTCCGTTCGCTGGGCGACGGCCAGGTGGACTTCCGCGCCATCTTCAGCAAGCTCACCCAGTACGGCTACCGGGGCTGGGCGGTGCTGGAATGGGAATGCTGCATCAAGCACCCCGAGCAAGGCGCCGCCGAGGGCGCGCCCTTCATCACCGACCACCTGATCCGCGTGGCCGAGCGCGCCTTCGACGACTTCGCCGCCAGCGGCACCGATGCCGCCGCCAACCGCCGCATGTTGGGTTTGCCACAGTGACCCCCTCACCCCAACCCTCTCCCCCCAGGGGGCGAGGGAGCAAGACAGGGGCTCCGCACCGCTCCCTCCCCCGCCGGGGCAGGGTTGGGGTGGGGGCTGGATGTCCTGCCTTCCTCCCTCTCCTGCCGCGCGGGAGAGGGCCGGGGTGAGGTTCGCGTAGAGACCCCAGCCGTTTTCAAACAACAAAGAAAGAGACCACACCATGACCCCCAACATCGAATCCCTGCTCGACCAGATGACGCTGGAGGAGCAGGTGGGCCTGCTCGCCGGGGCCGACTTCTGGACCACCGTGCCCGTGCCGCGCCTGGGCGTGCCCGCCATCAAGGTGACCGACGGCCCCAACGGCGCGCGCGGCGGGGTCTTCAAAGACGGCCCCACGACAGCCTGCTTTCCCGTCGGCATCGCCCTGGCCTCCACCTGGAACCCGGCGCTGATTGAACAAACCGGCGCGGCCCTGGGCACCGAGGCCAAGTTAAAGGGCGCCAGCGTGCTGCTGGCCCCCACCGTCAACCTGCACCGCACGGTGCTCAATGGCCGCAACTTCGAATGCCATTCCGAAGACCCCTGGCTCAGCTCCGAGCTGGGCGTGGCCTATGTGCGCGGCGTGCAAAGCACCGGCGTGGCCGCCACCATCAAACACTTTGTGGGCAACGACAGCGAATACCAGCGCATGAGCATGAGCTCCGACATCCCCGAGCGGGCGCTGCGCGAGCTGTACCTGCTGCCGTTTGAGCGCGCGGTCAAAGAGGCCGGTGTGATGGCCGTGATGACCGGCTACAACCGCCTGGACGGCATTTTTGCGGCCGACCACCAGCGCCTGCTGCAGCAGGTGCTGCGCGACGAATGGGGCTTTACCGGCCTGGTGATGTCCGACTGGATGGGCCTGCACAGCACCGTAGAAGGCGTGCTGGCCGGGTGCGACCTGGAAATGCCCGGCCCGGCGGTGGAGCGCGGTGCCAAGCTGGTGCAGGCCGTGAAGGACGGCTTGCTGCCTGCCGATGCCGTGCGCGCCTGCGCCCGCCGCGTGCTGCAACTGATCGAGCGCGTGGGTGGGTTTGCCAACCCCGGCATCCCCGCCGAACGGGCCGACGACCTGCCCGCCCACCGCGCGCTGATCCGCCGCCTGGGCGCCGAGGGCGCAGTGCTGCTGAAGAACGACGGCCTGCTGCCCTTGGCTCCCAAAGCCGGGCAGACGGTGGCGCTGATCGGCATTGCCGCCGTCACGCCCCAGGCCATGGGCGGCGGCAGCGCCACCGTCAACGCGCACTACCGCATCGCCCCGCTGGCGGCCCTGCAGGCGCAGTGCCCGGGGACCACCTTCACCCACCACGCCGGGGCCGACATCCACCGCTATGTGCCGGTGCTGAACACGCCCATGCAGCTGGAGTTCTTCAACAGCCTGGACTTCAGCGGCCCGGTGGTCTGCCGCCAGACCGTGCACAACACCGAGCAGCTGTGGATCGACACCGTGGACGCGGCCGTCACCGCCGATGCCTTCTCGGCCCGCGCCACGCTGCGCTTTGTGGCCGCCGAGGCGGGGGAACACCAGTTCTCGCTGGTCAGCGCGGGCCTGAGCCGGGCGTATATCAACGGCGACCTGGCCGTGGATGCCTGGAGTGGCTGGAGCCGGGGTGACACCTACTTCACCTTCGGCTGCAACGAAGTACGCCACAGCCGCAGCCTGGCCCAGGGCCAGGTGTGCGAGGTGGTGATTGAATTCAGCACCGGCACGCCAGAATCCACCCCCATCCACGCCCTGCGCTTTGGCGCTTACCGCGTGCTGGGCGAGGCCGACATTGCCGCCGCCGTGGAAGCCGCACGCCATGCGGATGTGGCCGTGGTGTTTGCCGGGCTCAACGCCGAGTGGGACAACGAGGGCCTGGACCGCAGCGGCATCACCCTGCCGCACAGCCAGAACGCCCTGGTCGCCCGTGTGGTGGCCGCCAACCCGCGCACCGTGGTGGTGCTGCAAACCGGCTCGCCCGTCGCCCTGCCCTGGCTGGCCGAGGTGCCCGCCGTGCTGCAGGCCTGGTACCCCGGCCAGGAGTGCGGCAACGCCATTGCCGACGTGCTGCTGGGCACCGCCGAGCCCGGTGGCCGCCTGCCGCAAACCTGGCCGTTGCAGTTGCAAGACACCGTGGGCTTTGGCAATGCCCGGCACTACCCCGGCGTGGACGGCCACGTGGTGTACGACGAGGGCATCTTCATCGGCTACCGGCACTACCAGCAGAAAAACATCGCGCCGCTGTTCCCTTTTGGCCATGGCCTGTCGTACACGCAGTTCCAGTACGGTGCGCTGCGCCTGGCCAGCACCGCGCTGCAGCCCGGCGGCGAGCTGCTGGTGGAGATGGAGGTGCACAACGTCGGTCCACGCGCCGGGCAGGCCGTGGTGCAGCTTTATGTGGGCGACACCCGCGCCAGCCTGCCGCGCCCGGCGCAGGAGCTCAAAGGCTTCGCCAAGCTGACCCTGGCCGCAGGCGAAACCGGCACGGCGCGCTTCCGTCTGGGCATGCGGGCCTTCGCGTTTTTTGATGTGGCCCGCGCCGCCTGGGTGGCCGAGGCGGGGGGCTACCATGTGCATGTGGGCACCTCGGTGGATGCGCGGCTGGCTTCGGCGGAGCTGACGCTGGCCGCGGACTGGGTACAACCCGTGTGATCCCGCCCACCCCAACCACTCCAGGAGAAACAAGCATGGCAAACGAATTGACAGGCAAGGTCGCCGCCGTCACCGGCGCGGCATCGGGTGTAGGGCTGGCCAGCACTGAGGCCATGCTGGCCGCCGGGGCCCGCGTGGTGCTGATCGACCGCGACGCCGCCGCACTGCAGCGCATCTGCGCACAACACGGCGGCGCGGCGATCCCGCTGGTCATCGACCTGCTGGATGCCAAGGCCTGCGCCACGCTGCTGCCCCAGGTGCTGGCGCTGGCGGGCCAGCTCGACATCTTCCATGCCAACGCGGGCAGCTACATCGGCGGCGACCTGGTCGATGCCAACACCGACGCCATGGACCGCATGCTCAACCTCAACATCAACGTGGTGATGAAGAACGTGCACGACGTGCTGCCCCACATGATCGAACGCGGCAGCGGCGACATCATCGTCACCAGCTCCCTGGCGGCGCACTATCCCACGCCGTGGGAGCCGGTGTACGCCGCGTCCAAGTGGGCCATCAACTGCTTCGTGCAAACCGTGCGCCGCCAGGTCTTCAAGCACGGCCTGCGGGTGGGTTCGGTGTCGCCCGGCCCCTTCATCAGCGCCCTGCTGGCCGACTGGCCACCCGAGAAGCTGCAAGAGGCCAAAGACGCGGGCAGCCTGCTGGAGGCCAGCGACGTGGCCGACGTGATCCTGTTCATGCTGACCCGCCCGCGCCACGTGACCATCCGCGACGTGATCGTGATGCCGACCAATTTTGATCTGTGAGGGGTTTAGGGTAAAAAGTGGCTCTAGCGCTTATGGAGTGGGCGTGAGTAGCTCTATTTTAGATAGCGCCTGACTACGACAGCGGCAACGCGCTGAGCAGCGTGCTGCCAGACGCGGTGATCTCGGCCACGCCCGCGGCCAGGGCCTCGGCGCGCAAGGTGCGGGCAGCCCAGGTACCGCAGAAGATGTAGACGGGCGTTTGCGGGCGGACCTGTTTGATCTTGCGGGTGAGGTCGATGCCCGCCTTGTCGCTCTCGGGCCGCCCCATGTCGGACACCACGATGTCGTAGTTCATTTTTTTGAATTGGGCCACGCCCTCATCGGTGCTCAGCGCGGTATCTACGCGCACGCCGCGCTCCTCCAGCGTGGCAATCAAGTAACTGTTGTTCTTGGGCTTGTCGTCCACCCACAGAATGCGCTTGCCGCTGGGGGCGGGCGGTGCCATCTGCAGCACTTCGGGGACCGCACCCATGTTCAGCCGCTTCTCCAGCTCGGCCAGCTTGGCCTGCAGGTCGCTGACGATGGCCCGCTGCTGCTCGGAGGCCTCTTCCATCGTCAGCTCGTTGCCCGCGACCTTGATGGTGAACTTGCGCTTCAAGCCCGATTCGAGCAGGCTGCGGATCGGCACCTGGAGCTTGAACAGCAGCAGGCCGAGCGCGGCGGGCCACGCCAGCGAAGCCAGCGCCGCGATGAGTTTGGCCAGGTTCTCCATGGTGGGCTCGCTATTTCGGGCACTTGCACAGCTTCTCCAGCGTGCCCATGCGCAACAGCAGCGCCAACAACGCAGTCACCGGCACGCCGCCCAGATAGAGCAGGTCGCCGCTGTAGGCCAGCAGCAGGGCCTTGACCGACGCGATATCCAGGGCGAAAGCGACCACTTCGTCGGCCTTGGTGGCCTTGGCCGCGCAGTAGGCTTCGCACAGGTAGGTGGCGATGTCTTTGCCCTCTTCGGCCATGGCCTTGAGCAAGCGCTCCAGCTCCTCGCGGATCTCCTGGGTCAGCTCGCCGCGGCCCGCAATCCACTCGCGCACGCTGGCGGCATCGGGTTTGAAGACGTCGAAGCCATCGGGAATCTGGTACTTGGATTCGGCGTGCTGGACTAGGGTGGTGTAGGCCAGGTAGGCGAACCACCGCCAAGCGGGCTGGCTGGGATCGGTCCCCGCCAAAACTTCGCCAACGGCGGCAATGTCGTCCGCCATGAGCTCCAGATCGAGTGTGGTCGTCATCAAGCTTCTCCTCGCAGCACACAAACACTGTATGCCGCTGCGGGCGGACAGGGAACCGGGGAGCGGTGGTTTCATCCTCCAAATGGATGAAATGCAGAGCGCTCTATTTTTTATAGCTTCTCACACTGATTCCATCAGCACGGGAGGCCTATTTTGTTCTCAACGCCGGTTGCGGCCCGCCGCCAGCCAGCCCTCTACGCTGTACACCCCCAGCGCCGCCCAGATCAGCCCAAAGCCCGCCAGCCGCGCCATCTGGAACGGCTCGTGGAAGATCCACACGCCCAGCGCGAACTGCAGCGTGGGTGAGATGTACTGCAGGATGCCCAGGGTGGTCAGCGGGATGCGCCGCGCACCGGCGGCAAACAGCAGCAGCGGAATGGCCGTCAGCGGCCCGGCCAGCAGCAGCCAGGCCACCGCCGAGGCATCGCCCTGCACCAGCACGCCCTGGCCCTGCGCGCTCCACCAGGCCAGCGCGCCCAGGCCCAGCGGGGCCAGCAGCATGGTCTCCAGCGCCAGGCCCTCCAGCGCGCCCAGGCTGGCCACCTTGCGCAGCAGGCCGTAGAACCCAAAGCTCAGGGCCAGCACCAGCGCAATCCAGGGCAGGCGGCCGGTTTGCCAAGTCAGCCACAGCACGCCCGCAGCGGCCACCGCCACCGCCAGCCACTGGCCGGGGCGCGGGCGTTCGCGCAGAAACACACAGCCCAGCGCCACGTTGACCAGTGGCAGGATGAAATAGCCCAGGCTGGCATCCACCACGTGCTGGTTCTGCACCGCCCAGACATAGGTAAGCCAGTTGCCCGACAGCAGCAGCGCCGACAGCGCAAACGCCCCCAGCACCCGGGGCTGCAGCGCCCGCATCCAGCCCCAGTGCCTGCGCACCAGCAGCACGCCCAGCACAAACACCAGCGACCACACCGTGCGGTGTACCACCACCTCCAGCGCCGGAATGCCCGCGAGCTGGTGGAAGTACAGGGGAAACAGGCCCCAGGCCGTGTAGGCGAGGGCGGCGTAGACGATGCCGATGTGCATGGGGGAAGGGGGTTTTAGGTAAAAAGAGGCTTCTGTGCCGATGCTAACGGCGAGAGCAGCTACCAATTAAATAGCAAACCCCATGGCGCGCCGTGTTCTAGACTGGATGCACCCCATTCCAACCCCCGAAAGGACCCCTCCCATGGCAGGCAGACTCGCAGGCAAGACGGCCATCATCTCCGGCGGAGCCACCGGCGCTGGCGGCGCGGCATCCAGATTGTTCGCCTCCGAGGGCGCGCGGGTGGCGATTTTCGACATCAACGTGGCCGCCGGTGAGGCGGTGGTGGCCGAGATCCTGCAGGCCGGGGGCGAGGCGGCTTTCTTCCAGGCCGATGTGTCGGACCGGGCGCAGATCGACCACGCGCTGGCCGGGGCCAACGCCCGTTTTGGCCCGGTCTCGGTGCTCTTCAACCACGCGGGCACCATCGTCGTGAAGCCATTTCTGGACACTACCGACGAGGACTTCGACCGGCTGATGGACATCAACGTGAAAAGCATGTTCATGGTGACCCGCGCCGTGCTGCCGCAGATGCTGGCCGCGGGCAAGGGCAGCATCGTCTGCACCGCCTCCATCTCGTCGGTGGCGGCCACGCCTTTGGAGGTGCTGTACTGCATGACCAAGGGTGCCTGCGCCATGCTGGCCCGCGCCGTGGCCGTGGAGTACCGCGACCGGGGCATACGCTGCAACGCCGTCTGCCCCGGCTTCATCGACACCCCCCACGGCCAGCGCGAAATTGCTGCCCTCACCCAGCACGGCGTGGACGCCTCGGTGGCCGCCCTGTCGCTGCAGCAAGGCCGCCTGTGCCAGCCCGAAGAAGTCGCCAAGGCCGCCCTGTTCCTGGCCAGTGACGAAGCCAGCTTCGTCAACGGCGCGCACCTGTTTGTGGACAACTGTTTTACGGCGGCTTGAAACAAAAAACGCGCCCGAAGGCGCGTTTTTTAGAGGCAGCAACGCTTAGCGAAGCCACTCCCTCCTACAGCCAGAACGCACGCCTTCCAGAGATACCGTGGAACCGGCTTTGCCGGGCCACTGGTATCGCCCCCTGCATGTCGTATCTGCTTTGCAAGCAGATACGAGGGGGGTTAGAGAAAGATGCGTAGCACTGCAGCCTGGGGGTGTGCCTTTATCCAGCCATCACGCGGGTCATTTCCAACACTTTGTTGGAGTAGCCCCATTCGTTGTCGTACCAGCTCACCAGCTTGACGAAGGTGCCGTCCAGGGCGATGGAGGCGTCTGCGTCGTAGATGGAGGTGCGGCTGTCGCCACGGAAGTCGGTGGCGACGACCTTGTCTTCGGTGTAGCCCAGCACGCCCTTCAGGGCGCCTTCGGACTGCGCCTTCAGCTCGGCGTTGATTTCAGCGATGGTGGCCGAGGTGTTCAGCTCCACGGTCAGGTCGACCACCGACACGTCGCTGGTGGGCACGCGGAAGGCCATGCCGGTGAGCTTCTTGTTCAGCTCGGGGATGACCACGCCCACGGCCTTGGCGGCACCGGTGCTGGAGGGGATGATGTTTTCCAGAATGCCACGGCCACCGCGCCAGTCTTTGTTCGACGGGCCGTCCACGGTTTTTTGCGTGGCGGTGGCGGCGTGCACGGTGGTCATCAGGCCGCGCTTGATGCCGAACTTGTCGTTGATCACCTTGGCCAGGGGGGCCAGGCAGTTGGTGGTGCACGATGCGTTGGAGATGATGGCCTGGCCAGCGTAGGTCTTGTCGTTCACGCCAAACACGAACATGGGGGTGTCGTCCTTGGAGGGGGCCGACAGGATGACCTTCTTGGCGCCTGCGTCGATGTGCTTCTGGGCGGTTTCCTTGGTCAGGAACAGGCCGGTGGATTCGACCACGATGTCGGCACCCACGTCGCCCCATTTCAGGTTGGCCGGGTCGCGCTCTTGCGTCAGGCGGATCTTTTTGCCGTTAACGATGAGCACGCCGTTGTCTACCGACACCTCGCCCTTGAAGCGGCCGTGCACGCTGTCGTATTGCAGCATGTACGCCAGGTAGTCGGGCTCCAACAGGTCGTTGATGCCGACGATTTCCACGTCGTCAAAGTTCTGTACGGCAGCGCGGAACACCATGCGGCCAATGCGGCCGAAGCCGTTGATACCAATCTTGATTGTCATGTTCTTATCTCCAGTGTGAAAAATTAAACCAACTTCTAAAACTATCCGACGCTGGTGCGTGAATCCAGATACAGGGTGTCCGGGTCAAAATCAATGCCCCCAGGCCACGCCACGGTGCCGTGGTGTACCACTGCCTGATTAAAAACTGCCGGGTCCTTCAGGCATTCAAATACCGGATACACCACAAAGGGTGCCACATCAAAGAGGGCGCGGCGGCCATCTACAAACGCCAAGTCCAGCACCAAACCGGGCAGGGCGGTCACGGACTGGACGCGCGGATTCATCGCAAAGGCTCCACGCGCTCGACGGCGTGGCCTTTGATGGCCAGCGACCAGTCGGCTATCAGCTCTTCGCGGCGAAGTTCTACCCAGGCTTGCACCAAGCGTGTTTGCTTGGGTGGAAATTTGCCATCAATCAGGTCTGCCGTGTCAATCGAAAACACCGCTTCAAAGCCCTGGTACATCGCATGAATATGCGGTGTATGGTGCTGCCGGGTGTCCATGAAATACATGTAAATCAAGACCCCGTAGAAGGATGAAATCAACGGCATGGCGTGGCGGGTTTACTTCTTCTTGCGCAAAACTTTTTCCACCGTCGCGGCCACGTTCTCGGGGGTGAAGCCGAAGAGCTTGAACAGCACGGGCGCCGGTGCGGATTCGCCGTAAGTATCGAGGCCGACCACGGCAGCACAACCGTATTTCCACCAGCCGTCGGTCACACCCATTTCGACCGCGATGCGTGGCAGGCCCTTGGGCAGCACGTCGGTTTTGTAGGCTTCGGTCTGGCGGTCAAACACGCTGGTGCTGGGCATGGAGACCACACGCACAGCAATCTTTTGGCTGGCCAGCAGCGCCTGGGCGGCCAGGGCCAGTTGCACTTCGGAGCCGGTGGCGATGATGACGGCCTGGGCCTTCTTTTTCAGGCCGACGGCGCTGGGCTCGGACAGCACGTAGGCACCGCGGCTGATTTCACCCAGGTCGGCCTTGGCGGCATAGGCGATGTTCTGGCGGCTCAGCAGCAGGGCGCTGGGGCGGCTCTTGCTTTCCAGGGCCACGGCCCAGGCCACGGCGGTTTCAGCCGTGTCGCCCGGACGCCAGACGTCCAGGTTGGGGATCAGGCGCAGGCTGGCGGCGTGCTCGACCGACTGGTGGGTCGGGCCGTCTTCGCCCAGGCCGATGGAGTCGTGGGTGAACACGTGCACCACGCGCAGCTTCATCAGCGCGGCCATGCGGATGGCGTTACGGCTGTAGTCGCTGAAGGTCAGGAAGGTGCCGCCGTAGGGGATGAAACCACCGTGCAGGGCTACGCCGTTCATGATGGCGGCCATGCCGAATTCGCGCACGCCGTAGTTGATGTGGCGGCCACCGTTGCCCACACCGGTGATGCTGTCAAAACGCAGGTTGGGCGTGCTCTTGGTGTTGGTCAGGTTGGAGCCGGTCAGGTCGGCCGAGCCACCCAGCATTTCGGGCAGGGCGGCGGTGAAGGCTTCCAGCGCCAGCTGCGAGGCCTTGCGCGAGGCCACCGTTTCACCCTTGGTGTGGGCGGCGATCACGGTGTCCACGGCGGTCTGGGCGAAGTTCTTGGGCAGCTCGCCCTTCATGCGGCGCAGCAGCTCTTTGGCTTCGGCCGGGAAGGCCTTTTTGTAGGCAGCGAACTGGTCGTTCCAGGCGGCTTCGCGGGCGGCACCGGCGGCCTTGGCATCCCAGGCGGCGGCGATGTCCTTGGGGATGGTGAACGGCGCGTACGGCCAGTTCAGCGCTTCGCGGGTCAGCTTGATTTCTTCGGCACCCAGGGGTTCGCCGTGGGCCTTGGAGGTGTTGGCGCGGTTCGGGCTGCCCTTGCCGATGTGGGTCTTGCAGATGATCAGCGTGGGCTTTTCGGCCTGGGCCTTGGCGTGGGTGATGGCTTCGGACACGGCGGCGGCATCGTGGCCGTCGATCGGGCCGATCACGTTCCAGCCGTAGGCCACAAAGCGCAGGGCGGTGTTGTCGATAAACCAGGGCGCCACCTGGCCGTCGATGGAGATGCCGTTGTCGTCGTACAGGGCGACCAGTTTGTTCAGCTTCCAGGCACCGGCCAGGGCCGCGGCTTCGTGGCTGATGCCTTCCATCAGGCAGCCGTCGCCCATGAAGGCGTAGGTGTGGTGGTCGACGATGGCATGGCCGTCACGGTTGAACTCTTGGGCCAGCAGCTTTTCGGCCAGCGCGAAGCCGACGGCGTTGGTGATGCCCTGGCCCAGTGGGCCGGTGGTGGTTTCTACGCCGGGGGTGTAGCCGTATTCGGGGTGGCCGGGGGTCTTGCTGTGCAGCTGGCGGAAGTTCTTCAGCTCGGCCATCGGCAGCTTGTAGCCGGTGAGGTGCAACAGCGCGTACAGCAGCATGGAGCCGTGGCCGTTGGACAGGATGAAGCGGTCGCGGTTCAGCCAGTTCGGGTTCTTGGGGTTGTGCTGCAGATGCTGGTCCCACAGGGCCACGGCCATGTCGGCCATGCCCATGGGCGCACCGGGGTGGCCCGAGTTGGCGGCTTGCACGGCGTCCATGGCGAGCGCGCGGATGGCGTTGGCCATCGCGGCCGACGGTTTGCCCGTGGCTTGCGCGGGTACGGCGACGTCGGGGGTGGTTGCGCTCAAGAGGGTATCGGCCATCGGGGGGTGCTCCAGTGGAAATGCAGGGTGAGAATTCTTGTGAGTCGAGTATTTTACGAGGGCGGAATTTGGCACTGTGTACCAGCCCGGTAACGCCGGTGCATGGCATCACAATGGATACCTGTTTCCACCCCTCCCGACCGCCCATGCCGCTCGCCAAAATCGAAGTCCGCCGCAGCCGCCCCGCCGCCGAAGTCACCGCGCTGATGGAGGCCGTGTACCTGGCTCTGCGCGATGCCTTGCAGGTGCCTGAAGACGACCGCCAGATCCGCTACATCGAACACCGCCCCGAGCACTTCTGGGTGGCCCCCGGCAAGACCGAAAACTACACCCTGGTGGACATCTTGATGTTCCCGGGCCGCTCCATCGAGACCAAGCGCGCGCTGTACCAGGCCCTCATGCAGCGTCTGGGGGCACTCGGCATTGCGCCCGCCGACCTGATGGTGGTGCTGACCGAGCCGCCCAGGGAGAGCTGGGGCATTCGGGGCGTGCCAGCGTCCGACTTGTAAATAAAAGTTTCAAGCTTTTTAGGGTGCTAGCGCTTATCTGGCAAGCGTGAGCAGCTATTTTTTAAATAGCGTTGCCAAGGGCGTGGTCGGCCCCTAGAATCCGGGCTCCATCCCCTCTGTTACATATTTCCATGAACCGTCGCTCCCTCTTTGTCTTCGCCGCCGCCCTCGTCCCCGCACTGGGTCTGGTGGGCTGTGCCACCGAAACCTCGCAGGCCCTGGTGGTCCCGCAGGTGAACACCGCCAAGACGGGCTACACCGGCCCCAAGAGCACGCTGGCGGTGGGCAAGTTTGACAACCGCTCCAACTTCATGCGCGGCCTGTTCTCGGACGGCGTGGACCGCCTGGGCGGCCAGTCGAAGACGATTCTGGTGACGCACCTGCAGCAGTCCAACCGCTTCCGCGTGGTGGAGCGCAGCAACATGGAAGAAATCAAACAAGAGGCCGCGTTGCTGGGCCAGGTGCAAAAGCTCAAGGGGGCGGAGTTTGTGGTCACCGGCGACGTGACCGAGTTTGGCCGCAAGGAGACCGGCGACCAGCAGTTCTTTGGCGTGCTGGGCCGGGGCAAAACCCAAACCGCCTACGCCAAGGTCAGCCTGAATGTGGTGGACGCGCTGACCTCCGAGGTGGTGTATTCGGTGCAAGGCGCGGGCGAGTACGCCCTGTCGAACCGCGAGGTGATCGGCTTCGGCGGCACGGCGGGCTATGACGCCACCCTGAACGGCAAGGTGCTGGATCTGGCCATCCGCGAAGCGGTGAACCGCCTGACCGACGGCATCGACAGCGGCGCCTGGAAACCCAAGTACTGATCACCATGCGTTTGAATGTCACCACCACCGCGGGCCTGCTCGGCCTGGCGCTGCTGACCGGCTGCGCCACCAAGGTGCCCACCCTGTACCAATGGGGCAGCTACCAGGACCAGATCTACACCCAGTACGCCGAACCGGGCAAGGTGCCGGTCGATGCGCAGATTGCGGCACTGGAGGCCGATCTGCAAAAGACCGACCTGCAAGCCCGTAAACCGCCGCCGGGTTACTTCGCCCATTTGGGCTACCTGTACTTCCAGGCGGGCAAACCCGGCCAGGCCGTGCAGTCCTTTGAAGCCGAAAAATCCCTGTTCCCCGAGTCCACGGTCTACATGGACCTGCTGATCCAACATGCCAAAAAATAAGCTCCTGCGCAGTGCCACGCGCCTTGCCGTGGTGGGCGCCGCCCTGGCGCTGACCGCCTGTGCGGTGCAAAAGCCCAGCTACGACTACACCGCCTTCCGGGAAAGCCGCCCCGCGTCCATCCTGGTGCTGCCGCCGCTGAACAAAACCGTGGACATCCGCGCCTCGTACAGCGTGATGTCCACCGTCACCGCGCCACTGGCCGAGTCGGGCTACTACGTGTTTCCGGTGGCGGTGGTGGACCAGACCTTCAAAGAGAACGGGCTGGAGCATCCCGCCGACATGCACCAGGCCCCGCTGCCCAAGCTGCGCGATATTTTTGGTGCCGATGCGGTGTTCTACGTGACGGTGGAAGACTACGGCACCAAGTACCTGGTGATCGACAGCTCCACCGTGGTCTCGGCCACCGGCAAGCTGGTGGACACGCGCACCGGGGCGCTGCTCTGGCAAGGCCGGGCCACGGCCTCGGATGCGGAAAATCGGCAAAACAGCGGCGGTGGCCTGGTCGGTTTGCTGGTGACCGCGCTGGTGCGCCAGATTGCCGGCAGTGTGAGCGACCCCGGCCACGGCCTGTCCCACCTGGCCAGCGCCCGCTTGCTCCATGCCCGCCCCGGTGGCTTGCTCTACGGTCCCCGGTCCCCCCAGTACCAAAAGGAGCAGTAGGGGTTTTGTATTAAA
The DNA here is from genome assembly GCF_040822085.1 of Rhodoferax sp. WC2427. NCBI lineage: Bacteria > Pseudomonadati > Pseudomonadota > Betaproteobacteria > Burkholderiales > Comamonadaceae > Rhodoferax > Rhodoferax sp. WC2427. The sequence goes on along the minus strand of NZ_CP162006.1, from coordinate 54,264 downwards.
TAGGACGCTCATGCTTATGGAATAAGCGTGAGAAGCTACTTTTTACATAGCAAACAGCAGCAGCCACCCCACCGCCGACCCGGCCACCAGAAACGGCAGCGACCACACATGGAAGTGCAGCCAGGCCCTGGTGTCCGGGGCCATGCGCAGGGCGATCAGGTTCGCCAGCGAGCCCACCATCAGGCCGAAGCCGCCGATGTTGACGGCGTAGGCCAGCACCTTCCAGTCTTTGGAAAACTCGGCCAGCGCAATCGCGGCGGGCACGTTGCTGACGATTTGCGAGGTGGCGATGCCGGCCCAGAACAGGTGCAGCGGCTGGGCCAGCCCCCAGCCCGCCAGTGCCTGCTGCACGGCACCCAGCCCGACGAGCAGGCGCAGGTCGATGAACATCAGCACAAACACCAGCAGCAGCCCCCAGTCGAGCTGCACCAGCACGCGCCAGTGCAGTGCTCCCAGGCACACCAGCACGGCCACCAGGGCCCAGGGTGCGTAGTGCAGGTCGGTCAGCACCAGAAACACCGGGTACAGCAGCAGCGAGGCACCCAGCAGCCGCCGGTTGAGCGGGTGCTCGGCCTGGGGGTCGGTGGCCTGCAGGGCGCGCCCGGAGAAGGCCAGGGCCGTCACCAGCAGCAGCAACAGCATCAGCACCGCCACCAGCGGCAGCATGTGCCACACAAAACCGCCAAACGAGGTGCCCGAGAGCTGCCACAAGAACAGGTTTTGCGGATTGCCGATGGGCGTGAGGGCCGAGCCCGCGTTCACCGCCAGCGCCTCGAACACCACCAGCCGGGTGGTCGGCAGCGGGGTGATGCGGCAGATGCCTAGGGTGAGCGGCACAATGACGAACAGCGCCACGTCATTGGTCAGCACGGTGGACAGCACGGCGGCGGCACTGACCAGGCACAGGGCGGCCGCGCGTTCGCTGGTCATGTAGCCCACCAGCCAGTGGCCCAGGCGGTGCAGTGCGCCGCTGGTCTCCACGCCCAGGGTCAGGGCCAGCAGGCCGGTGAGGGCGGCGATGGTGGGCCAGTCCACCAGGGCGGGGTAGGCGGCCAGCGGCGTGCGGGTGGCCACACTGAGCAGCACCAGGCCCAGCAGCAGGATCTGCAGAAACCTGTCCTGGCGCAGCGCCCGCCAGACGCGCTGCAGCGCCTCAACCACCGTGCGGTTGCTTGATTTTGTGGACCAGGGCGGTGGTGGAATAGCCGTCCAGGAACGGAATCGCCCGGGCCGTGCCGCCGTAGGCCTGCACCACGGCGGTCTCGGCCAGCTTTTGCATGTCGTAGTCGCCGCCCTTGACCAGGATGTCGGGGCGCAGCTCGGTGATCAGTTCCAGCGGCGTGTTCTCGTCAAACCAGGTGACCAGGCTCACCGACTCCAGCGCGGCCATCAGCACGGCGCGGTCGGCCTCGGCGTTCAGCGGGCGGTCTGGGCCCTTGCCCAGGCGGCGGGCCGAGGCATCGCTGTTGAGCGCTACCACCAGGCTGCCGCCCAGCGAGCGGGCCTGCGCCAGATACGTGGCGTGGCCGCGGTGCAGGATGTCGAACACCCCGTTGGTAAACACCCAGGGGCGGGGCAGGTGGGCCAGCCGGGCCGGTGCGTCGGCGCGGCTGCAGATTTTGTCCAGAAAGGCGGGTGGCGGTAGGAAAGCAGGGGTGTCGGTCATGGGCAAATGCTAGCAGGCGACAGCGGGCCCTTGAACTGATACGCTCTCGCCCCATGAACCTCATCGCCGTCAATACCTCCACCCTGCGCCTCGGACAACCCTTGCCATTTGCCTTGCGTAACGAGCAGGGCGTGCTGCTGGCGCACAAGGGCTACATCATCACCGAGCGCGAAGAAATTACCTACTGGACCTCGCGCGGCATGACCCTGTGCGTGGACGTAGACGCCGCCGACAACCACCGTGCCTATGTCGGCAAGTTGTACGACATGGTGCGGGCCGACACCACCCTGGGCGACATTGCCGATATGCAGCTGGCGGCCTCCGACCTGGACAAGACCACCGCCAGCGAAGCCACCCGCATCCCCGACTGGACCGCGCTGCAAATCCGCGCCAACGGCCTGCTGCGCGACCCGCAGAGCGAGCAGTTTCTGCCGCGGCTGGAAAAGCTCTACGCCGAGCTGCACGCCCTGGTGGAGAACCACCCCGATGCCACGTTGTGCGCGCTGATGCATTTGTCCGCCACCGAGGTGCAGATGTACAGCGCCACCCACGCCATGCTGGTCTACGTGGTGTGCAGCCTGGCCGCGCGCGAGGTGCTGAACTGGCCGTCCGACCAGGATGCCACGCTGGGCAAGGCCGCGCTGACCATGAACATCGCCATGACCGCGCTGCAAGACGAGCTGACGGTGCAAAACCAGGCCCTGACGGCCAAGCAGATCGACCTGGTGGAGCAGCACGCGCAGCGCGCCTTCAGCATGCTGGTGGCGATGGGCGTGGACAACGAAGACTGGTTGCTGGCGGTGCGCCACCACCACGACCGCGCGCCAGGCCCGCTGGAGAACAAGACCGTGGCCATGCGTCTGGCCCGGCTGCTGCAGCGGGCGGATACCTTCATCGCCCGGCTGTCGCCGCGCGTGGGCCGCCTGTCGATGCCGCCAAACGCCGCCATGCAGGCCTGCTATTTCGACGAAAAACAGCACGTGGACCAGGCTGGTGCGGCCCTGATCAAGGCTGTGGGCGTGTATTCGCCGGGCGTCTATGTGCGGCTGGCCAATGGCGAGGTGGCGGTGGTGATCCGCCGCAGCGCCAACACCACGGCCCCGCGTGTGGCGGTGATCATCAACCGCGACGGCATGCCCATGGGCGAGATGATCGTGCGCGAAACCAATCTACCGATCACCAAGATCATCGCCCACGTGCCGCATCGCGAGGTGAAAGTGCAGGTGCAGCTGGAGAAGCTGCTGGCGCTGATCTAGCTAGGCTCTCAGGTTGCTGCGGGCACTGCGGGTTCCACAACGGCCGCCAGCTCCTTGCTGACTTCCTTGCGGTAGCGGTTCAGCTCCTGCACGGTCTTGAAGCTGCGGTCCATCAGCAGGCTCAGGTTGTGCAGGATGCGATCGACCACCTTGCCCTCCCACACCGCGTCGAACTTGATCTGCGTGTCCAGCCAGTGCTCTAGCCAGGCCGGGTCGGGCAGGCGGCTCTGGATGGTGTCGCGCGGAAACAGGCTTTCGTTCACGTGCAGGTTGGTGGGGTGCAGCGCCTGCGCGGTGCGGCGGGCGCTGGCCATCAGCACGCCGACCTTGGTGAAGGCACCGCGGGCTTCGTTGCCGGTGTTGGCGATGGCGCGTTTCATGTAGCGCAGGTAGGCACCGCCGTGGCGGGCTTCGTCCTGGCTGAGCTTGGTGTAGATGTTCTTGATCACCGGCTCCGAATGCCATTCACTGGCGCGGCGGTACCAGTGGTTCAGGCGGATCTCGCCGCAAAAGTGCAGCATCAGCGTCTCCAGGGCCGGGGCCGGGTCGAATTCGAAGCGGATGTCGTGCAGCTCTTCTTCGGTGGGCACCAGGTCGGGGCGGAAGCGGCGCAGGTACTCCATCAGCACCAGCGAATGCTTTTGCTCCTCAAAAAACCAGATCGACATGAAGGCGGAAAAGTCGCTGTCGTCCTGGTTGTCGCGCAAGAACATTTCGGTGGCGGGCAGGGCGGCCCACTCGGTGATGGCGTTCATCTTGATGGTCTGCGCCTGTTCGTCGGTCAGCAGGCTGGCATCGAACGTGTCCCATGGAACGTCTTTTTCCATGTTCCAACGCACGGCTTCGAGTTGTCTAAAGAGTTCGGGATAGAGCATGGAAGTCCTTCTTAACGGCTTTCATTTTAGGCGGTCAACATGGCACTTTGTGTCAGACGCACGGCCGTGGTGGGGTTGATTGCTAAAAATAAAACTTATTGGTCACAAAGTGACTGATTGGTATATTATCGCCATATGTGCTTCTCCACCATCCCGTACTTCACATTCCTTTACCGCCGCATTGCCGGTCGGGCCGGGAACTTATGGCGTTCGGAATCGGTCTTTATCGGCAATGCGGCCGATGGGGCGCATCTGTTTTTCTGGCAGCGAAGCCATCCGCGCACTCTGTGCCGGCATGCAGCCCCGGGGCGGTTCTCCTCCTCCCTCACTCCCTCGTTCGCCTTGGGGTGCTTCGCAGCCACTTTCCTTCCCGCGCCATGCCCAGCCGTATGAAGCTGGCCATCGTCGGCTCCGGCATTTCCGGCCTGGCCGTGGCGCATAGCCTGCAGGGCCGGGCCGAAACCACGCTGTTCGAAGCGGGTCATTACTTTGGCGGCCATACCCACACCGTCGATCTCACCCTGCCCACACCCGGCGGCATGGTCACCCATGGGGTGGATACGGGCTTTCTGGTTTTCAACGAGCGCACCTACCCGCAGCTCATCGCCCTGCTGGCCGAACTGAAGGTGGAGACCTCCAAGACGGACATGTCTTTCTCTGCCCAGATCCCCACCACCGTGCCGGGCGAACGCTATGTGGAATGGAGCGGCAGCACCCTGGGCAGCGTGTTTGCCCAGAAACGCAACCTGTGGAGCCCGCGCTTCTGGGGCATGCTGCGCGACCTGCTGCGCTTCAACCAGATCACCACCCAGCTCGCGCTGGACAACAACGACGCCGCCCTGGCCCAGCCGCTGGGCGCGTTTCTGGACCAGCACCGGTTTGGCACGGCCTTCCGCGACTGGTACTTTTTGCCGATGATGGGCTGCATCTGGAGCTGCCCCACGGCCCAGATGCTGCTGTTCCCTGTCGCCACCATGGTGCGCTTTTGCCACAACCACGGCCTGCTGCAGGTGCTCAACCGGCCCCAGTGGTGGACGGTGACCGGCGGTGCGCGGCACTACGTGGACAAGATCACCGCAAAGATCGACGACAGGCGCCTCCTCAGCCCGGTGATGCGTATTGAGCGCACACCAGGCGGCGTGTTCATCACCAGCCTGCAGCACGGGCTGGCCCGCACCGAGCGCTTCGACAAGGTGGTGCTGGCCACCCATTCCGACCAGGCCCTGGCCCTGCTGGCCGCGCCCACCCCGGCGGAGGAGGCCACGCTGGGTGCCATCCACTACCACGCCAACCGCGCCGTGCTGCACACCGACGCCTCGGTGCTGCCGCGCAACCCTGAGGCCTGGGCCGCGTGGAATTACGAACGCGCGCCCGCCACCGCCACCGAGTCGGCCCGGGTGTGTCTGCACTACTGGCTCAACAAGCTGCAGCCCCTGCCCTGGGAGCAGCCGGTCATCGTGTCGCTAAACCCCACACGCGACATCGCCCACCCCCAGGTGCTGGGCACGTTTGACTACGCCCACCCGGTGCTGGACCTGCCCGCCATCGCCGCGCAGCAGCGCATGCCCGCGCTGCAAGGCCAGCACAACACCTATTTCTGTGGCGCGTGGATGGGCTACGGCTTCCATGAAGACGGCCTGAAAGCCGGGCTGGCGGTGGCCGAGCTGCTGAAGGCGGGGGTATGACCCCGGCCCCGCACCAGGCGAGCATCGGCTTTGGCCAGGTCCGCCACACCCGGCTGCGCCCGGTGCGGCACGCGTTTGCCTACCCTACCTATTTTTTGATGCTGCCGATGCGGTCCTTGGCGGGCACGGCCCTGGCCGTCAACCGCCGCGCCGCCCTGAGCTTTTACGACGCCGACCACGGCGACGGCCAGGGCAGTGCGCTGGCGTGGATGGAGTCCCTGCTGCAGCGCGAAGGCATTCTTGACGCCGACGGCGAGATCTGGCTGCACTGCTACCCGCGCGTCTTCGGCCACACCTTCAAGCCCGTCAGCTTCTGGTACTGCCACCGCTTGGATGGCAGCCTGCGGGCCATCGTGGTCGAGGTCAACAACACCTTTGGCGAGCGCCACTGCTACGTGCTGGACCAACCGCGCTATGGGGTGGAGCTGACGGCAGCCAAGGTGTTCCACGTATCGCCGTTCTGCCCGGTCGAGGGCGGCTACCGCTTCCGCTTCATGCGATCCGGCGACCGCACCGTGGCCCGTGTCGACTATGACGACAGCCAGGGCGCGCTGATTGAGACCAGCGTCAGCGGCACGCTGCAAGCCATCACCCCGGCCAGCATCCGCCAGGCGCTCTGGCGCTACCCGGCCATGACGCTGGGCGTGGTGGCGCGCATCCATTGGCAGGCCTTTCGCCTGTGGCGCAAACGCGTGCGATTTTTCAGCAAACCCCTGCCGCCCAAAGATTTTGTGACGAGATAAACGCAATGAACTCCACCACCACTGCTCCCGGTTTTGCCGTGCCCAGCGATGCCCCGGCGGCCGCCCGCACCGCCCTGAGGCTCTTGCAGCGCCTGCGCCACGGCAGCATCACCATGCAGTTGCCCGACGGCAGCATGCAGGTCTTCGGCAACCACCAGCAACATGGCGATGCCCCTACCGCCGCCATGACGCTGAAAAACTGGAACGTCTGCGCCGCAGCCCTCAAGTCCGGCGACATCGGTGTGGCCGAAACCTATATCGACGGCGACTGGACCACCCCCAACCTGACCGATCTGCTCACCGTCTTCATCTGCAACCGGCAAGAGATCGAAGACGTGGTCTACGGCAACTGGGTGGGCCGCCTGTGGTACCGCATCAAGCACCTGCTGAACCGCAACACCAAAGCCAACAGCCAGAAGAACATCCACGCCCACTACGACCTGGGCAACGCCTTCTACAGCCTGTGGCTGGACGACAGCATGAACTACTCGTCCGCCTGGTTCGAGGGCGAGCTGGACAAACCGCTGCGCGAGGCGCAAGACGCCAAGGTCCGCCGTGCCCTGGCCATGGCCCGGGTGCAGCCCGGCGACCGGGTGCTGGAAATTGGCTGCGGCTGGGGCGCACTGGCCGAAATGGGCACCACCGAATTCAACGCCAGCGTGACCGGCGTGACCCTGAGTACCGAGCAACTCGCCTTCGCCCACCAGCGCGTGCAGCGCCTGGGCATGGATAGCCGCGCCGACCTGCGCCTGCAGGACTACCGCGACATCACCGACGCGCCGTTTGACGCCATCTGCTCGGTGGAAATGGTGGAAGCCGTGGGCCGCGAATACTGGCCCACCTATTTCCAGACCGTGGCCCGCCTGCTCAAGCCGGGGGGCCGCGCCTGCATCCAGAGCATCGTCATCGACGACAGCCTGTTCGAGCGCTACATCAGCAGCACCGACTTCATCCAGCAGTACATCTTCCCCGGCGGCTGCCTGCCCTGCCCGCGCGAATTCCGCCGCGAAGCCGCCGCGGCTGGGCTGGAGGTGGTGGACGAATTCGCCTTCGGCCCCGACTACGCCGAAACCCTGCGCCGCTGGCGCGACCGGTTTTTGGCCGCCCGCACGGAAGTGCTGCAACTCGGTTTTGACGAAAGGTTCATGCGCTTATGGGAGTTCTACCTGGCCTACTGCGAAGCCGCCTTCGACAAGGGCAACATCAACCTCGTACAGTACACGCTATTAAAAAAGTAGCTGCTTACGCCCTTGTTATAAGCGCTAGCGCCCTGTTCGGCTTGAATGCCTGGGCTGCCGACATCCCCACCGATGTGGCAGCAAGCGTACCGCAGGCCCGCCTGGTGGGCAGCACCCGCCTCAAGGTCTGGGGCTTTGACATCTACGACGCGCAGCTCTGGACCGCCCCCGGCTTCCAGCCTGCCCGCTATGCCGACACCGCCCTGGCGCTGGAGCTAACCTACCTGCGCGATTTCACCCGCGCCGACATCGCCCGCCGCTCGCTCGACGAGATGCGCCGCAGCGCGCCCATTTCGGACGCGCAGGCCAAGAGCTGGCAGCAAAAGCTGGAGGCGGCCTTTCCCGACGTGCAAAAGAACGACCGCATCCTGGGCATCTACCTGCCGCAGACCCGCACCGCCCGCTTCCTGACCAACGGCCAGCCCACGGGTGAGGTCAGCGATGGCGACTTTGCGCGCCTGTTCTTCGGCATCTGGCTGTCGCCCCAAACCTCCGAGCCTGCGATGCGCCGGGCGCTGCTGGCGGGCAACCCATGACCTCTGCCGCGGCATTCACCGCCCGCAACGGCTTGGCCTACGGCCTGATGGGTCTGCCCTTGGCCTTTGTGGCGCTGCCGCTGTACGTGGTGCTGCCCAACCACTACGCCACCACGCTGGGCGTGCCGCTGGCCGTGCTGGGGCAGATCTTGCTGGGCGCGCGCCTGTTCGACGGCCTCATCGACCCGCTGCTGGGCCGCTGGGGCGACGCGCTGTTTGCCCGCCCCACCCACGCCAGCCGCGCCGTGCTGGGCGTGGCTGCCGGGGCGGCGGTGGTCATGGCGCTGGGCTTCTGGGGGCTGTTCTTTCCTGCCACGCAAGACCACGTGCTGCTGTGGGCCGCCGCCCTGCTGGTCGTCACCTACACCGCCTACAGCACCCTGGGCGTGCTGCACCAGGCCTGGGCCGGGTTACTGGGCGGCACCGAGGCCCAGCGCAGCCGCATCGTCGCCTGGCGCGAAGGCCTGGGCCTGGTGGGCGTGGTGACGGCCAGCGTGGCCCCGGTGCTGCTGGGCCTGCCCACCACGGTGGGGCTGTTGGCGCTTTCTTTGGGCTTGGGTTGGTGGGCCTGGAGCCACGCCATCGCACCCGCCCCGCAAATCCCCTCCCAGACGCGCGCCGCGTTGTGGCTGCCGCTGCACAACCCCGCGTTTCGCCGCCTGCTGGGCGTGTTCATGGTGAACGGCATTGCCAGCGCCGTGCCCGCCACCCTGGTGCTGTTCTTTATGCAAGACCGGCTGCTGGCCCCGCAGGCGCTGCAGCCGCTGTTTCTGGCCACCTACTTTGTGTGCGCCGCCCTGTCGATTCCGCTGTGGCTGCGCCTGGTGCCCCGGCTGGGCCTGGCGCGCACCTGGTTGGTGGGCATGGGCGTGGCGGTGGCCGCGTTTGTGGGGGCTTCCCTGCTGGGCGCGGGCGACAGCACGGCGTTTCTGGCCGTGTGCGCTGCCTCGGGTATCGCCCTGGGCACCGACCTGGCCCTGCCCAGCGCATTGCTGGCGGGCCTGGTGCAAAAACAGGGCGGTGCGGGTTTGTACTTCGGCTGGTGGAACTTCGCCACCAAGCTGAATCTGGCCCTGGCCGCCGGGCTGGCCCTGCCGCTGCTGGCCTACTTTGGCTACACCCCCGGCGCGCAGGATGCCGCCGCCCTGCACGCCCTCACCGCCACCTACTGCCTGCTGCCCTGCGCCCTGAAGCTGGCGGCGGCAGCGGCGCTCTATTTGCTCATCATCCGACCCAAGGACTCCCCATGAAACGCCGTCTTCTTCTTTTGGCTACCAGCGCTGCCCTGGCCGGTTGCGCGGGCCCGCAGGTGACCGACTACGCGGGCCAAACCCCCCAGCTGGATTTGCGCACCTATTTCAACGGCACGCTGGACGCTTTTGGGGTGTTCACCGACCGCTCCGGCAAGGTGGTCAAGCGCTTCACCGTGTTGATGGTCTGCAGCTGGAACGGCGACGACGGCGTGCTCGACGAGTCGTTTACCTACGCCGACGGCACGCTGCAAAAGCGCATCTGGCGCCTGCACCGCGAAGCCGATGGCCGCTACACCGGCCGCGCCGACGATGTGGTGGGCACGGCCCTGGGCTCCGAGAGCGGCAACGCCTTCCACTGGCAGTACACGCTGGCCCTGCCGGTGGACGGCTCGGTCTACAACGTGCAGTTTGACGACTGGATGTACCTGATGACCGACAAGGTCATGCTCAACAAAGCCACCATGTCCAAGCTGGGTATCCGCCTGGGCGAAGTCACGCTGTCGTTCACAAAACGTTAAGCCAAATTGGCATCTTGTGCTTATTCCATAAGCGTGAGCAGCTACCAAGAATAGAGCAAACCCCATGGCATTGAATCCCCCCCTCATCGACTGGCGCGGCAAAACCGTGTGGTTGATCGGCGCGTCCAGCGGCATTGGCCGCGCCACCGCCGGGCTGCTGCACGGGCAGGGCGCGCAGGTGGTGGTGTCGGCCCGCCATGCCGCCGCGCTCGACGCCTTTGTGGCCGAACACCCCGGCGCGCAGGCCCTGCCACTGGACGCCGCCGACCCGGCGGCCGTGCGCGCCGCCGCCGACTCCCTGGCCCGCATCGACGCAGTGGTGTACTGCGCGGGCTACTACCGCCCCCAGCGCGCCACCGCTTTCCAATTGGCCGAGATGCAGCAGCACCTGCAGGTCAACTACGTGGGCGCGCTGCATATGCTCGATGCCGTGCTGCCCACCCTGCTGCGCCAGGGCCATGGCCATATCAGCCTGGTGGCCAGCGTGGCCGGGTACAGCGGCCTGCCGCAAAGCCTGGCCTACGGCCCCACCAAGGCCGCGCTCATCAACCTGGCCGAAACCCTGTACCTGGACCTGCATGACAGCGGCATCGGCGTGAGCCTGATCTGCCCCGGCTTTGTGCAAACCCCGCTCACCGCGCAAAACGAGTTCGCCATGCCCGCCCTCCTGACCCCCGAGCAGGCCGCCCACGAGATCCTGCACGGCTGGGCCCGCGGCCAGTTCGAAATCCACTTTCCCAAGCGCTTCACCCGCTGGATGAAAACCCTGCGCCTGCTGCCGTACCGCGCCTACTTTCCCGCCATCCGCCGGATGACCGGGCTATGAGCGATCCCAAAGACTCCATCAGCGGCATCGTCGAATTTTTTGAAACGCTGACCCCGCAGTCTGTCGCCCGCTGCGGGGATTTTTATGCGCCCCACGCCCGCTTCAAAGACCCGTTCAAGGACGTGCGCGGCGTGCCTGCCATCCAGGCCATCTACGCCCACATGTTCACCGCCCTGGAGGCCCCGCGCTTTGTGGTGGTGGAGCGCATCGCCAGCGGCCAGCAGTGCTTTCTGGCCTGGGACTTCCACTTCCGCTTCAAAAACTTCGCCACCGGCACCCCCCAGACCATCCACGGCGGCAGCCACTTGCAGCTGGACGACACGGGCCGCATCACCCTGCACCGCGACTACTGGGATGCGGCCGAGGAGCTGTACGAAAAGCTGCCGGTGGTGGGCGCTCTGATGCGCTGGCTGAAAAACCGCGCCAACGCGTAAGACTGCGTAAGCCAACGGAAGGGACAGGGTGGCTAAGATGCCGAGGTGATCCACCCCGTCCCATCCCCGTGAAAATTTTCCAGCGCGAGCAACGTTCCCTGTTCGGTGAAATCCTGGACTGGATGCTCACGCCCCTGCTGCTGCTGTGGCCGGTCAGCCTGGCGCTGACCTGGCTGGTGGCGCAGGGCATTGCGGGCAAGCCGTTCGACCGGGCGCTGGAATACAACGTACAGGCCCTGTCGCAGCTGCTGGTGGTGTCGCAGCCGCACCAGGCCCAGTTCAACCTGCCCCTGCCCGCGCGCGAATTCATGCGCGCCGACGACTCCGACCAGGTCTACTACCAGGTGCTGGGCGGGCACGGCGAGTACCTCAGCGGCGAGCACGACTTCCCCGCCCCGCCCGCCACCGAAAAGCCCGCCGAAGGCCCGGTGCACCTGCGCGACGACGAAATGCGCGGCCTGGACGTGCGCGTGGCCTACCTGTGGGTCACGCTGGACCTGCCCGGCAGCCCGCTGGCCCTGGTGCAGGTGGCCGAAACCCGCGAAAAGCGCTCGGTGCTGGCGGCCGAAATTATCAAGGGCGTGATGCTGCCGCAGTTCGTCATCCTGCCGCTGGCCGTGCTGCTGGTGTGGCTGGCGCTGGCGCGCGGCATCCAGCCCCTCAAGCGCCTGGAAGAACGCATCCGCGCCCGTACCTCGGACGACCTGAGCCCGCTGGACGAAAAGGCCGTGCCGCTGGAAGTCGCGCCCCTGGTCTCGTCCGTGAATGACCTGCTCAACCGCCTCAAGGACTCCATCGCCACCCAGAAGCGCTTCCTGGCCGACGCCGCCCACCAGCTCAAAACCCCGCTGGCGGGCCTGCGCATGCAAGCCGACCTGGCCCAGCGCGAGGGCACCAACACGGCCGAGCTCAAACGCTCGCTGCAGCAAATCGGCCGCTCCAGCGTGCGCGCCACCCACACCGTCAACCAGCTGCTGGCCCTGGCCCGGGCCGAAAACGGCAGCGTCAGCCTGAGCCTGCAACTCTGCGACCTGGCCCGCCTCACCATGGACGTGGTGCGCGACTCCGTGCCCCACGCGCTGGAAAAACGCATCGACCTGGGTTTTGAGGGGGCCGAACCCGGCAGCCCCGGCGTACAGCTCAACGGCAACCCCACGCTGATCAAGGAACTGGTGCGCAACCTGGTGGACAACGCCATCAACTACACCCCCTCGGGCGGCATCATCACCGCGCGCGTGCTGGCCGATACCGAAACCCCCATCGGCCCCATCAGCCCGATTGGCCGCGCCACCGCCAGCGTGCTGCTGCAGGTGGAAGACACCGGCCCCGGCATCCCCGAAGCCGAGCGCATCCTGGTGTTCCAGCCCTTCTACCGCGCCCTGGGCACCGAGGCCGACGGCTCCGGCCTGGGCCTGTCCATCGTCCAGGAAATCGCCCGCCAGCACAGCGCCGAGGTCACCCTGGAAGACGCCCACCCCGGCGCCACCCCGCCGGGCACGCGGGTGGCGGTGCGGTTTGCAAGGGCGGGGTTGCCGTCGGGGTCTGGGGAGGTTTGATTTTTAATGGGGCGGCTTTCGGACCTGAGCAGAATCGGCTATTTGCGCCCATTCGGTGGGCATAAGCAGCTATCTAAACCATAGCGATCAGAGAAATTATGCTGCTGGTTCCGCGGGCATCCATCGCGCGAGTTCAGGTACCACCGTGCACCTGCGGCGGCGCAGGGTGCAGCCGGGCCATGGCCAGGGCATCCACATAGCGTCCTTGGCGCAAGGCGTAGGCGCGGTGCGTGCCTTCCAGCACAAAGCCGCGGCGCTGGTACAGGTGCTGGGCGGCGGTGTTGTCGGCGTAGACGGTGAGCTCCAGGCGCAACAGGTGCAGCCAGTGGTCGGCCAGGTCGATGGCGGCTTTCAACAGTGCCGTGCCCACGCCCTGGCCCTGCAGGTCGTCGCGTACCGCCATGCCCAGGCCGGCCACGTGGGCGCGGCGCGGGTGGGGCACCGGGTGTAGGCCCAAGTGGCCCACCACCTCGCCCGCCACCACGGCCACCAGCACCCGGTCGTAAGTCCCCATGCCTGCAAGCCGCTGCCGCCACACTTCGCGCGATTGCAGCGGGATTTGCAGGGTGCCCGCAGCAGCCTGCGGGTGCGTGTAGATGTGGGCGATGGCGGTGTAGTCGTCCGGCTCGGCGTGGCGGATGGTGGTCTGCATGGGCGTACGGCGGGGGAAAGCTGCCCATGGTATCGGGCTGGCGGTTAGGCCCGGGTGCGCCCGCAGTACTCAGGGATGCATACACGCCATGTCCACCACCCGCCGCATGGTGGTTTTGGGGGCGACATCGTTCCAGCTCATGGGGCCGTGCTCGGAGGTATTGATGCCGCGTACCTGGCGTGTAACTCGTAGCCCTGCGTAAGGGAGGCGTTGGCAGCGGTCAGGTGTTGCGAGTCGGTGCCGATGGTACAGCCAGCGTGCGGGCCATGTACGTCTATGTGAAGAACACTTTTTAATTGCCGTGATAGTCCTTAAGAATAGGCCGCTTACGCTTATCCAGCCTGCACAAGAAGCTATTTTTTTGATAGTTTTTGTCCTCAGCCGCCCATCTACTGGGAGGTTTGTTGAGCTGCTTGTGCGGCAGTGAACAATTGAGGGGCATCCTGGTGGGCGTTTGTCTTTTTCTGAGCTGCCGATGCGGCAGTGAACGTTGGCCCCCAGGGTGGCGGGTAGCGCCTTCATTTCTGAGCTGCCTATGCGGCAGTGAACCTGACCCTGCGCTTCCTGCTGGCCCACGGCAATTTCTGAGCTGCCTATGCGGCAGTGAACGTTGTAGAGGCCGGTCGTTCCGGCGTCGGTGATTTCTGAGCTGCCTATGCGGCAGTGAACCCTGCCGCCGCACGTGCGGCTTCTGCCTTGTCTTTCTGAGCTGCCTATGCGGCAGTGAACGTTGCATTTTTAGCCTTCTTTGACGCGGGTGCTTTCTGAGCTGCCTATGCGGCAGTGAACGCCACCAGCCTGGCCAGCCAGAGCGCGATCAATTTCTGAGCTGCCTATGCGGCAGTGAACTGGGTCATGCCTGCGTCGGTCTGCGGGATCTTTTTCTGAGCTGCCTATGCGGCAGTGAACGCCAATTGGAACGAACCGCTCGGGCCGTTTAATTTCTGAGCTGCCTATGCGGCAGTGAACAAAAGCCAATGCTGGCCGCTGGGGGTTCCCGGTTTTCTGAGCTGCCTATGCGGCGGTGAACCAGCAGGCGGGTAGGCTTGGTGGTTTTGAGGTTTTCTGAGCTGCCTATGCGGCAGTGAACCGTACTTACTGACCGTGTAGAGCGCTTCAATCTTTCTGAGCTGCCTATGCGGCAGTGAACTGGCCTGGAGCAAATACAACCGGGCGCAGGGCTTTCTGAGCTGCCTATGCGGCAGTGAACATCACCTGCACGCGCGTTCGCAGCCACAGCCTTTTCTGAGCTGCCTATGCGGCAGTGAACGTCGCGTTACTCATAAATATCACTTTCTTCTATTTCTGAGCTGCCTATGCGGCAGTGAACCTCCAGAAGTCGCCGACACACTCATCGCCGATTTTCTGAGCTGCCTATGCGGCAGTGAACGGATTGAATGTAGAGAATCGCTATCTACCATATTTCTGAGCTGCCTATGCGGCAGTGAACTACGACGGACCCCAGCGCCGACACCTCAAATTTTTCTGAGCTGCCTATGCGGCAGTGAACGCCGCCTGCGCCGTCGTTGAATTGGCGCTGGCTTTCTGAGCTGCCTATGCGGCAGTGAACGGTGGGCATTGAAATAAGTGGGTCGGCATGTATTTCTGAGCTGCCTATGCGGCAGTGAACTGCCGTGACGATCGATAACTGCTGGTTTGATGTTTCTGAGCTGCCTATGCGGCAGTGAACGGGCTGGTGTTCCTGGTCATTGCTTCCGTGCTTTTCTGAGCTGCCTATGCGGCAGTGAACGCTGTATTCGTCACGAGCCCACCAGCAACGAATTTCTGAGCTGCCTATGCGGCAGTGAACTCCACGTAGGATTGATTTTTGGGAACCGGCTATTTCTGAGCTGCCTATGCGGCAGTGAACAGAACGTGGACGGCCTGCGCCAGGACGGCAGCTTTCTGAGCTGCCTATGCGGCAGTGAACGAGCCCGCAACCACCTAACAACACCTGAGATCTTTCTGAGCTGCCTATGCGGCAGTGAACTCCGGTGCGCAGCGCCGGTCCGATTTTTTGATTTCTGAGCTGCCTATGCGGCAGTGAACAGGCAAGGGCTACCTGCTGCAGTTTGGTTTCCTTTCTGAGCTGCCTATGCGGCAGTGAACATTGCCGCCAGCAAGATCACCGCCATTGCTGATTTCTGAGCTGCCTATGCGGCAGTGAACCCGCCTGGCGTGGCGTTTGACGTGTTCGATGCTTTCTGAGCTGCCTATGCGGCAGTGAACACCATGTTCGGGGGCATCACGCTATCCGGCTTTTTCTGAGCTGCCTATGCGGCAGTGAACGCGGGTGCGGCCAGCCTGGCGGTGTACGTCAATTTCTGAGCTGCCTATGCGGCAGTGAACCTGTGCACCGGCTGCGCCACCTTGCCGGGCGTTTTCTGAGCTGCCTATGCGGCAGTGAACGGCTTCTGCTTAGCCGTAGCCATCCACAGCGATTTCTGAGCTGCCTATGCGGCAGTGAACATATGTTTGCCGCGCTCATTCCGATGGCTCCATTTCTGAGCTGCCTATGCGGCAGTGAACAATCCCCAAACTTAGACCGCCCCTTGAACACTTTTCTGAGCTGCCTATGCGGCAGTGAACCTCATGAGCCTACTTCCGGACCTGCTGGACAATTTCTGAGCTGCCTATGCGGCAGTGAACCCCTTCTGTGCCATCTCCATCAATTTAAGCTTTTTCTGAGCTGCCTATGCGGCAGTGAACGACCACCAGTTGAACCACCAGCGGCGTTATTGTTTTCTGAGCTGCCTATGCGGCAGTGAACCAGGTAGATACGTTCAACCAGTCGCTGGCTACTTTCTGAGCTGCCTATGCGGCAGTGAACGTAATGTCGGAATGCCTGTGAGTCTGCGAATTTTTCTGAGCTGCCTATGCGGCAGTGAACGTTTCCCAGGATTTGCACCGAGCGGGTTTCGATTTTCTGACCTGCCTATGCGGCAGTGAACGGGCCGGGTAGGGCGCATGGTGGACCCGATGTTTTCTGAGCTGCCTATGCGGCAGTGAACTCGTATTTCTTGTTGTCGATCACCCGGTCATTTTTCTGAGCTGCCTATGCGGCAGTGAACGGGCCGCGTGCGGCGCATGGAGTGCGGCCTGTTTTCTGAGCTGCCTATGCGGCAGTGAACTTCACGATCAGGCTGGCACTCCACAACTTGCATTTCTGAGCTGCCTATGCGGCAGTGAACGCTGCTGCTGCTTCCGCTGCTGCGATTTCTTCTTTTCTGAGCTGCCTATGCGGCAGTGAACACTTAGCTTGAACTTTGGGTAGTTTCTGGATTTTTCTGAGCTGCCTATGCGGCAGTGAACCTCTATCAGTCTGCGCTAACACATCTTTACCTTTTCTGAGCTGCCTATGCGGCAGTGAACACCAATCCACTCTGACAACCCAATCTCCCAGTTTTCTGAGCTGCCTATGCGGCAGTGAACATCTCCTTTAAATTGACCACCTTGTTCGGCTTATTTCTGAGCTGCCTATGCGGCAGTGAACGCGCAGGGTGTTCAGGCAAGGCGCGTTGTCCTTTTCTGAGCTGCCTATGCGGCAGTGAACCGTCGGGGAATGACCGTCGGGCGGCCGATCGATTTCTGAGCTGCCTATGCGGCAGTGAACTTTTCGTATTTGCTCATCATCAATCTCCAATATTTCTGAGCTGCCTATGCGGCAGTGAACCATGGCTCCTAAGTCCCAAACGCTGGATGCCCTTTCTGAGCTGCCTATGCGGCAGTGAACTACTGGCTGCGCGGCTGCTATCTTTGCGAGAATTTCTGAGCTGCCTATGCGGCAGTGAACAGAACGCAGGGAAGTATTGCCAACGCGCTGTATTTCTGAGCTGCCTATGCGGCAGTGAACGGATTGGTGTTCCTGGTCATCGCTTCCGTGCTTTTCTGAGCTGCCTATGCGGCAGTGAACTTCGCAAGAAGGTCATCACGCCTGTGGATTGATTTCTGAGCTGCCTATGCGGCAGTGAACGTTTGCTGGACTGCGTTTTGCGCGTCTTTGGTTTTCTGAGCTGCCTATGCGGCAGTGAACTGCGGTGGCATTGGCCACGACGATGCGCTGCTTTTCTGAGCTGCCTATGCGGCAGTGAACCTACCCAAAGTGTTGGATTCATTGTTGCTCCATTTCTGAGCTGCCTATGCGGCAGTGAACGAGCGCACGCCGCCACGCTTCGCCCGCTTTCTTTTCTGAGCTGCCTATGCGGCAGTGAACCGAACAAGTTTTGAAACGTATTTTTAGGACGCTTTCTGAGCTGCCTATGCGGCAGTGAACTATTCTCCGCAAGTTGGCTGCATACAGGCGACTTTCTGAGCTGCCTATGCGGCAGTGAACTCGGATTTGCCCGCCTTTGCGGGCAATGTCCTTTTCTGAGCTGCCTATGCGGCAGTGAACTTGCGCCTTGTCGCCTTTTTCGCCGCTTTGTATTTCTGAGCTGCCTATGCGGCAGTGAACCTGGAAAATGCGGCCTGCTGCAACGTCGGTCATTTCTGAGCTGCCTATGCGGCAGTGAACGTGGTGATTTTCAGATTCATTTCTTTCGACACTTTCTGAGCTGCCTATGCGGCAGTGAACTCAGGTGCTTCAAATGTCCGGCCCAGCGTTGTTTTCTGAGCTGCCTATGCGGCAGTGAACTGTGTGCGCGGAGCATGGCGGTACTTTCGATGTTTCTGAGCTGCCTATGCGGCAGTGAACATCTCGGCGGCTGGGCTTGTCGTCTTCGTGCATTTCTGAGCTGCCTATGCGGCAGTGAACGACAGCCTTGAGCGCTGGAAGCAGATGCAAGCTTTCTGAGCTGCCTATGCGGCAGTGAACATCTCGCCGATCATGGCGTGGTACTTTTCTTCTTTCTGAGCTGCCTATGCGGCAGTGAACAAACACCCAGCCTTGCAGCACGCCTTAAAAAATTTCTGAGCTGCCTATGCGGCAGTGAACCAAACGAGTACAGCGACTGGCTGAAATCATTGTTTCTGAGCTGCCTATGCGGCAGTGAACCGCCTGACCGAACTGCGGGTACTCCTGAGCGTTTTCTGAGCTGCCTATGCGGCAGTGAACGCACGGGTGATCGTGGTCCCCGCGCCGTTCCCTTTCTGAGCTGCCTATGCGGCAGTGAACACGGCGTGGTGACCCTCGTGCAACTCGGCACTTTTCTGAGCTGCCTATGCGGCAGTGAACCCGTCCATGATCCACAGCAGGATTTGCTTGCATTTCTGAGCTGCCTATGCGGCAGTGAACACCACGTGGGCCTGGTAGATCGCGTCGTCCAGTTTCTGAGCTGCCTATGCGGCAGTGAACTCAGATGCCCAGGCGCTGTGCAGTTGCCGCTTTTTCTGAGCTGCCTATGCGGCAGTGAACGCCGCGACTTCGGCTGCATAGTCGCCCATGACTTTCTGAGCTGCCTATGCGGCAGTGAACGCCCCGCATGAGCAGGTCGGAGCGGTCAGACCTTTCTGAGCTGCCTATGCGGCAGTGAACGCCGTCAGTATTCTCTAATGCATTTTCCAAGCTTTCTGAGCTGCCTATGCGGCAGTGAACCCGAAAGCAAATTCCCTGACCGCATCCTGCCTTTTCTGAGCTGCCTATGCGGCAGTGAACCTGCGCGGGTTTGAAGAAGCCGCCCAGTACATTTTCTGAGCTGCCTATGCGGCAGTGAACGACCACAAGGACGAGCTAGCCCGCTACAAGCATTTCTGAGCTGCCTATGCGGCAGTGAACAAATCACATTGCGCAGAGTTCCGCTTCTTGCTTTTCTGAGCTGCCTATGCGGCAGTGAACTTCGTGCGCATGCGGTCGCGCTTCAGCGACGATTTCTGAGCTGCCTATGCGGCAGTGAACGTAATCTGCTCTTTGAATTTTTCGTTCATTTTTTTCTGAGCTGCCTATGCGGCAGTGAACGGCGATCACCACCCGGTTCACCGCGTTAATCTTTTCTGAGCTGCCTATGCGGCAGTGAACGATGGATGACGAGTCGTTCGCCACGGCACAACTTTCTGAGCTGCCTATGCGGCAGTGAACGTCCAGCGTCAGCAGGCGCAGCAGGTGGCTGGCTTTCTGAGCTGCCTATGCGGCCGTGAACGGCACCAATGGCCTGGAGGTCACCACCGGGCATTTCTGAGCTGCCTATGCGGCAGTGAACATCCAACGCGGCCATGCATCGTTCGCTTCAGATTTCTGAGCTGCCTATGCGGCAGTGAACGACGGGGCGCGTGGACGGTTCGACTATCGCCTTTTCTGAGCTGCCTATGCGGCAGTGAACGACATTGCAACGACACAGGTTGGGTATGCGATTTTCTGAGCTGCCTATGCGGCAGTGAACCCAGCAGATCGGCGGCGCGCCCGTGGGCGTGTTTTCTGAGCTGCCTATGCGGCAGTGAACCGCGACCGCATCACCGGCACGAAGACCTCGCTTTTCTGAGCTGCCTATGCGGCAGTGAACATTCCACGGTCCACATTGCCAGGCGCTGAAATTTTCTGAGCTGCCTATGCGGCAGTGAACCATGCACCGCGTGCACGACGGAACTGCACTTTTTTCTGAGCTGCCTATGCGGCAGTGAACCGAATACGCCCTCAAGACCCGGCTGCACGAGTTTTCTGAGCTGCCTATGCGGCAGTGAACACTGAAGCTATAGAAATCATTCCTGCAACTGATTTCTGAGCTGCCTATGCGGCAGTGAACCTCGACAGCGCCCGCTTTTCACTGTCTGGCTTTTTCTGAGCTGCCTATGCGGCAGTGAACTCACCCCGCCGCCCACCCCTACCGGCTTCGCTTTTCTGAGCTGCCTATGCGGCAGTGAACGTAGCGTGGTGGACACCGCGACGACTTTGAACTTTCTGAGCTGCCTATGCGGCAGTGAACTTTTGGTCGTTCAGCGCGGCCAAGATCTCCTTTTTCTGAGCTGCCTATGCGGCAGTGAACAGTCCCGCCACGAAACCCTCATGTCCACTCTTTTTCTGAGCTGCCTATGCGGCAGTGAACTAGCCTATCTCCACGGCAAGTCGTTGAATTGCAAGCGTTAATCTGCCCGTTCCCTCAAAACCCCTATTTTTGGGACCAATCTGCAAGCTCTTGTTTTTAAAAGACTTTTTAGGGGGGCTAAAAATAGGGTGAAAAAAGGGTCAAAACCAGGGGATGGTGGTGGTGGCGCTTAAGCCATAGGTGCCAAACTTGCCCACGCTGGCATTTTCTTGCAATGCACCGTGCCGGATGAACAGCCTGAAGGGCTGCGCCGTGCTGTGGCTGCGCAGGTGTAGATAGGGCAGGTCCAGTCGCTCGGCCACCGCGTCGGGTACGCGGGTCAGAGCCTCTGCAGCATCGATGCCATGGCGGCGCATTTGGCGGCGGCGCAGGCGCTCGGGGTTGCTTTTGGCCTGCACACGGCTGACCGTGCGGTGTGCCACCTGGGGCGGAATGGCCAGCAACGCGGTGGTGTGCACATGGTCACGCAGCGCGCCGAGCCATGGGGTTGCCATGAAGCCGGTGAGGTCGGCTTGGCTGCCATGCAAGCGCAGGCGGTCGCCCAGCCACTGTCGGTCTGGCTGTACTGCCGGAAAGCTGATGCCGATGTGCTCGCTGCGCTGGGCCACCAGGGCCAGGTGCAGCTTGCTGAACAAGGCGGTCAGAAGGTGTGCTGGGGCAATCTCCGGGTCGGGTAGCAGGGTGAGGTCAACAAAGTGGTCCATGGCCTTTAGTCCTTGCCGGAGTCGCCAAATACGCCGCCGCGCACCAGGTTGGCCATGACGTAATGCTGTTGGGCGGTATCGGGCACCTGGTCTTTGAGCACCCAGGCATCGAACAGCGAGTAGAAATCCATCTTGGCCTTGGGCTGGCGGTAGGCCTTGCCTTGCGAGGTGACGGAGCCGTAGGGTTCCACCGCGATGGGGCCTTGCTCGGCGGCCTCGGGATACCAGGTGTCGATGGTGCGGATGGCGTTGCCCAGCTTTTGCGAGTGCATGGCCGCCACGTCGTTCACGGTGTACAGGGTTTTGCTTTTGCCGGCCTTGTCTTTGTCCAGAATCAACTCTTGCGACGGAAACACCTCTTGCCCGGCACCTACACGCAAGTAGGCGGTGACCTGCAGCAAAACGTGGCGCGAACCCGTGAGTCCTTGCTCCAGCACTGTCGCCAGTTGGGTGAGGTCGGCAGAGCTGGCGCTGAAGTCACGTAGCGAGTGGCCCAGGGCATCAAAGGTCCAGGTTTGCGCGGCTTGCCCTTGTACCCAATGCGCTACCTGCACTTCGATCTGCTCCGCGCCCAGGCGGTTGCGCCACAGGAAGCGGCCATTGGCCAGGTTGTGTGCGTAGCGGCGCGCCAGCTCGCCAAACCCTTGCGACTGGGTGTAGGTTTGCACGGTGGCCAGCAGCTTGGCCTGGTAGTCGGCGCTGTTGCAGGCCGACGGTATGCCCGTACCACCCAGCACCCGCAGCGTAAAGCTGACTTTGAGGGTGTCTGCATCGGCGGGCAGGGTGGCTACATCGACGGTTTGCAGGTTTGGACTTTCGATGGCGGCATCCAGCTTGGCCGGGTCCTGGTCTTTGGTTTTGAGGCGGTTGGAAATCGTGCCACGTACCGATTTGGCCCGTACTTCAACCGCAGGCCATGGTTGGCTGGCGCTGCGATCTGCCCATTTGCCTGCGGCAAACAGTGCGTCAGACGGGTCCAGCTTGCGTTCAAACGCGAGAACGGAGGCGGTTTTGGTGGTGGTGGTCGTTGCCATGGGTTTGCTCCTAGAAATCAGTCGATGAAGGTGACGGGGGTGTAGGTGTCTGTCGCGGGGGCCTGGTACGCGTTGGTGCAGCGGTACAGGCCGGTGGCTGGCGTGTGCTCGGGCCGCCAGGTGAGTTGGGCCAAGTCGTCCAGGCGGTGGGGGCTTACCCACTGGCCTATGGAATACACGCCCTCCACAAACCGAAAGGGTGTGTCCATGTCGCGCGCGCCTGCCACGGTGCCGGGTGGGTGCAGGTCGGACAGGGCGGCGTAGCCCACGGGGATGGGCACCAGCCAGCCGGGGCGCGGGTCTGCGGCCCATTCCACGGTTTCGGCGTATGCGTCGCCCGCTGCGTTCCACACGGTGGTGGTCGTGGCCCGGTAGTTGATGCGCGCCAGGTCCAGCCACGCATCCAGCAGGGTGGGCTGTGCCTCTGGCGTGTTGGCACGCATGGCTTCCAGTCGGCTGTGCAGCAGGTCGTCGCGCGACACCAGCGCAAAACCGGGTAGCCATTGGCGGCCCAGCCGTTTGAATTGCTGGGCCCGCAGGTCGGGCGCTTCGGCCAGCAGTACCAATTGGGGGCGCGGTGGCCGCCGCAAAGTACCGGCCACTGGCGGCATGACGCTGCCCCCGGCGATGCGCATGCCCGCAACCCAGTCGCCCACTTGTGCTGCGCAGGCGGCCCGTGCGGCATCGTTGAGCAGGGCGGAGCTGAGCTGTACCTCGAACACCAGCGTGATGTCCAGGTGCACCCGACCTTCTTCCACGATGGCCGCTGTGGAGCCGTCTTGCAGCACGGGGTTGCGTGTGAGGCAAAAGCTGCGGGTGTAGCCGCCGGAGGTAACCTGCGCCTCAAACCCATGGCAGACCACGCCCACGCTTTGAAAGCGAATGCCCGCGTCCGCCCCCAAGCGCCGCGCCAGCGCGGCCATCAGCCCGGTAAACGCGGTGATGGATGGAAACCCCCAGGTCAGCGGGCTGGAGATGGCGTTGGCGTTTTGTACCCGCAGGCGGGGCAGCACCAGCAGGGCCGCGTGCGGGGTGGGGTTGTTCGGCAATTCATTCGACATAGCTGCCCTCTCGCTCTTCGGCCTTGATTTGCTCCAGCATGGCCTTGCGCCAGGCCAGAAACTCCGGGTCGCCCATGGGTAGCGGGTTGCGCAGCTGGGCGTTGAGCCAGTTGGCAAACGCGGCGCTGATGCGTTCGGGTAGGTCGGTGGGCGGGGCTCGGCCCAGCTCGGTATCGGTGGCGGCCACGCCCTCGGGGTCCAGCCAGCGGGCTTCGGCATCGCCCAGTTGGCAGGCTGGTGCTTGGCTCCAGCCGGGCTCCAGGCTGCGCAGTTCGGCGCTGAACTGCAAAAACGCGTCAACCAACTGTTCCACCCAGGCCGCCCGCTTCGCGCGGGTATCCATGGTGGGGTGGGGGTCGGCCAGCAAGAATTCCCGCAAATCCTTGGCGCATTTGCGCACTTCGGGGCGGCGGCCGTAGCGGTGGAACATCGAGTCGGTGCGCAGCAGCGGCTGCAGGTCCACTGAACGCCACACGGGCGGCAAGGAGGCCAGCAGGTTGTTGTTGCCCCGGCGTTCGCTGTTGAGCTGGCTGATGTTTTGGGGTTTGGTGCCGCCCAGCTGCTGCACCGCCAGCTGCGGGTACTCGCGCACCGGGCGCTCACTGTGGGTGTTGGATTTTTTGGCTTCACGGGCGGCTTTGGCGGCATCGCTAAAGCGGTCGTCTTGCAGGGTTTCAAATACACGGTGGGCCAGCGAACTGGCATACAGTGGGGCCAACAAGTGGTAGCCCGCGTCGTCCAGCGGGTCGTCACCGGTCTGCCAATAAAGTTGTTTGGCCAGGGTGTGTGAGGCCACGCGCCCACGGGGGACCACCAGCCCAGCAAAAGCCTGCATCCACGCCTGGGCCTGGGCCGGGTTGTCGCTCAGGGCTGCGGCCAGGTTGGCATCTTCTGCCACGCACAGTTCCAGCAGGGTGTGGCCTGCGTGTTTCAGCTTCAATAATTTGTGGACATCCAGCGCAGCGGCATTGCCCACCACGTCCCCGGCAAAGCTGCTGCCCAGGCAGTGGCTGCCCACCACGTCCAGCACGGGCAGGGTGCTGGGCGGGCAATAGAGGTTGGTGCCTTTGGCATCGGGGTGTACTGGTTTGAGGGAGTGGGTCACCGCCTGGATCTGTCCGGCACGGCGGGCAGCGTCTTCCAGCCAGACGGCGGGGGTGAACTGTTGGCGCATTGCTTGGCGCAGGGGATCGTCAGGATCGAGCTTTTCGAGTTTGCTATCCAAACGTTGAGATAAAAACGTCGAGACAAGCAAACGAATTTCAGCCTGACTAGGCATAGAAGTCGTAAGCATGGAGGGAGTACCCAAGAGATTGCGGCGATGCAGCCACAGATAAAATGTCCCCAGGCAACGCCTAGGGACGCGAATTTGGCAAGCAGCACTTGCCTAGAACTTATCTTCTGATCATGTGATGTGTGACCACATTCGTACCCTCCTTCGATCAACAACCTTGCTCGTAGGTGCCTTGGCGCTCGACTGCCTTTGGCGTTGTCATTCAATCCCAACGAGACTGCAATCTCGTTGGGATTATCTATAAATCTTAATCCTATCAACTGCGCTCTGCAACGGTAACATTTTATACTTTCATGGATCATATACCCAAATGACTTTGGATGCCAAGTCAACACCTCGCCGTACACTCGCTTAACTCCCGAATAGGTAACTCAGAAACGCGTGGTACCCGCTGGCGGAGACGCTGAGTTTTCACTGCCGTACAGGCAGCTTAGAAATATCAACTGCGCCCTGCAACGGGAACAACGACTGCCGCATAGGCAGCACTAGGCCGACTTTGCGTCGGCCTCTTTTTTCAACTTTTCGCTTTGGTAAACCCCAGCGCCGGGTGAAAGCGCCAGCCATTGGCGTTGGCGGGTAAGCGCACCGTGCCAAAGCGGCGTGCGCAGGCCTCCAGCGGCAGGTCGAGTTCGGTAGCCAGGGCGGTCAGGGCCTCCATGTAGTCGGTATGGCCCCAAGCGGTGATGCGTTCGCCTTGCACCTTGGCATCGAGGATGCGGTCGTTTTGAGAAGTTTCGACTTCGACATAGACGGTTTCCCCCCGGCGGCCCCCTTTCTTTTCCATCAACTGGACCAGCACATAGTCTTCGCCCTCGGCATCTGGGCGCAGCTCCAGATCGACGCGCTGCAGGGGGTCGTAGCGAAACGGCTGTTGTTGCGGCAGCACGGCGGTGAGTAGCGCATCCGCCGGGGCCAGGTGCCACCAGCTGGCCGCATTCAATGAGGGGCTGGCTGCCAATGGCAAGGGGTGCATGGTGGCCTGCATACGGGCGTGCTCCAGGTCCACCAGCCGCCCGCGGGGCTGCAGGTTGCTGCGGGCCAGGATGCGGGGCCGGGCATCGACGACGTCGCGCTCGGTGGCATCCAGCAGCACGCCCAGGCCATGGGGATGCAGGGGGAACTGCTTTGTCTCAAAACCGGGTTTGCAGAAGGCGGGTTCGTTTGGTTTTCTAAAGTGGAGCAGGTTGAACTCAAACACCCGGATGTTGGGCGTGCTGCAGGCACCCTCGCGGTGTCTGCGCACCCGGCCTGCCAGCTGGATGAGGGAGCGCATGGACGACGGCTCCACCACGGCCCAGTCGTAGTCGTGGTCGCGCCCCACTTCGGTGACGGGTGAGCCGAGCACGATGAACAGGTGGTCGGCTTGCGGGTGAGCGTCCAGCCGCTGGCGCACGTCGGGCAGGCTGAACACGGCATCGGGCTGGCGGCGGTTGAGTGAGTGGTCTAGTTGCCGTTCGATGGCCGACCGGATCAGCAGCGGAAACTGCGAGTGGTAGCTGCACAGGTGGACGCGCACGCCGTCGGGCCAAGGCAGGCGGTACAGCTCCAGGGCCACATCGACCAGTGGCTCGATGTTGGCCATGCGCACCAAGCCAAAACTCACTCGCTTGCCGCTGCGGGTGTCTACGCTGTGGTGCTTGTGGTGTAGCCCGGTGGTGTGGCGAATGACTTCTTTGGCAAAAAGTGGTGGCAAGAGGTCGCGGTGCTTGCCGGTGAGGTCTAGCGGCACCAACACGGCCCGGCGGCGCACCTCGGCCTGCCCCAGGCGCTGTGCCCGGCGCGTGGCGAAGGTGGTGTGTGCCTGCAGAAAGCCGGGGCCTTCTGGGCAGTCGGTTTGCTGCACATCGAACTCATCTATCCAGGCGCAACAGATACCTGTGCCCGTAGCCGCTGCGCCCCTATTGCGCTGGTAGTGCTGGCGGCCATGGCGGTAGGCCTCGAACAGGCCGTGCACCAGGGCGGGCGGCAAGGTGGCTGACGACAGCAGCACCCGCGCACCCAGCAGCCCGGCCCAGTGGACCAGGCGGGTGAGTGCGGGCAGGTCGTCGATATCGAAGTCATCCGGTTCGTCCAGCACCAGGTCGCCGCTCATCAGGCGCAGCATGGGCGCAATCTGGCGACCACCGCGTTGGCTTTCGGTGGCGGGGGTCAGGTGGTCGATGGTGCAAACCAGCACCGGGGCGGCCAGCAGGGCCTTGACCGCCGGGTCGTGCATCACCCGTTGCAGCAGGGGGTGGGCATCGGGGTTGCCTTCAAACAGCACGTGGCTGTCTTCGTCCAGCAGGGCTTGGCGCGAGGCCGAGCCGGTTTTTTCGGCTTCGCGTTCAAAGTGCTCGAACAGGGTGCGGCTGGCACTGCCGCCTACGCGGATCGCCAGCTCGTCGTCGCCCAGGCCCAGCAGGTCGCGGAACGCCCTGCCCGTTTGCAGTGTCAGGGTGCGTAGGCCCATGGCAAAGGCACAGCGCATGCCATGCTGCGGGTCGGCCAGCGCGTACATGGTACGGGCATTGGCCAGGGTTTTGCCGCAGCCGGTCGAAGCCATGTTGACGATGAATGCACCTTGTACTTGCGCCCGTTCCCGCAGGGCCTGGGCCATGTCGGCGGCTTTGTCTTGCCAGCGGAAACGGGCATCCTGGGCGCGCTTTTTCAGCGTGCGGTGGCGGGCCAGGCGGGGCAAGCTCAACTCAAAACGTGGCAGGGCATGGGTCACTTCGCCACTGTGCTGGGCGACACCCAGCAAATGCTCGTCCAGGGTTTGGTTGAGTTGGCTGGCCGCGCCCTGGGTGTTGGCATACAAAGGGTAATTTTTTTCGCCAGAGGTGCGCCCCTCCACAGGCCGGCCTTTGTCGTCCACACCCAGGCTGGAGTAGTGGTGGTCGGCCAGCATCAGGCACAGGCGCGAGACATGCATGACATACGGGTTGGCCAGCCAACCGCTGTGGTCGGGGGCTTGCACCAGGGTTTGTAAGCGCACAGCCAGACGGGCTGCGCGTTTGCGCCATAGCGCGGTGGTGACAGGCAAGCCGTGTGGAAACTGCCAATACAACGGCAAGAGGGTGGCATCGCCTGTGTCGGTGCGTTCGTTCCAGCCTGCGTCGATGCCGCGCAGAACATCTTTGAGTGCAGCTGCGCTCATCCAGCCGACTCTTGCACCCAGGAACGTGGCCGGGTCGGCATCTTTGGCCGGGGCTACAGGCAAGCGGTGGTGGGTCAGCACCAGCCAGCCCAGAGCTTGCGCCAGCGGGGCCTGGGTCAATCTTGCGAATGGGGTTTGGGTCGATGGGTCTTGCCCATCCCGCTGCAGGCGAGCCAGCCAGGTGGCGTTGTCTTGCTCTGTGGGATTGGCCAAACGGGCCAGCCAGGTCGTGTCGTCGTCGGTGCCCACAAAGGCTTCGAATAGGCGCAGCGACACCCACTCGTGGCGGTATTGGTTGCGCTCTTGCAGTTGGCCCCGCAGGCGCATCTGGAAGGCCTGGCTGGCTTTGCCCAGATCGTGCAACAGAGCGGCCAGCGCGGTGAGCAAATGGATGTCTTGCCCGGTGTGCCAGTCGTTCTCGTCCTGCTGGCGCAGGATGTTGCGCTGTGTGGTGTTGGTGGGCACCGCACCTTGGTTGTTGAACTGGCTGGCATCGCCCACCAGCCACAGCAGTTCGCTGTGGTCTTGCCCGCGAATCCAGTGGCAAGCCACGGCGGTGTTGCGGCGCGCGGTCTTCTTGAGCAGCAGGCGCAGGGTGTCCAGGCCTTGCTGGGTGATGGGGGTTTGCCATGTGCGGTCGCCGCGCCGTTCGGCAAACTGGTCGAGGATGCGGCGGGTTTCTGTGAGAGCGCGTTTGCTGCATTGAGAGATCAAGAGGACGTTCACAGAGCTTGCCTTCCCACCGTCACCGCCACATCTTTCAGGGTGTCGATCATGAAGTCCAGGGCTTCGGTGCGGGTGAGTTTGTCGATGCAGGCGCGGCGAAAAGCCTGTTCGTCGTCGCCGCGCATGGCCGAGACAAAGGCTTGCGGCAGGATCACCGCGTCCTTGACCAGATCCGCTACGTCAAATACCAAGCCACCTCGCCGGGTTTTGCCGTGTAGCACGGCCAGGCCATGGGGTAGACCCAATACCCAGGTGGCGCTGGCTGCCAGGCCGTAGGCGAGGTAGTTGCCGTGGTCCAGAAAGCGGTTGGCCGGGTCGGCCCCGCTGCCGCGTTTGCCCCGCACGAAGTCGCCATAGTTCACCGCACTGGCGGCGAACTTGTAGAGCTGTTTGGTCAGGCGGGCTTCGTCGGTGAGCAAAATGGTTTGGTCGGTCGCATGGTCGATGGCTTGCAGCGCTTCGGTCAATACGGCTTCCAATAGCTGCGCATCGCCGCCAAAGCCTTCGTCCCGTAGCGGGCGGCTGTGCAGCCAATGTTCGCGTACCCGGGCGATGCGTGCGCGCTGGAAGGCTTTGGCCGCCTCTAGCCGCAAGGCATCGGTAAACCAGAATTTGACCCATTGCTGCAGGTATTCGGTGGGGCGGTATTCGCTTTGTGGCGAAAACCAGGCCATCTCGACATCCACTTCGTTGGCGCTGAACAAAGGTGTGCCGCCCCCGCCGCAGAACCCTACCAACACACCCGCTTTGGCCAGTTCACGCATCGCTGCCTGCGTGACCGAGGTGCCGGTGCCCAGCATCACCGTGACGGTGTTGGCGATAGGGATGTTCCAGTAAAGGGAGCGCTTGCCTTCATCCGTTACGTATTCCACCCGGCCTCCGTTGACCAGCACGCGGCAATGCTCCAGGTAGTAGATGTTGGCGCGCTTGGAATGCAGGATGGATTTCAGGTCGCTGGGGCGGATGTCGTCCGTCGGCATGGTGGCCTTGTACTGAGAGTTGGGGACACCAGTATCAGGGTAAGTGTGCGCAATCGCGATGCCCGGTGGGTTTGCAATCTGCACCCGGTACGCGGGCTTCTCAGGGATGCATACACGCCATGTCCACCACCCGCCGCATGGTGGTTTTGGGGGCGACATCGTTCCAGCTCATGGGGCCGTGCTCGGAGTACACCATCTTGCCTTGGCCCATGGGCTCGGGGTGCGCGGAGCCGTAGATGCGGCGCACCCGGCGGGCGGCGCAGTCGACTTCGATCTGGTCCTTGGACGAGGCGTACGGACCGCCGGGGCCCACCTGCGGCGTGGTGTGGTCGCGCAGCACCCAGACCATCACGTTCGCGCCCACCTTGGGGGGGATTTCCGAGTCGACGTAGAAGACCGAGGTTTCGCTGGTGGCGATGCGCACCCAACTGGCCAGCGCCGGGCCGCAGGCCAGGGCCCACAGCAGGGGCAGCAGCAGGGGTTTTTTCATGGGGTGGATTGTGGCCCGTTGGCCGGCGGGGGTGTTGCGCCAGGTCAAGGGTGGGCGGCTAGCCGGTGGCCGTCCAGCGGCAGCTGCCGTCGTCGCCCACGTCAATGGCCGGGTTCTCCACGAAGGTGGTGCCCAGGCCGGTGCGCTTGGGGGTGTAGACGAAGCGCTGGATGCGGGCACCCTGGGTCTCCACCTCGTAGCTGCCCATGGCCAGGCCGCCGACGATCTCCAGCCACACGGTGGTAAACGCCATGGGCCGCCCAGGGGCGGTGTCCACATGCGACTCGCGCATGCGCACCAGGCTGATGGGGCGGCTGTGGCTGCCGTAGCGCACGAAGCCACCGGCCCAGCCGCTGGTGTCGTCGCCCACGGTGCTGAATTGCAGCTGGACGGGTTTTTTGCTGCCCTCGGCCACCAGGCAGCGGGTGTTGAACGGGCCGGCATGGGCCGCCGGGGCCAGCGTGGCCAGCAGCAGGGTCAACAGCAGTAATCGCATGGTCCAGTGTTCCCGGTGAAGCGGCCACTATACCGGCTCTGAAAATTTATAGAAAATACGGCCCTGGCGCTTATACCTTCAGCGTAAGCAGCTCTTAAAAGTAGAGCAAAACCCGCCGCGGGCCCAAGCCGTTGTGTGTCCATCTGTTAAAAGACCCCGACTATGCCTACCCCTATTGCCTCCACTCCCTCTGCCGACAACACCATCCACTGGACCGAGGCCGACCAGCCCCAGTCTGCCCATTGGCGTTCCGAGCGCGGCGCACCCGCCCCGAAGCGCGTGGTGCTGGCCGACGACACCATGTCGGCCGACACCGCCTACCGCCTGGCCTGCGAGGGCACGGCCCTGCTGTGGCGCGGCGATTTCCACAACGCCCGCCAGCTGCTGCAGGCCATGGCCCGGCGCATCGACAAAACCCCGGCGCGCAAGCAGCGCAAAGCCCCCAAGGAAGCCGCCGCCCCGGCCGAGGCCTTCCACCTGTACCGCCAGGCCCAGGCGCAGCGCGCCCGGGTGCTGAACATGCTGCTGCTGCCGGTGAATGCCGACTACAGCATCCCGCTGCGCCGCGCGCCCAATGTGCACGCCGCCTGCCTGGCCGCCTGGGGCCCGGCGGACCTGGCGGCGGGACCGTCGGTCATCACGCTGCGCGAGTTGCAGGGCCTGACCAGCACCCACGAATGGCGCCGCAAGGGCCTGGAGATTGCAGCGCTGGGCGAGGCCCCGCTGAACCGCATCCACCCGCACTACGGCGTGTTTTCGCCGGTGCGTGGCGAGTACATCGACCTGGTGGCCAAAGCGCCCTTGCCCGCGCCCGGCATTGCATTTGATATTGGCACTGGCACCGGCGTGCTGGCCGCCGTGCTGGTACGGCGCGGTGTGGCCCAGGTGGTGGCCACCGACACCGACCCGCGCGCACTGGCCTGTGCCCGCGACAACCTGGCCCTGCTGGGCGTGGCCAAGCAGGTGCAGGTGGTGCAAACCGATTTGTTCCCCGAAGGCCAGGCCACGCTGATCGTCTGCAACCCGCCCTGGCTGCCCGCCCGGCCCGGCTCGCCCATCGAACACGCGGTGTACGACGAAGACAGCCGCATGCTGCTGGGCTTTTTGGCCGGGTTGAAACAGCATTTGGCCCCGGGTGGCGAGGGCTGGCTGGTGCTGTCCGACTTTGCCGAGCACCTGGGCCTGCGCACCCGCGCCGAGCTGCTGGCCGCGTTTGACACCCATGGCCTGAAAGTGGTGGAGCGCCTGGACGCCAAGCCGGCACACCCCAAGGCCACCGATGCCACCGCTGCTCTGCACAAGGCGCGGGCGGCGGAAGTTACCTCGCTGTGGCGCCTGGCCGTAGCGGGAATTTAAAAGGTCTTGACCCAGCCCACGGTGGCCATGCCCAGCACGGTCATCAGCAGGGAGCCCACCACGTGGACGGAGATGGCCAGCCCGGCCCACAGCATGCGGCCCTGCTGGACCAGGGTGACCACCTCGGCGGAGAAGGTGGAAAAAGTGGTCAGGCCGCCCAGAAAGCCGGTAATCACCAGCAGCCGCCATTCGGGTGGCAGGCCGCCATGGTCGGCAAAGTAGGCCACGGCCACGCCGATCAGGTAGCCGCCCAGCATATTGGCCAGCCAGGTGCCGGGCGGGATGCTGGGGTACACCGCATTGAAGGCCAGGCCCAGGCCCCAGCGCAGGATGGCGCCCAGCGAGGCCCCTGCGGAAATGGCCAGCAGCGAGCGGCCTAGTTGGATGGCATCCATGTCGGGCTCCTAGGCCGGGCAGGTTTTCAGGGCTTTGCCGCCCAGCTCGGGCTTGAGTGCCTCCAGCCGGGTTTTCAGCGCCGCGTTCACCGCGGGCAGCTTCAGCCGCATGCCGTGGGTTTCCAGGCGCTCGGCCACCACGTGGGCGGTGCGCACGCCGTGCTGGGTCACCTCGCCCAGCAGTTTGTTGGCCCCGGCCTCGCTGTCAAAGCTGCCCAGCGACAGGCCGGGCTCCAGGTTGGCGGGCGCGGGTTCGAACCGGATGCGCATGCCGCGCAGCTCGGCCTTTTTGCGCTCCAGCAGCTCGGCATTGGCGTAGCGGCCCATGTAGACCATCCAGCGGCCCGGCTCCACGCCCGGCTCCAGCGACCACGACCCGGCGGGCAGGGTATCGGCCAGGGCCTTGGCCAGCAGGGTGCCACGCGCCACGTCGAACAGGCCTGCGGTCAGGCATTCGGTGGGCTCTGCGGGCGCGCTGGCCACCACGGCGGGGGCTGCGGCGGCCGACGCGGCTTCGGCAGTGTGCGGCGGCACCAGCACCACCAGTTCAGGGTGGATCTGCTGCGCCAGCCGCTGCGGCTCGGACACCGGGGCCGGTGCCAGGCCATAGGCCGCCAGCAGGCCCTGCGACCAGGCGAAATACACGCCGTTGGCCAGCAGAAAAAATAAAACGATTCCGCGCAGCATCGGATTAACCGGCCTCTTTGGCGGGGCGCACGCTGACTTCGGCGCTGGTGACCGTCTGCATGCCCTCGGGTGTTTGCACCCGCAGGCCGCCCAGGGCGTCCACACCGCGGGCCATGCCGACGGTGCCGTTGCTGAGCGTCACGGCGCGGTCCCGCAGCAGGTCGCGCTGGGCAAACTGCGGCTGGAACGGGGCAAAACCGGCCAGTTCAAAGGCTTTCAGCGCCTGCACCAGCGGGGCGGCGATGCGCAGCAGGGCGGCACCGGCATCCACGTCCGGCAGCACCTCTTGCAGCCAGGCCGGGGCGGTAGACAGGCCGGTAGCCTCCCGGGGCGCGATGTTCAGCCCAATGCCGACCACGGCCACGCGCTGGTCGCCCTGGCCTGCGGTCTCGATCAGGATGCCGCCGAGCTTGCGGCCCTGCAGCCACACATCGTTGGGCCATTTCAGCTGCAAGTCGGGGTGCAGGCTTTGCGCCACGGCCACGCCCACGGCCAGCGACAGGCCCGACCAGTCGGCGGGGGCCAGCGGCAGTGCCAGGGAAAAAGTGAGTGATTCGCCCACGGCGCTGTGCCAGTCGCGCCCCAGGCGGCCCCGGCCCGCGGTTTGCTGCTCGGCCACCAGCAGGGTGGGCTCACAGTGCCCGGCGCGCACCCGTCGCATCAGCTCGCTGTTGGTCGAGTCGATTTGCGGCAGCACCTCGACGGTGAAGTCGGGCAGCAGCGGGTAGATGGCTTCCCAGATGGACTCGGCGGGCCAGATCATTTGCGCAGCTTGCTGATGCGGCGCTTGGGGGCCAGCAGCGTGCCCCGGCAGCTGGGGGCGCCGCACCAGCAGGGGTATTCGGCCTTGAGCTTGGGGGTGTAGCGCTCTTCCAGCATCAGGCCGTAGTCGTAGTTGAGCTCTTCGCCCGCGGAGATGTCGCGCAGGGCGATGATGAAGATGCGTCCGTCTTGCTCGTCGGTCTCGCAGTTGGGCTCGCAGGCGTGGTTGATCCAGCGCGAGGCGTTGCCGCCAAAGTTGGCGTCGATGACGCGGTCTGCGTCCACGTGGAAGTAAAAAGTGTGGTTGGGCTGGCTGGGGTCGTGCGGGTGGCGCTCCTGGGCTTCGTCCCAGGAAATGACCTCGCCCACGTACTCGGCCACCACCTCGCCCGCAGCGATGTCTTGCAGGGCAAAAACGCCTTTGCCGTGCACGCCAGAGCGGCGCACCTGGATGCGGCGGCCGGTTTTTGCAACGGCTTTGACGGGGGTTTTGGAAGTCAAGGGCAAAACTCTGTTAACTTAAATAAGGGAACCGAACGTGCGCAATTGCGCACAGGTTGAAATGGATTGTAGAAGTGGCCCCGGCTATATACGTGCCGCCGCCCCGCAAAGCCCCCCACAGAATTCAGAAATTGGCGAAATTCCTATGACAAAAACCTTGGTGATTGCAGAAAAACCGTCTGTTGCGCAAGACATCGTGCGTGCGTTGACACCGACGGCGGGCAAGTTTGAAAAGTTCGACGAGTATTTCGAGAGCGACAAATACGTGGTCACCAGCGCGGTGGGCCATTTGCTGGAAATCCAGGCTCCGGAAGAATTTGACGTGAAGCGCGGCAAGTGGAGCTTTGCGCACCTGCCCGTCATTCCGCCGTACTTTGACCTCAAGCCGGTCGACAAAACCAAAACGCGCCTCAACGCCGTGGTCAAACAGGCCAAGCGCAAGGACGTGACCGACATCATCAACGCCTGCGATGCGGGCCGCGAGGGGGAGCTGATCTTCCGCCTGATCGAGCAGTATGCGGGCGGCACCAAACCCCTGAACAAGCCGGTGCGCCGCTTGTGGCTGCAGTCCATGACGCCGCAGGCCATCCGCGACGGCTTTGGCGCGCTGCGCTCCGAGGCGCAAATGCAGGGCCTGGCCGATGCGGCGCGTTCGCGCTCCGAGGCCGACTGGCTGGTGGGCATCAACGGCACCCGCGCCATGACCGCGTTCAATTCGCGCGACGGCGGCTTCTTTCTGACCACCGTGGGCCGGGTGCAAACCCCCACCCTGTCGGTGGTGGTGGAGCGCGAGGAAAAAATCCGCAAGTTCGTCAGCCGCGACTACTGGGAAATCCACGGCAGCTTCCAGGCCGAGGCCGGTGCCTACCCCGGCAAATGGTTCGACCCGCAATTCAAGAAGCCGCCACCCGGCCCCGACGGCCAGCCCGACCCCGAGCAGCGCGCCGACCGCGTGTGGAACGCTGCCGAGGCCCAGGCCATCGCCAACGCCGCCCGGGGCAAGCCCGCCACGGTGACGGAAGAAAGCAAGCCCACCACGCAGGCATCGCCCGCCCTGTTCGATTTGACGTCGCTGCAACGCGAGGCCAACAGCCGCTTTGGCTATAGCGCCAAGACCACGCTGGCCCTGGCCCAAAGCCTGTACGAGCGCCACAAGGCCCTGACCTACCCGCGGACCGACTCCCGCGCCCTGCCCGAAGACTATTTGCCCGTGGTGCAGCAAACCATGGCCATGCTGGCCGACAGCGGCATGGCACACCTGGCCCCGTTTGCCAAGCAGGCGGTGGCGAACAACTACGTCAAACCCACCAAGCGCGTGTTCGACAACAGCAAGGTCAGCGACCACTTTGCCATCATCCCCACGCTGCAAGCCCCCAGTGGCCTGAGCGAAGCCGAGCAGCGCCTGTACGACTTTGTGGTGCGCCGCTTCTTGTCGGTGTTCTTCCCGAGTGCCGAGTACCAAATTACCACGCGTATCAGCACGGTGGCTGTAGAGGCGAAGAAATACGCCTTCCGCACCGACGGCAAGGTGCTGGTCAAGCCCGGTTGGCTGGCCATCTACGGCAAGGAAGCCGTCAGTGACGACGACGAAAAAGACGGCAAAAACCTGGTCATCGTGCGCCCCGGCGAGGTGGTGCAAACCATCGCCGCCGACCCCAAGGCCCTGAAAACCCGGCCCCCCGCGCGCTACTCTGAAGCCACCCTGCTGGGCGCCATGGAAGGCGCGGGCAAGACCATCGACGACGACGAGCTGCGCGAAGCCATGCAGGAAAAAGGCCTGGGCACCCCGGCCACCCGCGCCTCCATCATCGAAGGCCTGATTGCCGAGAAATACCTGCTGCGCGAGGGCCGCGAAATGCTGCCCACCGCCAAGGCCTTCCAGCTCATGACGCTGTTGCGCGGCCTGGGCGTGGAAGAACTCTCCAAGGCCGAGCTCACCGGCGAGTGGGAATACAAGCTGGCGCAAATGGAGCGCGGCCAGCTGAGCCGCGAGAGCTTCATGGCCGAGATTGCGGGCATGACCGAGCGCCTGGTCAAGAAAGCCAAGGAATACGACCGCGACACCATCCCCGGCGACTACATCACCCTGGCCACGCCCTGCCCCAACTGCGGCGGCATCGTGAAAGAAAACTACCGCCGCTACACCTGCACCGGGGCCGATGGCCACAGCGACGGCTGCGGCTTCTCGTTTGGCAAGTCGCCCGCGGGCCGCACCTTCGAGCGCACCGAGGTCGAGCAGTTCATGCGCGACCGCAAGATCGGCCCGCTGGACGGCTTCCGCTCCAAGGCCGGCTGGCCGTTTACCGCCGAGATGACCATCAAGTTCGACGAGGAAACCAAGAACTACAAGCTGGAATTCGACTTTGGCGACGACAAGAAGGGCGAAGAATCTGGCGAGCTGGTGGACTTTACCGGCGTCCCCTCGCTGGGCAACTGCCCCAAATGCGGCAGTCCGGTGCACGAGCACGGTGCCAATTTTGTGTGCGAAAAAACCGTGCCCACCCTGGCCCAGCCCACCCCCAGCTGCGACTTCAAGAGCGGCAAGATCATCTTGCAGCAGCCGGTAGAAAACGCCCAGATGGCCAAGCTGCTGGCCACCGGCAAGACCGATTTGCTGGACAAGTTTGTCTCCATGCGCACCCGCCGCGCCTTCAAGGCCCACCTGGCCTGGGACGCGGAAGCGGGCAAGGTGAATTTTGAATTTGCGCCCAGCAAGTTCCCGCCTCGTCCAGGTGCAGCCGGTGCTGCGGCCAAATTTGCCGCCAAGGCTGCCCCGGCGAAAAAAGCAGCTCCAGCCAAAAAAGTGGCCGCTGCGAAAAAAGTACCCGCCAAGAAAGCCGCTGCCAAAAAAGCCAGCACCAGCACCGGCGGCCTGACCCCCAGCGCCGCCCTGGCCGCCGTGGTGGGGGCCGAGGCCCTGCCGCGCCCCCAGGTCATTAAAAAGCTGTGGGACTACATCAAGGCCCACAACCTGCAAGACGCCGCCAACAAGCGCAACATCAACGCCGACGCGCTGCTGGAGCCGGTGTTCGGCAAGCCACAGATCAACATGTTTGAGCTGACGGGGCTGATCGGCAAGCACCTGGCGTAAAACGCCGACTGCTCCTTAAAATATAGCTGCCTGTGCTTATGCCATAAGCACGGAGGCCGTATTTTTTGTAGGGAACCCGAGGGCTTACCTTGTGTAACGATTGGGGGTGGATAGCCTGGCTCGGAGTGTGCAGGGCATGCATAAGATAGGCGTCCTCCACCACCACCCACCGGAACCTTATGAAACTGTTTTTCTCCCCTGGCGCTTGCTCATTGGCCCCCCACATCGTGTTGCGTGAGGCGGGTGCCGCGTTCACCGTGGAGCAAGTCGACCTGGGCAAGCATGTGACGGCCGCTGGAGGCGACTACTACGCCGTGACCCCCAAGGGCCAAGTGCCCCTGCTGCAACTCGACGACGGCGCGGTGCTGAGCGAAGGCCCGGTCATCTGCCAGTACATCGCCGATCAGGCCGGCAACACCACGCTGATGCCCGCCGCGGGCAGCATGGCGCGCTACCGCGTGATGGAGTGGCAGAACTACATCACCGCCGAGCTGCACAAGGGCTTTTCGCCCCTGTTCAACCCGGCTTTTGCCGCCGATGCCAAGGCCACGCATGCCCAGATGCTGCGCAAGAAGTTGGTCTGGGTCGACAGCAAGCTGGCCGGGCGCGATTACCTGACCGGTAGCGACTTCACCGTGGCCGATGCCTACCTGTTCGCCGTCAGCGGCTGGGCGCCCATGGTCCAGCTGGACCTGTCGGACCTGGTCCACCTGCAGGCCTTTCGCGCCCGCGTGGCCGCCCGCCCTGCGGTACACCAGGCCCTGCAGGCCGAAGGTTTGATCCCCGCGTAAGCGCTGTACCCCGCGTGGGGTTATTCCGCTGCTATTGAAAGAAGAGCTGTTCGTGTCGATGCTATCGGCGCAAATAGCTCTTTTGGCTTGTGCATCAGGCGGTGGCCGCGATCACCATGATCTCGACCTTGATCTC
The DNA here is from genome assembly GCF_040822085.1 of Rhodoferax sp. WC2427. Taxonomy (NCBI): domain Bacteria; kingdom Pseudomonadati; phylum Pseudomonadota; class Betaproteobacteria; order Burkholderiales; family Comamonadaceae; genus Rhodoferax; species Rhodoferax sp. WC2427. The sequence continues at coordinate 16,412 of NZ_CP162006.1, read as the reverse complement.
CGGCTTGGCCAACCGGGCCTCGACCGTGGCGCGGGCCGGGCCGATGCCGGTGGTGCCGATCCAGGCATCCCACACCGCGTTCATGGCGGCGAAGTCGCCCATGCTGGAGAGGTAGATGGTGGCGGTGAGGATGCGCGACTTGTCGCTACCGGCCAGGGCCAGCACGCTGTCGATCTGGTCCAGCACGCTCTGCGTCTGGGCGGCGATGGGCAGGCTGGCATCTTCGGGGATTTGCCCGGCCAGGTAGGCCACGCCGTTGTGGAGGGTGGCGTCGCACAGGCGGTTACCGGGGTGGATGCGCTGGATGGTCATGGTGTGGCTTTCAAGGAGTGGAAGGGGTAAACGCTTTGATCGTAAACATGTTTTATGGCCTGCCCTAAGGCCATCCATCGCCGTGAACTGGCTGGGTCAAACACAGACAAGCGGGCGGAGGGGCTCTGTAGGCAGCTTGGTGGTGATAGTGTCACCAGGGTGCACTATGCCGCTGGCAAGCACCACCCCCATGACACCCGCTTTGCGCACCGGCTCTCCATCGGGCGTGCGGTCCAGCACGGCAGCGGTCAGGCCGGGTTGAAACTGGTTGAGCTGTGCACAGGGATTGCGCAGCCCCGTGATTTGAACGATGGCCGACGCGCCGATGTGCAGCTCGGCCCCGGTGGGCAAGGCCAGCAGATCCAGGCCGCGCGTGGTGATGTTCTCGCCGATCTGTCCCGGCAGCACGGTAAACCCCTGCGCCACCAATTCGTCAAACAACTCACCTTGCACCAGATGCACTTGCCGCAGATTGGGCTGCGTGGGATCTCTGGCCACCCGCGAGCGGTGCTGCACTGTGACCCCGCAATGGGCATCGCCCTCCACCCCCAAGCCCGCGAGAAGCCGGATGTGCGCCGTGGGGGTTTTGGAAAAGGCATGCTTCGGGCTGGTGCTGACGGCTGTGACGTGGGCTTGCATGGGGTGGGGCTGTTCGGGTTTATGGCCACGGCCAGTGGCCGCCACCCATTTTGTACGCGCCTGCCGCAATGGCTGCACCCAGCGAACCCAGCGTCCCCACGACCGTAACAATTTGCGGTGTGTTGAGCATGCCAAGTAGCCTGGTAATCGGCACTTTGGCGAGATCCACATCCTTGGACTCTGTGGCTGTGCCATTGGCGCTGGCACGCTCATCGACCAGCTTTTTCCACGAGGCCACGTAGCCTGAAAATTTGTCAGAGGCCAGGTCTGCCGGGCTGAAATCAGTCCAGAAAACCTTCCAGTCGTAGCGCCCCTCCAGCAGTCCGTCGTCGCGCAGGCCATGCTCGCATACCACCAGGAGAGGCAGGTCACGCCCATACGCCAGTGCCGCTTCAATCTGGTTCCACACCGTGGGGAAGCGCGCATTCAATAGCGGGGCTTGCACGCCATTTTTTTGGTACTCGGTGCCACTCGGAAAGTCATATCGTGTAAACGCTACGACGACTGCGCCTTGACATTCCTCAATCACTTTGCGAATCCCGCGCAGAGGCTGCTCTGCCGTCCACTCGTTCTTCTCCATCTGCCGAGGCGACAGCCCAGATGCCTGCACGACTGAAAAAATCTGGTCGGTAGCGGCCACCTGCTGCGGCGTACCGTTGCTGCCAACGCTCATAAAGACTTTGCGTTTTTCCATGAAGTCCCTCTAGCGTGTGGTTGTACGGCTTTAACGTCAGGCGATAGGCGTGTACGCAGCGCGGTTGCTGGTACCGCTTTTCTGTGCCACCTGGGCTTGGGTGAGGTCTTGGGCGGCCCTGGCTTTCATGAATTCATCCAAAAGCGCGTAGCCGTCGCTCAATAGATCCAATTCAGTTTTGACCGCGGCACAGGCAAATGCCTGGGTACGCAATGGCTTAGGTGTCAGCATCTTGCCACTCCTTCATGCGCATGCGTGCGAGGGCCTCTTCTTGCAACTTTTCATCGTGGTGTTGGATGCGCCAATGCATGCTCAAAATATAGCATTCTTGCCGATCTACAGCGGTTCCTCACGCCAGCAAAAACCGCCGCCCCATCGCCGCGCCCTCGTCCAGCACCTCCACCGTCTCGTCCTTCAAGTCGACCCCCGACAGCTGCCGTTTGCGGGATTCGCGCAGCAGCATGTGGAGCTTGTAGGCCGCGTCGAAGTACGACAGGCCTTCGGGCCGCACGTTGGAGATGCAGTTGCGGGCGGCATCGGTCAGGCCCACCTGCGGGGCCCAGGTGAGGTACAGGCCCATGCTGTCGGGCGCGCTCAGGCCGGGGCGCTCACCCACCAGCACCACCACGGCTTTGGCCCCCAGCAGGTGGCCTACCTCGTCGCCCACGGCGACGCGGCCCTGGGTGACGATGGTGGTGGGGGCCAGGGACCAGTCTTCCGGCTCCAGGCGCTGCAGCAGGGCGTGTATGAAGGGGGCGGCGTTCTGGGCAATGGCCAGGGCCGACAGGCCGTCCACCACCACCAGGGCCAGGTCGTAGGGGCACACGGGGTGGTACTGCCCGGCCAGCGTGTCGTGCGAGGCGGTATTCAGGCGGCGGCCCAGGTCGGGGCGCTGCAGGTAGGTGCTGCGGTCGGGGGCGGCGCTGGCCAGGGGCAGGGCCTCGGGGTGGCCGGGCAACACGGCGCCCAGGGCCTGCACCAGGCTGGCGGTGTCCAGGGGAAGGTGCACGGCATCGCGGGCCCGGGCGTGGTCGAGCTGGAAGTCGAGTTGCGGCGCGGTGGGCAGGCTGATGCCGCTGCGGCCCAGCGCGATGCGGGCGGCCGTCAGGCTGCGCAGGGCCTGCCAGGGGTTGGAAATCACGTTCATGGGGAGCTCCTTAGCCCATCGCCAACAGGGCGTGGGCAAATGGTTCGGGCAGGGCCGCGCCGAGCTGGGCCACACCGTCACCTTCAAAAATCTGCATGCGGTGCAGCCAGGCCTCGAACTCGGGCGCGGGGCGCAGGCCCAGCAGGCGGCGCACGTACAGCGCGTCGTGGAACGAGGTGGTCTGGTAGTTCAGCATGATGTCGTCCGAGCCGGGGATGCCCATCACAAAGTTGCAGCCCGCCGCGCCCAGCAGCGTGAGCAGCACGTCCATGTCGTTCTGGTCGGCCTCGGCGTGGTTGGTGTAGCAAACGTCGCAGCCCATGGGCAGGCCCAGCAGCTTGGCGCAGAAGTGGTCTTCCAGCCCGGCGCGGATGATCTGCTTGCCGTCAAACAGGTACTCGGGCCCGATGAAGCCGACCACGGTGTTGACCAGCAGCGGCTGAAAGGCGCGGGCCACGGCGTAGGCGCGCGCCTCGCAGGTCTGCTGGTCCATGCCATGGTGGGCGTTGGCCGACAGGGCGCTGCCCTGGCCGGTTTCAAAGTACATCACGTTGTCGCCCACGGTGCCGCGGTTGAGCGACAGGGCGGCGCTGCGCGCCTCGGCCAGCAGCGCCAAGTCAATGCCAAAGCTGCGGTTGGCCGCCTCGGTGCCTGCGATGGACTGGAACACCAGGTCCACTGGTGCGCCGCGCTCGATGGCCTGCAGGGTGTTGGTCACGTGGGTCAGCACGCAGCTTTGGGTGGGGATCTCGTAGCGCTGGATGATGGCGTCCAGCATGGTCACGATCTTGATGACCTGGGGCACGTTGTCGGTGGCGGGGTTGATGCCGATCACCGCGTCGCCGCTGCCGTACAGCAGGCCGTCGAGCACGCTGGCGGCGATGCCGCTGGTGTCGTCGGTAGGGTGATTCGGCTGCAGCCGGGTGGACAGGCGCTGCTCCAGGCCGATGGTGCTGCGAAACGCGGTGATGACGCGGCACTTTTTGGCCACCAGAATCAAGTCCTGGTTGCGCATGATCTTGCTCACCGCGGCGGCCATTTCGGGCGTGATGCCGGGGGCCACCACGGCCAGCGTGGCGCTGTCCACCGCGTCGCTCAGCAGCCAGTTGCGGAAGTCGCCCACGGTCAGGTGGCGGATGGGGGCGAAGGCGGCGGCATCATGGCTGTCGATGACCAGGCGGGTGACTTCGTCGCTCTCGTAGGGCACCACCTGCAGGCTCAAGAAGGTGGCCAGCGGCAGATCGGCCAAGGCCATTTGCGCCGCCACCCGCTCTTGCGCATTGCCCGCCGCCACGCCCGCGAGCACGTCGCCCGAGCGCAGGGGTGTGGCCTTGGCGAGCAGGTCACGGAGATCGCGGAACCGGTAGGTATGGACACCGACCGTATGGACAAACTGGGGCATGCGGACCTCGGCAGGTGGAACAGCTTTGGTGCACGCGGGCCGTGCACTTCAAAAGTCGTGCAACTTTGATGCCAATCGGTCCGATGTCTTTCACTACAAAATAAGGAGCTGCTTACGCTGATGAAATAAGCGCTAGAGGCCGATTTGGTGCTTAATTTTTATGTTGGGCCAGCAGCTTGCCCACCGCCGCCTTGGCGCAGCGCTGCACCGCCATCAGCATCTGGCTGTGCGGCGTGGCCACGCCCCAGCGCTGGCGCAGGTCGTGCTGGATCTGGCCCAGCAGGTGGGCGGCCATTTCGGCATCGGCCAGCGCCCGGTGGGCCTGGCCAGTGCGCGGCAGGCGGTGGTAGTCCACCAGGGTGCCCAGTTTGTGGTTCGGTGCCTGGGGGTACAGGCGGCGCGACAGCAGCAGGGTGCAGACGAAGGGCTGGGCGGCAGGCGCGTCGATGCGGGCCAGCTCGGCCTGCCAGAACTTGCGGTCAAACGCCGCGTTGTGTGCCACCAGCGGCAGGTCGCCCACAAAGCGGCTGGCCTCCAGCATGGCCTGGGCGGCACTGGGCGCGTTGGCCAGCATGGCGTTGGTGATGCCGGTGAGCTGGGTGATGAAGCTGGGGATGCGCACCCCGGCGTTCATCAGGCTCTGGAAGCGGTCGACCACCTGGCCGTGCTCCACGATGACGATGGCCACCTCGGTGGCGCGGTCGCCCTGGCCGGGGGAGATGCCGGTGGTTTCAAAGTCGATTACCGCCAAACGGGTCATGGCACATCTCCCGGCAGCAAGGCCCACAGCGGCACCGCCTGCACGCCGCCCTCCAGCGCGAACCGGTGCGCACCGGGGTAGACCACGTACAGCGCGTCCAGCTTCAAATCGCGCTGGGCGATGCGCATGGACGGCGTGACCTTGGGTGCGTCGGCGCGCTGGAACTCCACGCCAATGCGCTGGCTGCCTTTGAGCATCAGCAGGTCCAGCCGGGCACCGGCGTGGGTGGACCAGGTCCAGGCGCTGTCGGGCTTGGCGATGCGCAGCACCTGCTCCAGCGCAAAGCCGGTCCAGCTGGCGCCGCACAGCGGGTGCGCCAGCAGCTGCGCCAGGGTGTGCACGCCCAGCAGTGCGTGCAGCAGGCCGGAGTCGCGCAGGTACATCTTGGGCGCCTTCACCTGGCGCTTGCCCAGGTCTTCGAACCACGGCGGCAACTGGCGCACCATGAAGGTTTGCGTCAGGTGGTCCAGGTAGCGGCGCACTGTGGTTTCGCTGGTGCCCAGCGAGCGCGCCAGCGGGGCGGCGTTCCAGGTCTGGCCGTGGGTGTGGGCGGCCATCTGCCAAAAGCGCAGCATGGTGGGCGCGGGCACGTTCATGCCCAGCTGCGGCAGGTCGCTGTACAAAAACCGCTGCATGGCTGCCTCCCGCCAGGTGCTGCTGACGGCATCGTCAGGCTCCAGATACGCCTCGGGGAAGCCACCGCGCAGCCACAGGCGGTGCACGGCGTCTGTTTCTGCACCCACCTCGTTCAGGTTGAAGCCCGTCACCTCCAGCGTCACCGCCCGGCCCAGCAGCGACTCGCTCTGGTGCATGGCGCGGGGCGTGGCGCTGCCCAGCAGCAGGTACTGGCCCTTGCGCTGGATGTGCGTGGGCCGGTCGATCAGCACGCGCAGCACCTCGCACAGTGCGGGCATGTGCTGCACTTCGTCGATCACCACCAGGCCGTTCAATGGCGCCAGCGCGGCCATGGGTTCGGCCAGGCGGCGGCGCGCAGCTGCGCTCTCCAGGTCGAAGTAGTTGGGCGAGTCGGGGGCCACGAATTCGCGCGCCAGCGTGGTTTTGCCTACCTGCCGCGGCCCCACCAATTCCACGGCGCGGAAGGTTTGCAGCAGCTGGTGGAGGCGGTTTTGGAGGTCGGTGCGGGCGATCATGGAGGAGAGATTTTAGAGACAAACGGGTGGGAATTACGCTGCCTAGTAAAGGATATTCCAGCGCTTATTTTTTATCTGCACGTAAATGCCCCACGGCGTATGGGATTTTCAATAGGTATAGTTGGCAAAGCGGTATCTTGCAAGTGCTATTGTTTTCAGAGCTGCTTGCGCTGATTCCATAAGCGCAGGAGGTCTATTTGGCGTGTAAATGCATGCCAGCGCCCAGAGCGGCTACATTTTTCGCATGCCCGACATGACTTCTGCCGCCTCCCTCACCCCGCCCTCTGCCCCTGCCGATACCGGCTTCCACACCCGCGAGTGGCTGGCCCTGGCGGCCATCATGCTGGGGGTGTCGCTGGGCGCGCTGGATACGGCCATCGCCAACACCGCGCTGCCCGCCATCGCCACCGACCTGCACGCCCCGGCAGCCACCTCGATCTGGGTCATCAACGCCTACCAGCTGGCGGTGGTGGCCAGCATGCTGCCGTTTGCCGCACTGGGCGATCTGCTGGGGCCGCGGCGTATCTTCATCGGCGGGCTGGCGGGTTTTACCGTGGCATCGTTGCTGTGCACGTTTGCCAGCAGCCTGCCCGAGCTGGCGGGTGCCCGGGCGCTGCAAGGCATCGGCGCGGGGGCACTGATGAGCGTCAACATCGCGCTGATCCGCCAGCTGTACCCGCCCGAGCGGCTGGGCCGGGGCGTGGGGCTGAACGCGCTGGTGGTGGGCGTGGGCTTCACCATCGGCCCGGCGGTGGCCTCGCTGGTGCTGTCAGTGGCCACCTGGCCCTGGCTGTTTGCCATCAATGTGCCGCTGGGCCTGCTGGCGTTGGCCTTCGCAGTGCCTACGCTGCCCCGCAGCGCCCCGCGGGGCCACGGCTTTGACCGGGTGGCCGCGGTGCTCACAGCCATTACCTTTGCCGCGCTGATCCTGGCGCTGGGCTCGGCCGCGCAGCGCGAGGCCTGGCCGCTGGTCGCCGCGCCGCTAGCCGTCACCGGGGTAGCGGGCGCGCTGCTGCTGCGCCGCCAGGCCGGGCACCCGGCACCCATGCTGCCGCTGGACCTGCTGGGCCGCCCGATGTTTGCGCTGTCCACCGTCACCGCCATGGCGGCCTTTGCGGCGCAGGGCCTGGCCTTTGTGGCGTTGCCGTTTTACTTTGAAGAGGTGCTGCACCGCGACCCCGTCAGCACCGGGTTTTTGATGGTGTCGTGGGCGCTGGTGGTGGCACTGGCCGCGCCCATCGCCGGACGCATGTCCGACCGCCACCCCCCCGGCCTGTTGGGCGGTGTGGGCCTGGCCTTGCTGTGCCTGGGCATGGTGTCGCTGGTGCTGCTGCCCGCCGCGCCGCAGACGCTGGACATCGTGCTGCGCATGGCGCTGTGCGGCGCGGGCTTTGGCTTCTTCCAGTCGCCGAATCTCAAGGCGTTGATGTCCAGCGCTCCGCCCGAGCGCAGCGGCGGTGCCAGCGGCGTGATTGGGATGGCCCGCCTGATCGGCCAGACCACCGGCGCGGCCCTGGTGGCCCTGTGCTTCGGCCTGGCGGGCAACCTGCACGGCCCCACCTGGGCGCTGGCCTTGGGCGCAGTGTTCGCGGCCCTGGCATCGGTGGCCAGCTTTGCCCGGCTGTGGGCCCGCTAGCGCAACGACAATCGGCACGATGCACCCACTCCATTTCCTGCCACGGCTGCGCTTCGCCCAGGCCGCCCTGGCCCTGGCGGCCCTCGCAGGCTGCGCCAGCACCCCCCCACGGCCCGTCCCGCCCTCGGTGGCCCCTGCGGCGGTCTCCCCAACAATACAGCCCGATAGCGATGCACAGGCGCTCCAACTGGGCTTTGCCCGCTGGGTCGATGGTTTCATGGCCAGCGCCCGCGCCGCCGGTGTGGACGAGGCCACGCTGCACGCCGCCTTTGATGGCGTGCACTACCTGCCGCGCGTGGTCGAGCTGGACCGTGCCCAGCCCGAGTTCACCCGCACCGTCTGGGACTACCTGGACAACACCGTCTCGCCGCAGCGCATCCGGCTGGGCCAGGACAAGCTGCTGCAGGTCCGCGCCGAGGCCGATGCCGCCGCCGCCCGTTTTGGGGTGCCCGCCACCATCCTGGCCGCCATCTGGGGCATGGAGAGCAACTACGGCAGCAACTACGGCAACATCCCCACCATCGACGCACTCGCCACGCTGGGCTTCGAAGGGCGGCGCGCAGACTGGGCCCGCGGCCAGCTGATGGCGGCCTTGCAGATTCTGCAAAACCGCGACATCGACCGCGCCCACATGGTCGGCTCCTGGGCCGGTGCCATGGGGCAGACCCAGTTCTTGCCGTCCAACTTTCTGGCCTACGCGGTGGATGCCGACGGCGACGGCAAGCGCGACATCTGGGGCAGCATGGCCGACGTGATGGCCTCCACCGCCAACTTCCTGGCCCGCTCGGGTTGGCAAGCCGACCAGCCCTGGGGCACCGAGGTGCAGTTACCCCCCGGCTTCGACGTGGCCCGTGCCGACTCCAGCGTGCGCCAGCCGTCCGGGCAATGGGCCGCCGAGGGCGTTCAAACCATGGACAGCACGCCGCTCCCGATGTTGCCCGATGCCGAGTTGCTCCTCCCCGCCGGCGCCCGCGGCCCCGCCTTCCTGGTCGGCCCCAACTTCCGCGCCATCCTGCGCTACAACAACTCCACCAGCTATGCCCTCGGCGTCAGCCTGCTGGCCCAGCGCCTGGGCAACGGCCCCGCCGTGCAAGCCCCCTGGCCCCGCGACCTGCAGGCCCTGACCCGCAGCCAGCTCCAGGCCTTGCAAACCGCCTTGAACGCGCGTGGTTTTGCGAGTGGCACGCCCGACGGGATGATGGGGCCCGCGACGCGGGAGGGGATTCGGAGCTTTCAGCGCAGTGTGGGCTTGCCTGCGGATGGGTATCCGGATGTGGGGTTGCTGGACACGCTGGGGGTGAAGTAATTGCAGCGCCTGCTGGATGGCAGAATCGTGGCTCATTTATCCGCGGCGGCTCAAGAGGCGGCTCCGTCAGCTAACTCAATCAAGTCCATCTGGCCGACGCACTGGTGGCAAATGTCGCATGGCCCTATTTACTCGCCGAAAGCAATACCATGTTCATTAGTAACATCAGACTGAAAAACTGGCGCAACTTCCAGTTCTTGGATGTGCCTCTGCGCGATGTGACTTATATCTTGGGCCCCAATGCGTCTGGCAAGTCCAATTTGTTGGATGCGTTGAGATTTCTGCGCGATGTCGGCAAGACCAAAGGTGGTGGTCTACAGGCGGCCATTGCAGAGCGAGGAGGCATTTCAAAAGTACGTTGTTTGCATGCCCGACGCGATCCAGAAGTGGAGATTGACATTGAACTCAGCCAAGAGCTAGACCAGCCAATTGTGTGGCGGTACGTATTGGCTTTCAAGCCTGAGGGAAAGGGTGCGCAACGTCTTCTGGTGTCTCGCGAGCAGGTTTGGAAGGAAGGCGAATTGCTGTTGAATCGTCCGGATGCCAAAGACGACGCAGATGTCTTGCTGCGAACCCAGACCCATCTGGAGCAAATACAGACCAATATCCAGTTTCGTGAAGTGGCCGACTTTTTGAGTTCCATCACTTATCTACATCTAGTGCCGCAATTATTGCGGTTTGGTGAAAAGATAGGCGGGCACCGGCTCACGGATGACCCTTTTGGGCAGGGATTTTTGGAGCGGTTGGCTAAGACGCCGGAGAAGACCAGAAACTCGCGGTTGGCCAAGATTTCAAAAGCCTTGAAGTTGGCTGTACCGCAGTTTGAAGATTTGCGCTTTACGCCAGACAACATGGGTCACCCGCATCTGGAGGCACGTTATGCACACCATCGCCCTAATGCGGGATGGCAGTCTGAGGAGCATTTTTCAGACGGAACCTTGCGCTTATTTGGTTTGTTGTGGGCGTTGCTGGAAGGCAGCTCCATGTTGCTGTTGGAAGAGCCGGAAATTTCGCTCAACGATGCGATTGTCAAAGAAATTCCACTGATCGTGGATCGTTTGCAGCGCGACCGAAAGACAAGGCGGCAGGTCGTTTTAACAACGCATAGCGATGCATTGCTCAGTAATCCCGGCATTGATGAACGAGGTGTTGTTCTTCTGGAAACGGGTAAGCAAGGCACCACCGGTCGCCCTTTGAATGTCAGCGAAAGACAAGCGATTGCAACCGGACTCAGTGTTGCAGAGGTAGTTTTACCCAAGACGCGTCCTGAAAAGGTGTCTCAGTTGGGCTTGTGGCAATGACTCCGATTGCTATTGCAACGGAAGATCAGCTGAGCGAGGCGATTGCGTTGCGCCTGATTTCCGAAATTGCGACGCCGAATTGTGTGACCCACAAATTACGTAAAGACGGATTTGGATATCTTCGTTCCAAGATGGATAGCTGGCGTCAAATGGCTAAGCACCAAGTCATGATGGTGCTGACCGATTTGGATCGTGCAGATTGCTTGGTCGAGTTTCGTAACCAATGGTTGGGCGGTACGCCGCTGCCTGCGAACCTGCTTTTACGAGTTGCTGTGCGCGAGGTGGAATCTTGGGTGCTGGCAGACCATATCGCCTTGCGGGCATTGATTGGCGTAAAAGGTGTTTTGCCGGTTACACCCGATGAGTTGGCCGACCCTAAGCAGGCGTTGTTGCGGTTGGCCAAGTCTGCTCCAAGAGAGGTGAGAGAAGACTTGCTGAAAACCATTGATGGACATGTGTCTCAAGGGCTGGGTTACAACGCGCGCTTGACTGAGTGGGTTAACTCCACGTGGAGTCCGCAACGTGCAGCAGAACGCTCCCCGAGCTTGGCTCGGGCGCGAATGCGATTGCAAGAAACGGTAGCTGCGTTCACTTTGCCTGCGTCTGGTCAATAGCGGGCCGCGCCGAGCGGAACATAGCGTTTACACAGCCGAATGGAGTCGGTTCCGAGTTGACTTTGTTATCCGTACTCGAAGATAACAACCGCCCAGGAGATTAAAAATTTAATAAAAACAACGACTTACAGAAGTCGTTGTTTTCCCTCCGGCAAACAACGGCCTCAAACGTCAATATTCCCCGCCCGCAGCGCATTCGTCTCAATGAACTCGCGGCGTGGCTCCACCTCGTCGCCCATCAGCATGGTGAACACGCGGTCGGCTTCGATGGCGTCGTCGATTTGTACCCGCAGCAGGCGGCGCACGGTGGGGTCCATGGTGGTTTCCCAGAGCTGGGCGGGGTTCATTTCGCCCAGGCCCTTGTAGCGCTGGCGGCTGGTGGCGTGTTCGGCTTGGGCGATGAGCCAGGCCATGGCTTGGCGGAAGTCGGTGACTTTTTCTTCCTTTTGGCGCTCGCCTTCGCCGCGCATGACCTTGGCACCTTCGCTGAGCAGGTCTTTGAAGGTGTTGGCGGCTTCGGCCAGGGCGGCGTAGTCCGAGCCGTGTACGAAGTCTTGGGTCAGCACGCTGCTCTTGATGTTGCCGTGGTGGCGGCGGCTGATGCGCAGGATGGGTTTGTCGGTGCGCACGTCGAACTCACCGGCCACCTCGGCATCGGGCAGGCGGGCTTGCAGGGCGGCGGCGGACACTTCGGCGTCGGCCACGGTGTCCAGGTTCAGCGCCACGCCATCGGCCACCGAGCGCAGGGCTTCGGCATCCATGAAGTTTTGCAGGCGGGCGATGACGGCCTGGGCCAGTTGGTGCTTGCGCGCCAGCTCGGCCAGGGTGTCGCCGCTGAGGGTGCTGCCATTCTCACCACCGGTGTAGACCGAGGCGTGGACCAGCGCGATGCGCAGCAAAAAGCCGTCCAGCGCGCTGGCGTCTTTCAGGTACAGCTCTTCCTTACCGGCCTTGACCTTGTACAGCGGCGGCTGGGCGATGTAGATGTGGCCGCGCTCCACCAGCTCGGGCATTTGGCGGTAAAAGAAGGTGAGCAGCAGGGTGCGGATGTGCGCGCCGTCGACGTCCGCGTCGGTCATGATGATGATGCGGTGGTAGCGCAGCTTGGCGACGTTGAAGTCGTCGTTGCCGGTGGTACCACCGGCTTTGCCGATGCCGGTGCCCAGGGCGGTGATCAGCGTCAGGATTTCGTTGCTGGTCAGCAGCTTCTCATACCGGGCTTTTTCCACGTTCAGGATCTTGCCGCGCAGGGGCAGGATGGCCTGGAATTTACGGTCGCGGCCCTGCTTGGCAGAGCCACCGGCGGAGTCGCCCTCGACGATGTAGATCTCGCACATGGCGGGGTCTTTTTCCTGGCAGTCGGCCAGTTTACCGGGCAGGCCCATGCCGTCGAGCACGCCTTTGCGGCGGGTCATGTCGCGCGCCTTGCGGGCGGCTTCGCGGGCGCGGGCGGCTTCGATGATCTTGCCGACGATGATCTTGGCATCGGCTGGGCGCTCTTGAAGGTAGTCGTGCAGCAGGCGGCTGACGATGTCTTCCACCGGGCCGCGCACTTCGCTGGACACCAGCTTGTCTTTGGTCTGGCTGCTGAACTTGGGCTCGGGCACTTTCACGCTCAGCACGCAGGTCAGGCCTTCGCGCATGTCGTCGCCGGTGACTTCGACCTTGGCCTTTTTAGCGATTTCGCTGTCGTCGATGTATTTGTTGATGACCCGCGTCATGGCGGCGCGCAGGCCGGTCAGGTGGGTGCCGCCGTCGCGCTGGGGGATGTTGTTGGTGAAGCACAGCACTTGCTCGTTGTAGCCGCTGTTCCACTGCATCGCCACTTCCACGCCGATGTTGGTGTTCTGGTCGCTCTGGCGGTCGCCCATGGCGTGGAAGATGTTGGGGTTCAACACCGTTTTGCCCTTGTTGATGAAGTTCACAAAGCCCTTCACGCCGCCCGCACCCGAGAAGTCGTCTTCTTTGCCGCTGCGCTCGTCCTTGAGGCGGATCTTCACGCCGTTGTTCAAGAAGCTGAGTTCGCGCAGGCGTTTGCTCAGGATTTCGTAGTGGAAGTCGGAGTTGGTCTGGAAGATTTCCAGGTCGGGCGCAAAGTGCACTTCGGTGCCGCGCTTTTCGGTGTCGCCGATAATGTGCATCGGTGACACTTCCACGCCATTGACCGTCTCCAGCAGGCGGTTTTGCACAAAGCCTTTGCTGAATTCCATCACGTGGATCTTGCCGTCGCGGCGGATGGTCAGGCGCAGCATTTTGCTGAGTGCGTTCACGCAGCTCACGCCCACGCCGTGCAGGCCGCCAGACACCTTGTAGCTGTTCTGGTTGAACTTGCCGCCCGCGTGCAGCTCGGTCAGGGCGATTTCAGCGGCACTGCGTTTGGGCTCGTGCTTGTCGTCCATCTTGATGCCGGTGGGGATGCCGCGGCCGTTGTCCACCACGCTGATGGAGTTGTCGGAGTGGATGGTGACCAGAATGTCGTCGCAATGGCCAGCCAGCGATTCGTCGATGGAGTTGTCGACCACCTCGAACACCAGGTGGTGCAGGCCGGTGCCGTCCGATGTGTCGCCGATGTACATGCCCGGGCGCTTGCGCACCGCTTCCAGGCCTTCCAGGATCTGGATCGAACCTTCGCCGTAGGCTTCGGTGGCCCCGGCCTGGTTGGTGTCGATGGTGGGCTGGAAGTTGGAGCTGTCGGCCGTGCTGTCGCCCGTGTTCACCGCTTCCATGGATTCGGCATCGGTTGGGACGGGAGGGACGGGCGTGTGTTCTTCGGTCATGGCGGTCAGTGCGTACAGGGCAGGTGGGGGGACAAGACCCCCGAAGCTGAAAATTTAAATGGAATATGCCTCTAACGCTTATAAATAGAGCGTGGGCAGCTACTATATTTGTAGCAACTAGATGCGCATCGGCATCACGACGTACTTGAAGTTTTCGTTCTCGGGGATGGTCAGCAGGGCCGAGCTGTTGCTGTCGCCCAGCGAGATGGTGACCATGTCTTGCTGCATGTTGGCCAGTGCGTCGATCAGGTAGGTGACGTTGAAGCCAATCTCGATGCTGTCGCCGCCGTAGTCCACGTCGAGCTCGTCCACGGCTTCTTCCTGTTCGGCGTTGTTGGACGCGACGCGCAAGGACCCCGGCTCAACATTCAGGCGCACGCCCTTGAACTTGTCGCTGGTCAGGATCGCGGTGCGCTGCAGGCTGGACAAGAAGGCCTGGCGGCCCAGGGTGATGTGGTTCTGGTGGTTCTTGGGGATCACGCGGTTGTAGTCGGGGAACTTGCCCTCGACCAGCTTGGTGACGAACTCCATGCCGCCGAAGCTGAACTTGGCCTGGTTGTTGGCAAACTGCATCTCCATCATGGGCTGGTTCTCGCCTTCGGCGTCGCTGAGCAGGCGCTGCATTTCCAGCACGGTCTTGCGCGGCAAGATCACCTCTTGCTTGGGCACTTCCACGTCCAGCGCGGCCGAGGCAAAGGCCAGGCGGTGGCCGTCGGTGGAGACCAGGCTGAGTTGCGTGCCTTCGGCTACAAACAAAATGCCGTTGAGGTAATAACGGATGTCGTGTACCGCCATGGCAAACGACACCTGGCCCAGCAGGGCTTTCAGGGTTTTTTGCGGCACGCTGAACACGGGGCCAAAGTTGGCCGCCTCTTGCACCAGCGGAAAGTCTTCGGCAGGCAGGGTCTGCAGCGTGAACTTGCTCTTGCCGCCCTTGAGGATGAGCTTGTTCTGGCTGGATTCGAGCGACACGGTCTGGTCGGCGGGCATGGTGCGCAGGATGTCGATCAGCTTGCGGGCACCCACGGTGGTGCTGAAGTCGCCCGCGTCGCCGTCGAGCTCGGCGCTGGTGCGGATCTGGATTTCCAGGTCGCTGGTGGTCAGCTGCACCGTGCTGCCGGTTTTGCGCAACATCACATTGGCCAGAATCGGCAAGGTGTGCTTGCGCTCCACAATCCCGGCGACCGATTGCAGAACCGCGAGAACCTTGCTTTGTGTTGCCTTCAAAACGATCATGTCAACCCCATATTTTTAGAAACTAGCTTTTTTGGAAAATACCGGCAGGCCCGATTTTCCCTGTTTTTACGACCCGGTCTGTCAACCCTTCAAGGTTTGCTCCAGCACGTGCAGTTGCTGGTTCAGCTCGGTGAGCTGCTGGCGTTCACCGCCAATTTTGCGCACCGCGTGCAGCACCGTGGTGTGGTCGCGGCCGCCGAACAATTCGCCGATTTCGGGCAGGCTTTTTTGTGTCAGCTCCTTGGCCAGGTACATCGCAATCTGGCGTGGCCGGGCAATGCTGGCCGGACGCTTCTTGCTGTACATGTCGGCGACCTTGATCTTGTAGTAGTCGGCCACGGTCTTCTGGATGTTTTCCACCGAGATTTGCCGATTCTGGATGGACAACAAGTCACGCAGGGCTTCGCGGGCCAGCTGGATCGACATTTCCTTCTGGTTGAAACGCGAATAGGCTAGGCATTTGCGCAGCGCGCCTTCGAGCTCGCGCACGTTGGAGCGCACGTTTTTGGCCACAAAGAAGGCTACTTCCTCGGGCATTTCGGTGCCCTCGGCGCGCGATTTGTTGATCAGAATGGCCACCCGCATCTCCAGCTCGGGCGGCTCGATGGCCACCGTCAGCCCGGAGTCGAAGCGCGACACCAGCCGCTCGTGGATGTCGGCCAGGCCCTTGGGGTAGGTGTCGCTGGTCATCACGATGTGCGACTTCTTGGTCAGCAGTGCTTCGAAGGCGTTGAAGAACTCTTCTTGCGTACGGTCCTTGTTGGCGAAGAACTGCACGTCGTCAATCAGCAACAAATCCAGCGAGTGGTAACGCTCTTTGAATTCGTCAAAAGTCTTGCGCTGGTAAGCCTTAACCACATCCGATACAAATTGTTCGGCATGGATGTAGAGAACTTTGGCATCAGGCCGGTCGGCCAGCAAACGGTTGCCCACGGCGTGCATCAAATGGGTCTTGCCCAAGCCGACGCCGCCGTAGATGAACAACGGGTTGTAAAGCTGGCCGGGCGTGCCGGACACATGCATCGCCGCGGCGCGGGCCATGCGGTTGGCCGTGCCCTCGACCAGTGTGTCAAAGGTCAGCGCGGTGTTCAGGCGGTTCTTGAATTGCGCCTGGGCCGGATCTTCCGCGGCGGCAGTGGGCTCTGGAATCGCACCCACACCTTGGGGCGTCAGCGCCGTGGCGTGCACACGCACTTGGGCTTCCCGCGGAGTAAGCACTAACTCGAGTGGAATGGTTTGGCCGTACAGCTTTTCCAGCAGGGCGCTGATGCGGCCTACGTACTGCGCACGGATCCAGTCCAGCTTGAAGCGGTTGGCGACAAACAAAGTGACTTTGGAGAAGTCGTCGTTGACCTGTGCCACCAAGGGCTTGATCCAGGTGTTGAACTGCTGCTCGGGTAGTTCTTGGGCCAACTGCTCTGCGCAGGCTTGCCATAG